>NZ_BCVJ01000053.1 GCF_001591685.1 Ligilactobacillus murinus DSM 20452 = NBRC 14221 | reverse complement strand
CCGGCTGGGCGTCATTAAATCGTCAGATCTTCACCATTTGAGGCAATAACTTTTTGGTACCAGTAAAATGAATCTTTCGGAATTCGCTTCAAGCTACCTTTGCCAAAATCATCGCGCTCGACATAGACAAAACCATAGCGTTTCTTCATCTCACCTGTCCCGTTGGAAACAAGGTCGATGCAGCCCCACATCGTATAGCCCAGCAACTCGACCCCATCTAGGTTTACCGCATCTTTCATCGATTGGATATTTTCCTTTAAATATTTGATCCGATAATCATCGTGGACTTTGCCATCACTTGTGAGTTCGTCACTCCAACCTAAGCCATTTTCCACGATCCAAAGTGGTTTGTGATAACGATCCCACAAAACGTTCAAAGCTAGCCGCAAACAATCGGGGTCAGTGGCCCAGCCCCAAGCATTGGTCTCTAAGTAAGGATTCTTGATCCCATTGATCCCTAGATTCCCACTATCAACGGCTTCTTTTTCATGCGTTGTTAAGACATTTGATCCATAACAAGAAAAGCTAATAAAATCGACCGGATAGTCTTTGAGCAGAGCATGATCTTCTGGTGAAATATCAAGCGTGATCCCTTCACGTTCATATTCTTTCAATTTATAGTTAGGATAGCACCCACTTGCTTGAACATCGGCATAAAAAAGCATCTTTTGGTTGTATTCCATGACCTTGATCTGATCGGCGGGATCACAAGTATACGGATATACCGGCTGATAGGCTAACATCATCCCGACCTGCATATTTTTATCGATCTCATGAGCTAACTTAACGGCCAAAGCACTAGCGACAAATTGATCATGTGCCGCTTGCGCCCGACTTTGCAAACTCGAATCTAACAGTCCGGCTCCCATATATGGAGCTAGATCGACCGCATTGATCTCATTAAAAGTCAACCAATACTTTACTTTGCCCTTATAGCGTGTAAAGACGGTCCGCACATAATTCTCAAAGAATTTGATCAACTTGCGATTTTTCCAACCACCATAGTCATTGATCAGTCCAAGGGGAGTCTCATAGTGTGAAAGAGTCACCAATGGTTCTATCCCATATTGTTGGCAGAGGTCAAAGATCTTATCATAAAAGGCTAGCCCAGCTTCATTTGGCGTTTTTTCATCGCCATTTGGAAAGATCCGTGACCAATTGAGTGAAAGCCGGTAACACTTAAATCCCATCTCCGCCATCAATTTAAGGTCTTCTTCGTAGTGATGATAAAAATCTGTCGCCGTATGACTTGGATAGTAATACCCATCGACTAATGCCGGTCTTGCGCCAGCTGGCAGTTCAAAAGCACTTCCCCATTCAAGTGGCGTTGCGCCTGTCGTACCATCAGATCGTACCCAGGTAACTTTACGTGGTTCAGTCGCTGAGCCATTCGTTAAAACATCGATCGCATTTAGACCTTTACCATCTTCAGCAAAGCCACCTTCATATTGGTTAGCAGCCGTCGCGCCACCCCACAAAAAATCTTTCTTAAAAGCCAATCAGCTCACCCTTTCTTGCCTAAACCGTTAACTTTACTTGTTCTAACAGTTCAAACGTGTCATTTTCTTTATTGAAGTCATATTTAAAGATCGCCCCATTTGGGATACTGGAGAGCTCAAGCTGGTCATCCCAGCGTTTGATAAATTGTAAACACGCATTGGCATGGGTAACTGCCAAAACTGTCTGTCCACTGGAACGGTGCATCAATTCAGTACAAGTCGTAACGATCCGATCTTGAACTTCAGAATCACTTTCACCACCGTACTTAACAAAAAGATCACCATAGGGGCGCAAATGTTGTAGATAATCATGCTCCCCTTCAAGCAGACCAAAGTTTTGTTCCTTTAAGCCCTTTAGACGCATATATGGCAATGAGGTAACTTGACGCAAAGTATCACAACAACGCTCAGAAGCTGAACAATAGGCAGCCGAAAGATCAATTGCTTTAAAGTATTCACCTGCTCGCTTAGCTTGTTTGATACCGTTTTTGGTGAGCGGTGAATCACTCCAGCCTTCGATCTTACCCAATTGGTCGAATAATGTTTCACCATGTCGCATTAAATACAATGTTTGTTCCATAAGCCCTCCATAAAGTATATTCTTTTATAAATATGACTTTACTTAATCAGTATAGCGCTTTCTTTCCGACTAAGCAAAGAACAACTACTACAATAATACCTGCTCATCATTATCCGGTTTTTTACTTAAAATAATAATAAAGCAGTGCTAAGAAATCCTTAAGATTTCTTAGCACTGCCTTTGAAATATGTTTAGCAACTCCGCCTCTAAAATGCGCCGCCGGTCCCGCCGCCACCGCCACCGGAACTGCCACCAGAGAACCCGCCAGAACTACCACTAGCCGACGAATCAACATTGGCTGCTGCAATACTTTGCTCAAAACTTGAGGTGAAACTGTCATTCCAACTACCTGCAAAATACAAAGCATAATAAATTCCAAAACCATTCTCTAATTCAGCTACACTAAACTCGGCTTTCAAAGCCTTGATGACCTTTTTAGCTAGACCAAATGCCACTGCATACGGCATGATCTGTTCCCATAAAACAACGTCTCCTACTTCACGCAGATCAAACCGGCCAACATCTTTTAACATCGCTTTGAAACACCGTAATTCATAGATCTCTCTTTCTCCTTTTGGCGTATAGCCCGAATGCGTCAGCAAATACTTGGCACTTAATAAAATGATCACGAGCCCTAAGCCTAAACAGATCCATCTGATCATTCCACTAAAGATGACCCCTGCCAACAATAAGATCCCTAAGTTGACAAGAGCACCTAGCATAACGGTGATACACCAAGCGCGGGTCTTTTTATCGACATAGTTATAGGCATCAGCTTGATTTTTTACCTGCTTAGCCCATTTATCAAATTTTTGACTGAGCGCTTTGGATCTACTGCGCTTGTTTTTTACTTGCTTAAGGGTCTTTAGATCAAATTCGGTCCCATTTCCGACATTTTTAAAGAGAAAATGCAACAATCCATCTTCCAAAAGTACCTTATCTTTTAACTTGATCAAATAGTTCTTTTTGCCGGAAGCTTCAACGATCTCTAACTTGCCCTGACCTGCAAGATCCAATAAATGGGCACTAAACGCTTGATTATCCGGTAACGTTTGGTTCAATACCGCAAAAGCTACTTCAGGCGCATATTTAGGGATCTCATAGCTATGCTTGAGTGGCGGTAATTTAGTCTTTTTATTTCCTGGGTTAATCACCAAGATCCCGATAAAACCTAGCGAAAGCGCAAATACGATCCCGCTGAAAATTCGCTTGATAACTTGAGCCCTTTTTTCTTCAGCCTTACGTTTTTGATTAGCTTCATCAGCCAACTTAGCCTCAGCTTGTCTGATTTTTTCTTTTGCCTTTTCATTAGATACCTGAGGATTATTAGGTGTAACTGAAGTTGGAAAAAGCATATGTGTCTCCAACATCTCATCGGTATCAAGTTCGGCAAGTGTCAGCGTCACTTTACCTTGCGCACGCTCAACATCGGTATAGCCAGTCAAAGGCCCATGTGTCCAAGCTTGCAAGTCAGCGACCGGTTTGGGCAATTGGAGCGTCACCTTAACATTATGCAAGCGCACATCCCAACCTACACCAAGGATCTTCCAATTTAACTCAGCCGTATCTTGATAGTTCGTGATCAAGCCACTCAAAACATAGTGATAGTTCACCGTCAACTTATCATCACTGACCTTATGATAGACTTTGAGCTTTAAATTATCTGCCGTTTTTGTTTGCGTAAATGTGTTGTTTTCCCCAGTTGAACTCTCAGCTAACTGCGTCGTTTGACCATTTTGGGTGATCGAGACCCCAAGATCACTGACATCAGTAACTTTAGCCAGATTTTGGTCGTAATATACCCCATTAAAATCACCATCAAATTCGTAGGTTATCCGTTGGGTAAGATCGATCTTGCCATCTTCACGTATATTTGCCGTTGCATCATAATTGGTTATTTGATAATTGCCATCTGCTAAAGCTGTCTTGCTCGCAGTAAAAAATAAGCCTAAACCGACCAAAAGACTTACTATCAACTTGCTTATCCGATTCATTTTCATTGCCCCCTTTGCCTGATGATATCTTCTCTTATTATCTCAAAATTGTTAACTTAAGACAAAGGTTAGCATTAGATCTATAATTATAGGTATACAGATAAAATATTTTTGGTTACCTTAAATTTTTTTGTTTACAAATTTAAATTCTGCGGTAAAATATATTTTAGAATCATTCTAAAAAAGAGGTTATGGATCATGAATAGTAAGTTAACTTTAGCTCAGCGTGTCAATATTTTACGTGCAAGTGTCATGGGGGCAAATGACGGGATCATCTCGGTCGCGGGGATCGTTGTCGGGGTAGCTGGGGCTTCTGCCAGCAATTACGGGATCTTTATCTCAGGGATCGCCGGGATGCTAGCTGGGACCGTTTCGATGGCAATGGGGGAATATGTTTCAGTCAGTACGCAAAAAGACTCCGAAAAACAAGCCGTCGCTGAAGAAAAATCACGCTTAAAATTAAACTATGAGCATGAATTTGAACTGGTCAAACAAAATTATTTAGCTCAAGGGATCAGACCCGATCTAGCGCAAAAAGCAACGGAAGAAATGATGCAAAAAGACCCTCTCGTGACCACAGTTCGTGAACGCTATGGCTTAAACATCAATGAGCTCATCGATCCTTATGCCGCCGCGATCGCTTCAATGGTCTCATTTCCAACTGGTTCATTACTGCCAATGCTTGCGATCACGTTGTTTCCCGAAAAGATCAAGATCATAGCAACATTTATCGCGGTTTTGATCGCTTTAGCCTTAACTGGCTTAGGGGCAGCTATTTTAAGTAAAGCCGACAAAAAGCAAGGTATCATCCGTAACATCATCTCGGGGACACTGACGATGGCAGTTACATATTTGATCGGGAAAATTATTGGGGGGTAAACGCAGATGAAAAAAACAAGTTCAATGAGTGAACGGCTCAATACTTTACGTGCTGGTGTTTTAGGTTCAAATGATGGGATCTTGACCGTGGTCGGTGTATTGTTCAGTGTGGCGGTGGCAACAACTGATCAGTTCACGATCTTTATCGCCGGACTTTCCGATCTACTTGCCTGTGCTTTTTCGATGGCAGCCGGCGAGTACGCTTCAGTCAGCACTCAAAAAGATGCCGAAAAAGCGGCAGTCGCTAAAGAAAAGCAATTATTAAAGACTGATTTTTCAAGTGAACTAGCAACTGTCAAAATGTTTTACGTTGAACGAGGGGTAAGTGAACAAACTGCTGCTTTGATCGCCCAAGATCTGATGGCAAAAAAGCCCCTTGAGACTGTCATCAGCATCAAATACAACCTAAATCTCGGGCAATACATGAATCCTTGGAATGCGGCGCTTTCGTCTTTAGTCTCAGCTTCGATCGGTGGGATCTTCCCGTTAGCAGCGATGACTTTGAGTCCGGTTCAATACCAATGGCCACTCACGATCTTAGCAGTCTGTGTCTCAGTCGCATTAACAGGTTATTTAAGTGCTAAGTTAGGCAATGGCATGGTCAAGACGGCTATCTTACGCAATTTGATCGTTGGGATCATCACCATGATCATCCACTATACAGTCGGGATCATGCTGTAAACCGTATATACGAAAAAGCAGTGACTTAAAAAGTATAGAACTACGCTTTTTAAGTCACTGCTTTTTCATCCAAGACAGCTACGTTTTGTAAACTGATCAAAATTTCCTAGGAAATATAAATTTGTCTCCAATGCCACAAGTGGCGGGCTTTTTCATTGAGCAGACCAAACACCTGCAAACATCAAGCCCTCGAAGCCTTTTTGAAAAGACCTGCGAGATAGTTTGGTCAATTCATATATGATCTCTTCTTGTTCTTTAGTGAGTCGATTTTGTTTAGCTAACGATAGCCTTGAGAGCCCTGATTTTAAGTTCTCGATCGCTTCTGGGACCTCTTTAAATTTTGCTGAAAGTTTAAGTGGGACGATTTATTTTATTATACGCTTTTTGGGTTGCTTTTTTGGCTGTGTCATTATCTAATGAGTCATACAATTTAGTAAGTAGCTCATTAACATGAAGTATGCTGATTTCTTTGTTTGACATCAAGTCACTCCTTATTTTTATGAGTATCATCGCAAAATAGGTAAGAGATACCGCTAAAGTGTTCATGTTTCTAGCTAAATTATATCATACAGCATTCCTTTATCCATTTTGTTTGAGCTCTATTGACCCAAGAGAAGCTACCCAAAAATTCTTTAAAAACTCATTGGGGCGAAATTTTTCAGTTGATCAATTGATATTTTTTGAAAAATTTGCGAGCACTGACGACACGATGATCAGTCACATCTAAAAAATCTCCGCTATCGGCCATAACATACATTGCATAACCGCAAAAACCACCACCAAGCGTGCCTACCATTCCAAGTTTTAGATTAGCCACAGTCGAAGGACTCAAAGCTGGCATCACGATCAGCAAGCGTTTGTCGACCCATCTTAAGTAGCCTTTAGCAAAGGCTTCTTTGACCCATAGCGGTAGATCTTGATCATATGGATCCACTTGCCACACCTCAACTATCTTGCCATGCAATTTAGCCTTCATCTTACTCACCTTCCTAAAAATTACATGAATTAGGTGTTCCACCTTGACCATAAGGGCCACAATTATGCGCTCTGAAGTTTCGTGTAGCACTACTATTGTTTAGCTGTGGAAGATTTACCCAAACCACCACCTACGATCGTTTCGTTTTAAAACATTCTGACTTCAACTACCTTAACAATAGCAAATTTTTCTCAGTACATGTGTTTTTTTCCTTATTTAGCAAAACTGGAATTCCTTGTAATAATTGTTTACTACTTAAATATATTACGCTATCTTTTATTCACCCCTTCAAGCGACTTAATGAAAATCATATAAATATTAAAGGCTATAGCATCCTCTCTAACTATTAACTAAGTTAGCGTAATAGCCACCTTTATTCAGTAATTCTTCATGATTCCCGTATTCCACTATCCTACCACTATCCATGACTAAAATATTATCTGTTCGTTTAGCAATCGCTAGACGATGTGCGATAAAAATAATTGTTCTATCTTCTAGCGAAAGTAAATTATCAACTAATGCTTTTTCAGTAATTGTGTCTAATCCACTTGTTGATTCATCAAATATCAAAACTTTTGCAGATGATAATAACGCTCTTGCAATCGTTATCCGTTGCTTTTGTCCACCAGATAATGTGTTTCCATTCTCATCAAGCAATGTATCATACTGAAGTGGCATTTTTTCTATCTCATCTGCGATCATAGCTAAACGACAAGCCTCCGATATATCTTTTTTGGAAACCCCGGATTTATTCCCTAAAGTCAAATTTTCCATAATAGACCCTGAAAAGATATATGGCTCTTGCGAAACATAATTAATATACTTTCGCAAGAAATGCTTATCTACATTTTTCACTTGCGATCGACCAATAGTTATGATTCCCGAGGTAGGTTCAAAAAAATTAACGATCATCTTGACCAAAGTAGATTTTCCAGACCCACTCATACCTACAATTGCTAATTTTTCATTTGCTTTAATAGTTAAATTGATATCGTCTAAAACATTTTGTCCATATCCATAGCAATACGATACATCTTTGAATGTTATCTCTCCTTCTAACTGGTCATCTGACAATTGATGACAAGAATCACCGAACTCAGTTGGTACAAAAAGAATTTCATTTAACCTATTATTTGCCACTTGTGCACTTTGAAGCTTAGGCTGTAGATTAATTATATTTTGTAACGGTCCAGTAAAATATGCCAACAAAGCACTATATGCCATTAATTGCCCGACCGTGAACTTCTCTTCGATCACCATTTGTGCACCGATCCATAAAATGACTACATTGAGACTTAATTGTACGAAAATTTTTAGTGACTGTTGTAATAGATCCATCTTAGTATACGCTAAATTTTTACCCAAAAAATCAATAAATTGGCTATTTATTTTCTCATATCTATTATTTTCACTATTTAGAGCCTTAATAGTTTCTATCCCTTTAATATCTTCAATGACTGATGAGCTCAGAGTTGCATTGCTTTTCATTTGCTCAACATTCAATTTTTCAAATTTCTTTGTAAATGCCAAGATCACTATTAAGTAAATAGGCAAACAAATTAGAGTAACAAAAAAAAGGAGCTTATTTTGAATTGCTAAGATTCCTCCCATAACTAAAACTATTCCTACATCTAAAAATATAGAAATCACTGCACTCGCCAATGCATCAACTATCTTATTGGCATCATTAAACCTTGAAACTATGTCCCCTGTTTTTCTAGTTACAAAAAAATCCATTGGTAATTCAAAAATATGACGAATATATCCTAAAATAATTTCAACTGATAATCTTTGACCTAAAATTATCAGTAAAAAATCACGAATATAAACAAACATTGAATTAAATATATATACCACTAATAACCCACTAGCAATTATTGGCAAAATACCGTTTGCTTTTTTGGGAATATATTCATCGATCAATATTTGTAAAAAATACGATCCCAAAATACTGATAAAAGTTACCAACATTGCTGCTGAGACGATCTTCATGAGCAATTTCCATTGTTTTTTTAAATTTCTAAACAGCACCAATAGTCCCCTTTGATTTTCTTTTACAGGATTATATCCATCATTTGGCGTAAATAAAAGAGCAACACCACTCCATTCTTTTTCAAAATTTTCACGTGACATCTTAATAACACCAATATCTGGAGCAGGATCAGCTAATAAAATACTCTTCTCATCTGCCTTCAAAATTACATAATAATGCAGTAAAGCCCCATTCTTTATTACATGTGCGATAAACGGATAGGATAACTCTGAAACTTCAAATAATGACATATCAGCTTGAATAGCTTGTGTCTCAAGCTTAAATTTTTGTGCTGCCTTGACCAACCCCAAGGCAGTCGTCCCTTCCAAATCTGTTTTAGCTAAATCACGTAAACGAGCTAAAGACACTTTAGTTCCATAACACTTTAATATCATAGATAAGCACGCAACTCCACAATCCATCTCATCTACTTGTGCTGTATAATATTTATAGAATTGACGCATATTTCCCCTCCTCGTACGGTTTTATCCCCTATTATTTTCCCTATATTGTAGCAATTTTTTGATTACTTTACTGGCTCTTCTAGAATAATATTCAACTTTTCCATTAACAAAAACGACCTTATGTGTTCCAATATCTATCAGATAGATATTATTTTCATTTACCAAACATGAACGCGAGATCCGCAATAAGCTTGGATAAGCTTGCGCTATTTTTTGTAGACTGCCAGAGATCTCAAAGCTTCCCTCTGTCGTATCTAAACATAACCGACGTGGATAGGTCGTTGTCTTTATGCAAACGATATCATCTAGATTTTCCGTATAAAGACACGTTCCTCTTCGGTAATAAAAAATTGTTTGTTTGGATCTATTTGCCACTTCTAATTGCTCAACAGCCTGTAAGATTACATTGTTCAAGCGACTTTGGATGATATCTCTGTCTTTTTTTAAATCAATGCAATCTAACACCCTAACGTTATTTTCAAAGACCAAATAACTCTGTAAAATATCTGTTGTACTTAAGATCAACTTGGCCTGTTCATCAAGCGTTTTGATCTTTTGAGCAAGTTTTATCCCCCTTTCCCCATTCAAAACATCAGTTGCCAAGATATAAATTCCGTACAGACATTGTTCTTTTATGATATGCTCTAATAATGCATACGGATCAATAAAAATCCCGCCTAGCTGTAGCTTTGCGTGGACCTGATCGTCTTGGATCATGATCGCAAGTTTGACTAAGTTCCCCATATCCGCCTCAAACTCTGGATCTGCACATACAAAAACTTGATATTTCATAAACATTCCCCTTATTTATTCAACTCATGTGTTAACTAAATTAAAGTCTATTGTGCTATAATTATTTTGTGCAGTAGATGGCATTGTAAACAAAGCCATCTACTGCATATATTTTGCCTGTTTTGTGGCGCCCTTTTGCCCCCCTAATCCCCTTGACTTTTTTCTCTGAAATAGTTGTATAGTTTTTCTTCATAATATTTCTCCTTGGAGGTGAATTCCTATGTTTTATCTTGTGATAGGATATGTTTCTTTATTTTTTCAAGGTCTTATCATCACGTTATTATTTAACCAATTAAACGTTATCTCTTTGCAACGAAAATTTATCATGCTTCTAAGTATATCCATGTGTTTTACTTACGGTTGGTGGGGATGCTTGATATATACCATAATATTTAGCATGATCATCACTCACCTTTCGCAAAAAAAGATCCCAATTCTATTAAGCATGTTCTACGTTTCATACCTATTAGTCTCGACTACCATTATCTATCAATTATTGGACAACGTTTTAGCTCTGATAGAGGGAAATTACACCGTAATGATCATGTTTGAACTGATCATCTTACCTTGGGTCGTCTTTTACCTGCAAACATCTCTGCTATACTACTTCAAACGTTACTTGGTCTACTTTGCAAATCATATTTTAGCCAAATATCGCTTTCAAGCAGCTATTTTAGATGTGACTTTGTTAAGCTATATCTATCTTCGCTTCTCTGACTTACCTAATAGGTTACTTATCGCTAGCGTTATTTTGGTAGTCATTGCAGCCTATATCTACTGCATCACCCTATACTCACAAAAACAGGCAATAAAACTCGCTCAAGCAGAACAGCTACAAAATTTGATCGAATATACCGCCCAGATCGAAGAGTTGTATGATAAACTACGCCATTTCAAACATGACTACAAAAATATTTTGCTTTCCCTAGAATATTGCCTGGATAATGATGATCTTGCTGGGGCTAAGAAAGTTTATCACCAAGCGATCGCACCTACCAGATCGATCATTTCCCCAGAACTACAGCTCATCAGTCAATTACAAAATATCAGTGACCCAGCACTTAAAGGGATCTTATCCAATAAATTGGCTTTAGCTCTCACAAAAAAACTCCGTGTCACTTGTGAAATAGCCCAAAAAATCAAACTTGATCCCCGTGTTACACAATTAGATATGGTTCGGCTCTTATCGATCTTTATGGATAATGCGATCGAGGCCTCCTGCCAAGTCAATAAAGGCTGTTTAGACTTTGCCTTTTTTGAACATGATAACGAACAATTCATCGTTATCCGCAACAGTACCAAATATGAAAAAATAGAGCTTCAACTTCTAGATAAAGTTGGTTATACTACTAAAAATAGCCAAGGTCATGGTTATGGGTTAGCCAATGTTTCGGCTATCTTGCGTGACTATCCCTTTATCAGCTTAAACACCAGTTCCAGCCATTATATATTTCAACAAGAATTGATCATTACAGGAGGTTTATCAAGATGAACATTGCTATTTTAGAAGATGAATCCATCCATATTTATCGCTTAACAGAGATCATCAGCTCGCTTTTAAAAGATCTAGTTGTGTCCAGCTATGACTTAAAAACCTTCAAAGATCCCCAAGCACTACTAGCCGAGCTTTTTATTCCAAGCAATCAAAATATTTATTTTTTAGACTTAGAACTCCAAGGTGATCAACAACAAGGTTTAAAAGTTGGCCAGCAGATCAGAGACTATGATAGTTAAGCTGCCCTGATCTTTTTTACTTCACACGCCGAGTTGATGCCCTTGACCTATAAATATAAAGTAGCTGCCCTAGACTTCATCGCCAAAGATAGTCCAACGATCTTAGATAGCATCAAAGAAGACTTCAAGTTAGTTCTAAATAAGCGTCAAAAAAACACATCTGAAATGTTCTCGTTGCAAGTAGGCAATCATTTTATCGATCTTGAATTTGCGAAGATCTGCTTTTTTGAGACCCACTATTCAAATAGTCACGCTTCGATCTTGTGGCTAACTGATAATCGTAAACTCCAGATCGCTAAAAATCTCCATGAATTAGAGCAACTCGAGCCCCGACTCAGCAGAGTTCATCGTAGTTTTTTAGTCAACTTGGAAAATGTTGAAGTCGTTGATAACTCGCAAAAATTGCTCTTCTTTAAAAATGGACTTTCTTGTCCGATATCGCGCCGTAAATTAAAGTTATTACAAACTAAAAACAAGGGTAGCTACTAAGCTCGCTGCCCTTGTTTTTAGTTTCTATTTGCTCTGTTCAAAACCGGCATCAAACCCGCGGAAGACATCATCGCGATGTGTCCAAAATGAAAAACTAGCGAGCACTACCAACAAAATGACCCCAACTAAGGCCAACTTCGCCTTTAAACTCTTCTTGTGTCCCATTTTAATCATCTCCATCCTTTAAATTTTAAAATACCGATGACTTAAGTTCCACTTATTTCGCCAACCTAATTGGTAACCATAACCTCCCCAGAGCGCTTTTTCAATGTCATAGCCACCCTTGATCTGACTTAAATCAGTGATAACTTGAAATTTATTCATTTTAATCCCTCCACAACAATTACTTTGGATAGTTGTTGAATCCCCTGTCAAAACCGTTCATAATATCTTTTCGGTGTTTGTATCCTGATACACCAATTTTCCATAGCATACCGTAATACCATCCGGGGACACCACCACCAACTATTGAACTTGTGGCTTTTGTATCCAATGGTTTAAAATCTTCTAATTTCTCCATTAATGTCTCCTCCTTTTCTATCCACCTTTATTCTACTATACAAGCTCTGATCAAAGGACCCTATTTCAGTAAACGGTATCTTTTTTGCAGTAAATGGTCTATTTCAAAAAAATTATTTTTTAGGGTTACATATCGGCAACTCATTTCGTTATTAGTAGTGTAAGGGCGATCGACTTACATAATAAATCTAAGGAGGAATGACCAATGACTGAAGCAATCTGGGACAAAAATGCAATTCGCGTAAAACTTACAAAAAAGGACGGCTCGACCCGCCAACGTTCCTTTAACAATGTGGTTCAAGGGGCAACTCCCGATCAACTCCATCAATTTGGACAACTCGTCGCTACGTTGACTGGCGAACAGCTAAAAGAAGTTTATGTCATGACCACAAGCCACACTAATTAACCACGGAGGTATCGTATTATGAAAAAATTAGATCTCATCTTCTTATCCACGGCCAAGCATGCAACACACCACATGCAATTTAACTTTGTCGATACCGATCTTGACACAGAAAAGGTCAAACAAGCGATGCAACAACTCGCTGATCTGAAGTTATTTGTCGACAAGGATAAGCATCCGCTGTATGAAGTCCCCATGGGTGCGCGGTATGTCACGACCACTGATCACGTTTTATTCGACAACAAACCCGCAAAATAACCCGGGTTAAAGCTCTTATGTCCCGCTGACCAAGAGACTGTGACATAAGTAAAGACATCTCCAAATGGCACTAGGGCCCGTCAAGTATACAG
>NZ_BCVJ01000052.1 GCF_001591685.1 Ligilactobacillus murinus DSM 20452 = NBRC 14221 | reverse complement strand
CAAACTGCGGTAAAAATAACTTTATAACACATAGGAAAGGATGACTCCAATGGAACCAGAAAACGATCCATATAGACACGCCTATCTCAAGGCAAAAGCTACGACTAATGGGATCATGCATGCCTTATTCAACTGGTGGTTAGCTTTTACGTTATTCAATTTAGTGGTCGTCAGCCTCTTCTTGTGGGCTTATGACCCGATCGGACGTCTCAATGATGCACTTGCGCCAGTCACCCAAACCCAAAAGCAAACACGACCTGCTTTGGATCCAAGTACTGAAAGCCAAAGTAATATTTACGAAGCACCAAATGAATAACTCACTAACGAGTCAAAAAGGCCCACGCTGAAAGCTTTTCAACGTGAGCCTTTTTCGATCACTTTACAAATAACTTGTCATAAAGCACAGTAGCTTCTTCTACTGTAAAGTGAGTCAGTTCTGTAACCGCAGTAATGACATCTTGTTTAGAATATCCCTTAGCAGTCAAGCGGCTGATCATATCACAAACAACTTTTTTTTCTCCTTTGGCCCATCCCTCAGTCAGCCCCTCTTTTCTACCTTCCATTCTGCCTTCTTTTCGTCCTTCTTTTCGTCCTTCGGCTAGACCTTCTTTTCGTGCCTCTTTACTTACTTTTTTGTTTCTCTAGCAAGGCGTGAGCGAAATTCTAATTCATAGAACATGTAATCACCTTCCTTTTGCGTGTTAGTTTTCAAAATAACAATATCATCAGCTATCTTACATGTAAGAGCACTCGTTGGAACATTTGTATCTACATATTTCAAAAAAGCCGCCAATCCTTGTGAAACAGCTGAAAAATCCTTAGCTTTAGCGTTTAAAATAATGTTATGCTCCCCTGTATCGAGTACCAGATCACTTTCTTTTACGCGCACTTCAGTCGTATATACCGGTAACCCTACACCAAAAAAATCAAAATCACAGATAAAGATCACATACGTATCGACCCTATCACTATAGTCTTGCCCCGCTTCCAAAGCATGCTGGGTCAAATAACTTTGATAATATGAGATCCGCTTACCTAAATTATGTTCATCACTGACCTGCATCTCAATATCATACATTCGTCCATGCTCGTCTTCAGCATAGATATCAAAACGAGCCCCGTGAAAGACGGTATTTTGCTTATGCGTATCTTCTTTTTTGATGTTTTTAACGTCTACGATCCCTAAATCAGGTAAGATCAGTTGCAACAGCTCTAAACAAATGTCTTTATGCTCTGAAATGATCCACGAAAAGATCATCCCATCTTTAAAACCCGCTAAGTTCCATGCTTTAAGGGCCTCTTCATAAGTACTCAAATTTCCCATCCCTTTTGACTTTATTTTGGATCTGTACGCAGGATTTTTCAAGTCCAAAGACTTACCTTTATACCGGGATTTCTAGCACTAAACTAGACTTATATCTAGCACTAAAAACTATGCAAAAATTTTTCCTAGAATTTTTTAAATCGTAATTCAAAAGCTCTCAAAGTTTAATTGACGTACTCTCTTAAAATACTTAATCGTAATTTAGAACTTTTTAGGTTCGACAACGCTTGACAGTAGTAATTTCAAACGTTAGTATCGTTAATGGTAATCATTACAATTTAAGAGAGGATATATTTATCATGCGAAAAAAATTATTTAGTTTCATCTTACTCGTGAGTGCTTTTCTAGCATTCTTCACCTTTGGTCACAAAAATACTGCCGCTGCATCTGATAAGATAAATGTCGTGACGACCCTTGATTTTTACGGCGAAACTGCTAAGGCTGTCTTAGGTGATCACGGAACCGTCACTTCATTGATCACTAGTCCTAATGTTGATCCCCACGACTTTGAAGCCACAACTAAGACCGCTAAGATCGTTTCCAAAGCTGATCTTGTCATCTATAACGGTGCTGGCTACGATAACTGGGTCAAAAAATTGAACGGTAAAAAATATCTATCTGTGGCTGATATCATGAAAGTTAAGGAAGGCCAAAATGAACATCTCTGGTATGATCCAACAACTATGGAAAAACTTGCTGATCGTTTAGCAACTGAATTTGGTAAAATGCAACCTAAAAATAAGGCTGCCTTCAAGAAAAATGCTACTAAATACAAAAAAACTTTAGCTAAATTAACACAAACGCTAGACAAGATCAAACAAAACAGCAATAATCAAAAAGTAGCTGTTTCAGAACCAGTCTTTGACTATTCTTTAAAGAAGATGGGTTACAAGATCGCTAACAGTCACTTCGCTAAAGCAACTGAAGAAGGTAGCGACCCATCATATTCAGACATCAAGAAATTACAAAACGATATCAAAAACAAAAAGATCGCTTTCTTTGTTCAAAATACCCAAAGCGACAGCTCAGTGATCAAAAATATCGTTGCACTCTGCAAAGAAAACAACATTCCTGTCGTCAAAGTTACTGAAACGCTACCTAAAAATAAGACATACGTAACTTGGCTACAAAGCGAATATCAAGCTGTCTTAGATACTCAAAAATAGAAAGAAGTAGTTATTCATGAAATCGATCCTATCAGTGCATAACTTGGATCTTTCCATCCCCAACCGCAAGCTTTTCTCCAATCTCTCCTTTGAGATCGCCCAAGGTAGTTTGACCTGTATCACAGGTGAAAATGGGGTCGGAAAAACAACGCTTGTCAAACACTTATTGCAAGATCTAGCTAACAACTATACCGTTCACACGGTCTTTAATGTCAAGCGTGATGAAGTCCAATACGTACCACAATTGCGCAACATTGATGATGAATATCCCCTTTGCATCAAGGATTTCGTAGCTTTTGGTCTCAAAAAGCGCAATTTCTTCTGGAACCGCAAGCCTTTAAACGAAAAACTCGAACAGATCTTGACGGAGACAAAACTGACGCGGATCAAAGATCAACCTTTAGGCAAAGCTTCTGGGGGCGAAAAGCAACGGGCCTATCTAGCCCAAGCGCTCTGTGCTGATCCCAAGTTACTCATCTTGGACGAAGCTACCGCAAGTTTAGATACGACCAACAAACACGAATTGTTACAAATGCTACGTGAGGTCATGCAACAACACGGTCTAACGATCTTGTTTATCACGCACGATCCCGAGCTGATCGAACAATACGCCGACTACGAGCTTCATTTGGAAGATCAAACTGGTGTCTTACTTGAAAAGGGGGCTAAAAAATAATGTTTGCTTATGATTTTATGCGCTATGCCTTTATCGCCGGGATCTTCATCGCTTTGATCTGTAGTGTTATGGGGACCTTTGTGGTAGCACGCCAAACATCTTTTTTCACCCATACGCTCTCTGAGATCGGTTTTTCTGGTGCTTCATTTGGGATCTTTATCGGGATCTCGCCTTTAGCAGGGATGCTGACTTTTACTACGGCTAGTGCCCTATTGATCGGGATGTCAGGTGAACGGCTCGGGCGACGTGAAGCTTCGATCAGTGTCTTTTCCGGTCTTTTCTTAGGGCTTGGGATCTTATTTTTATCACTCTCAGATAAACAAGCTAATTATGCGACAAGTATTTTATTTGGGAGCATCGTTGGGATCGACCGCAACGATATCGAAGTTTTGATCGCACTTAGCATCTTACTATTGTTGACGATCACGATCTTATTCAAGCGTCTAGCATATAACTCCTTTGATTCTCAAGGAGCTCAGTACAATCAGCGCTTTAACAAAACGATCTCGATCATCTTTTTAGTGATGCTCGCCTTAACGATCAGTATTACAGCTCAGATCGTCGGTGCGTTACTGATCTTTGTGCTCTTAACGATCCCAGCTTCGGCGACAAAATACTTCGCCCATCGACTCTACCAGATGATCGTTTTAAATTTCATCTTCATTTTGGCTGGCGTTTGGCTTGGGCTATACTTTAGCTATCTCACTGATTGGCCAGTCAGCTTCTTTATCACCGTGATCGAAGCCTTGATCTATGGGGCAGCGATCGCCAAAGACCATTTAGCTAACCATCAAAAATAAACAAACAGGGTAAGCAGAACGTGTCGATACGAGCTACTTACCCTATTTGTTTAAATACCGCTATAAATAATATGCTATACTGTGCTTGAATTAATTGCACCAGTTGTCCCCTAGTCTGCAAGCAAGGGGACTTCTTTTATTTTCACGAAAATATCACCAATCTAAGCGCCGGATCCCCCATAATACAATACATGTCGCTAAGATGAAATAGCCAACATATAGGAGCAAATATAAACTGTTAGGCTGAAAAATATAATTTACTGGTAAGATCACGGGCAATACGTAAATATTCAATAAAGCCTTGTTACTTGCAAAAATGATAAATAGGACCTCTAAAAAACCGAGCAGGATATTTTTAGTCTGATCGACAAAAAAAGTTAGCCCAACATGGATGTGCTCAAGTAAAACTACCAAAAGAAATGAGACTAGTGCTAGTTTTATCTGACCTAAAATCAACCACGTACTTGTCAGTGTAGCGATCGATAAGCAATCACTCAAAACCAATTTGCTTCCCCAAAGTCGATATTTTTTAGGATAACATCTGATCTCTTGAAATGAATTAGCCATTTTTTCTTGCTCAAAAAGCAAAACAGCACTCATACTGGTCACCAAGGGATAACCTGCAAATGTAAGCAATAAAACATCAACTAGAGCGACTCCATTTTTTAGCAAGAGCACATATGGGACCACAGTCACCAATTGGAGCACCATCACACCAACTGCAAAATACAGCTGAAAACTCCCCTTCAACTTCACACTTTCACTTCTTACTATTTTGAACATCCGATCTCCTCCCTAGTAACCAAGAAAACAGCACCGCACTCAATAACGCTGATCCAACTGAACTGCCAAACATACCCCAATCAATATTTAAAAAATCAGGTGACTGAACTCCATTTGGCTTAAGTCCGATCAAGGCCTCCACCACCTTGTAATGGTAAGTATATGGAAAGAGCAGCCATAGCTTAGTTTGAGCCACTAAAGGTGCGATGAACAAACACAGTAAACTGTTTATAACAACTACTAAAGATGCATTTAACCAATTGGATAGATAATAGATAAAAAAGATATTCCATAAACCTGTAACTAAAAGAGCTAAAATAACGACTATAAGACGCAAACTCTCTGCTTGTAGAAGTCCCCCATATAATAAAGCAACTAAATATATCGCTCCAAATAATATGAAGCTCGCCCCAAATAACGTTCTAAAGTTCAAGGCTACCTTAGCAAAATAGATCTGTTTTTTTACCTCTGTGCTCTCGATATTTTGAAAGTCTCCTGCACTTTTTTCCCGCTTTACATCGCTTAAAAACAACAGGCCACCTAATAAAAACAAAAACAAGGCTTCCCACCAATATATCGTAAAGGGGAGGAAGATCAAAACACCACCTATGAGATAAGCTAGCACTGGTGCAGCTAAAGTCACTGAGAAAAGTAGCGAATAGCGCTTTGTTTTCTTCAATTTTAAACGCTCTGACCTAAAAATCGCTGTTAAATTTGGCTCACGCATCCAAAACACCTCCATGAACGATCTCAAAAAATTTTCGATCAAGATCTACCACATTTTCTCTACGATCATCGTAGCGGATCTGCCCTTTATCTAAAATAACGATCTGATCAGCAACTTGACTGAGCACATTGAGTTGATGGCTTGAAAGTAAGATCGTCATCCCCTGCGTGCTCAACTCTTTGATCAGCGCTAATAATTCTGCTGTACCTGTAGGATCCAAACCATTTGTTGGTTCATCTAAAATGAGAAAAGCTGGTTTTGTCAAAAGTGCCATCCCGATCCCTAAGCGTTGTTTCATCCCTACTGAAAATTTTCCCGCACGCTTCTTGCCTGCATTTTGTAGGCCAACTTTATTCAAAATATCCCTTATTTGTTCATCATCTATGCCATACAACAAAGCTTTAGTCTTCAAATTATCAAAAGCCGATAGATTTTTATAGATCGCGGGTTCTTCGATCAAAGCCCCCAAATTTTCCTTAGGGATCACCGTCTCGCCATTATAAAATACCTGTCCTTGCTCAGCTTCTTTTAAGCCAGCGATTATCTTCATCAAAGTTGATTTTCCCGCACCATTGATCCCTAACAGTCCACAGACCGTCCCACTTTTGATCACAAAACTCACTTCATCTAAAACTTGGCCATTTTTAAAGGCTTTTGATATTTTTTGTATTTTTATTTCCATTTTTAGCGCCTCCTTTATTTTTTATTATCATAGCTGATCAATTTCATAGATCATTCAGATATTCAAAATATGTATTTGATAATACAATACGAAAGCCCCACCAAAGCATGGCGGGGCTCTCATTATTCATATAGTGCTAATCACATTTTCTTACACGCTCTAGGCACAATTTTACTTTAGCGCCCCCAGCTGGTGGATCAGATATCTCAAGGTACCCACCGTGTTTTAAACTGACTGCTTTAGCAAATGCCAAGCCGATCCCATAATGTTTCTTATCGAGATTACGTCCCCCATTTTCAGTAAAAAATAGCTTAGTTGCATTCTCCTTAGCGGTTTTAGAAAAAGGTGCTCCGTTGTTCCAGACTTCAAATATCAGTTGCGTTGCCGTCTCTTTAAATGTTACCGTAACTTTTCCCGCATCTTTTTTAGCGTGCTGACAGGCATTAACAACAATATTTAGGACTGCCCGACTGAGCGCTAAGCGATTACCGTAAAAAAACTTACTCTCTATTTCTAGCTTTGTCTGTAACTCAACTTGATACGTTTTGGCTATTTCGTTAAATTCGACAACTAGCTCAGAAATAAAGTCCGATACTTTCACTTCTTCTCTTTGATCATCATTCAACAGCCGTGTATAGGTCAACATACTGTTGAAATAGCGTTCAAATACTGCCATGCTTTTATTGATCGAAGCTAGATATTCAACCTGATTTGGGGTCAACGAAGTCATTTCCAGTAATTCCACATTACCTTTAACAACTGTCAGCGGAGTTTTTACATCATGGGCCAAGGCAGCTATTTGAAAGGATAGATCTTTTTTCTCTAACCGTTCTTTTTCGATCAACCAAGCTAATTCATCACTTTTTTTGTAGAGATTGGTCAATATTTGCTCAAACTCAATGATCTTGACGTGTGTTCTAGGCTGATCGGTGCTACCTTCGCCCATGGATAGTGCGATCGCTTCAACATAGCGGAAATCTTTTGCCAGCTCACGCACAAGTCTAACGACGACGATCATTATCACTAAAAGAATTCCCAACATTACAAAAAGATAACTAAATTGGTTATATGAGATCACGCGCAAACGCTGATCAGCAAACTCTGGTACACTATTTTGGCGGATAATAAGAATATAATTTTTATCAGCAAAATATTTGAATTTTACTGTATCTACAGTCAGATCCCGCTTATTATCCTTAGCAATTTCAAAATTATTGAGGTCACTAGGAGCATATTCCCCCGTTAATAAGTGCTTAGTTTTAGCATCGTAAAGTGTATAGTCATACGGGCTAGCCTTCATCGCTTTAGTTATATCCTGCTGACTAACATTTTTATCAAAAGTTACGTCAGCTTCAGTAAATACTCTCAATTGTCCACTTTGTACCAGTAAAAATGAACCTAAAAATAAAGTAACTACGACCAGCAAGCTTCCAATAATAATCTCCAAGACCGCAAATAAGATTCGCTGTTGCATCGTGTATTTACTGATCATTCCACTTATACCCCATTCCCCGCACTGTTTTGATCGGGTCTACCCCGTACATTGAAAATTTATTGCGTATTTGATAGACATATTCGGAGATCGAACGAAAAAGAGCATCGGCAGATTCATCATAAACATTAAAATAGATCTCCTCGCGCGTATAGACCCGGGTCAGATCACGTGATAAAAGCTCTAAGATCGCATATTCACGTTTAGTAAGTGGTATGGCCTTACTACCGATATAGACCTGCTTTTCTTCCAAATAAAATGTGATCTGACCGAGATCTCTTCTGACTGTATTAAATTCGCCGTGAGCTTTTTTAGTTCGATCCTCGCGCTTTAGATCAGCCTCAACTTTAGCCACCAGTTGTTTTAAACTAAATGGTTTAACAATATAGTCATCCCCACCATTAGCCAAACCTTGCAAAATATCATCTTCGGTATCCTTAGCACTAATGAAGATGATCGGGGTCGCGATCTGATTCCTGAGTTGCTTACAAAGCTCGATCCCACTGATATTAGTCAGCATAATATCCAATAAGATCAGATCATAGCCCTGAAATTCAGCTAACTTTACCGGCAATGTAACTTCTTGAATCACTGTCACAGCGTAATTTTTTAGTTCTAACGCATTTTTCATGAGCTTTAGGATCTCCATATCATCATCTACTATCAAAATTTTGTGCATGCTACCACCTCATTTTATAGAGTAATAATACTAGATCTAATGAGCACAAAAAAACATTATGCTCCCTAAAAAAGGCTTATCCATACACAATTTATCACTCAAAAATCAGGATCCTTTCAGAAAAATAAGAGCAAGTAATGAGATGATCACTACTTGCTCTTTATAACTTATCTCGTTTGGCGTGAATATAATCAACTACTACCGCTTGGCATCCCATTCTTGATAGAACTGATCCAAATATACTTTCAAAAATTCGTGGCGTCCCTGCGCTAGCTTCGTGGCATAGCCTGTATTCATAGTGTCCTTTAACTTAAGCAATTTTTCGTAAAAATGCATGATCGCTGTAGCTTTACCATTGCGATACTCTTCCAAAGTGAGATTTTCTCTAGGCTTCATAGCCGGATCGTGGATCGGACGTCCAACGTGGCCTGAATAACACATTACCCGTGCGATTCCCATTGCCCCCATAGCATCTAAACGATCAGCGTCCTGAACGATTTTTCCTTCCAAAGTAGAAACATTTTCCTTTTGGTTTCCACCCTTAAATGACATCTTTGACACAATATCCATAACATGATCTAGTGTTTCACTAGACACGCCATTATCGACCAACCATGTATGTACCCTTTTTTGGCCAGCTTCTTCGCTTTCATTTAATTTTCCATCAGCAATATCATGTAATAATGCCGCTAATTCACAAATATAAATATCCGCCTCTTCATATTTAGCAATTTCGATAGCGTTGTTTGTAACACGAAAAACGTGCCACCAATCATGACCACTACCTTCATTATTCAAAGCATCATATACATATTCGCGTGCATTTTTGACGATCAACTCTTTATTTTCCATAGTAAAACAGCACCTTTGCAATTATAGATCTATCATTTTTCCCATATCTACTGACTCATATAGAGCCTCACAGATTTTCATATGTTCCAAATGATCAATATCTGTATATTTTTTTCCTTGCTCAACATATGTGTGGTATGCTGTGACGATCTGTGAGAATTCTGTTCCTTAGCTAAAGCTCAATTCGGTTTGTTTCTATCAAATATTTTAATTCAGCAAAGCTCTCAAGCTCCAACTTCTTCAACATTCGGAAAATACTTGCCCGTGAAACATACAATTTTTTAGCTAACTCACTGCTAGTCAAACCATCCCACGCAAGATCGACTTTTTGCAAAGCTGTGATCATTTGTCGTTCTTGCTCAGTTAATTCCTGATAATGTTGGTTGATACGTGTTAATAGATCCATCATCTCACCCCTGTTTTTCCAGTTCGCTTTAATTCTACAAGATACTTTTCCATTACACCAACCATTCACCTTTTAAACTATATTCCTACTAAAAAAACTTTTATCGTTCGTGTTTTACTAGTAGATTTATTTAAAAATACATGCTAAAATCTACGCTTGTAGGGGTAGGAATTTATGCGTCACGGGCTTATGGAACGGAATGTGAACGTAGGCAGAAAGCTAAACCGTCATTTTAGCTGCGTGTATCTTCCGCATTCACCAATGATCTAACCATTACTGGTGCTTGTCTCCCCCCAAATTATTTTTAGGGAGATGTTTTTTTATGACGAATTTATCTTGGAGAAGTCCAAAACTCACGACACGTACGGTCACTTTAGCAGCGATGCTCATCGCTTTGCAGACGGTTTTGAGTAAGATCTCATTTGGTTCTGATAATCTGGTCAAATTCGGGCTTGGCTTTATGGGCACGACTTTGATCGGATACTTTCTAGGGCCTTGGCTTGGCGGTGTTGCTTTAGTCATTGGCGACTTGATCAAGAATACTTTATTCTCGACGGGAAGCACATTTTTTGTTGGTTTTACTTTTAGTGCCTTTATCACTGGCTTGATCGCTGGTGCTTTTCTTTACCAACAAAAAGTTACTTGGCAACGTCTCGCTGTTTACCAATTCGTTCAGATCTTCGTGTCTAATATCTTCTTCAATACTCTATGGATCCATCTGATGTACCAAGCACCTATCTGGGGACTGTTGAGCGTTCGCGGGCCTAAAAACTTGATCATGTGGCCGATCGAAGCTGCGATCAGTTTCTTGATCTTGCGCGCTGTTTCACGTTTAGACAGTCGCTTAATGCACTAATTTAGTTATTCCACCGATCAAGTGTGAGCTTGGTCGGTTATTTTTTTACAACAAAAAGCCACATCGAACATGATGTGACTTGAATTTTAATCAATGATCAAATGGACCTGTCTTTTTAACTCAGGCAATACCTCTTTAACAAACCACGGATTTTTACTTTGCCAAAGTTTGTTACGAGGCGAAGGATGAACTAACGGAAAGTACTCTGGCAAATATGCCCGATAATTGCGCACGACATCGGTCAATCTCGCTGTACTTTTGAGATGTAGATAATGTTTTGTCGCATAACTTCCCACTAACAATATCAGTTCAATATTAGGCATCTGTTCTAACAACAATGGATGCCATTTTTTAGCAAAATCTTTTCGTGGCGGTAGATCACCACTTTTACCCTTGCCTGGAAAATAAAAATCCATCGGCAAGATCGCAAAATCTTTTGACTGATAGAATTCTTCCCGTGAAACTCCCATCCAAGCCCGTAAATTATCACCACTAGGATCATTCCAAAACAACCGTGTATCCTGCGCTCGTTTTCCCGGTGCTTGTCCCACGATCAAGATCTTAGCTTCTTTTGGGGCTACATATAATGGATCGATCCCAGCTTGCGTATATTTTTTATTTGCGGGATCATTTTTTATCGCTTCAAATATCTTATCTTGCATATCGTTCACCTGTCCTTATCCACAGCCTAGCACACCAATAAAAAAAGTGCCACACAAATGCGTGACACTAAGTCTTTGACGCGACCGCCAAAGCGCCCCTGCCAAGGAACTATATTATACCACGTTTATTGCATCGTAGTCGCATAGATCCGGCGTTCTTTTTGCTCGAATGCTTTCATAAAATCGACTAGGGCCTTTACCCCTTCAAATGGAAAGGCATTATACATGCTTGCCCGCATCCCGCCAGCCAAAACATGTCCTCGGATATTTTTTAGCCCGTTTTTCTCAGCTTGGGTGATGAATTTTTCATCAAGCTCTTTACTTCCTGTCGTAAAAGGAACATTGGTCAACGAACGATCAGATGCATATGCCGTTCCCAAAAAGAGTTTTGAGTTATCCAACATATCATACAAAAGTGCTGTTTTAGCCTCATTTTGTTGCTGCATCTGCTTTACGCCCCCCTGTTTTTTCAACCATTGGAAAACTAGACCAGCCGCATAGATCGGAAAAACCGGTGGTGTATTTAAATTAGAGTCACGTTTGATCAACTTCACATAATCAAGCATTGAAGGCAGGTCTTGTTCTTTGTCTAAAAGAGATTCTTTAACGATCACCAACGTCAATCCAGCTGGACCGATATTTTTTTGCGCACTAGCATACAAAAGGCCATACTTTTGAACATCATGTTGATAGCCCAAAATATTTGAAGAGATATCGCCGACGATCGTTTGCCCTTGTAATTCAGGCAATTTACGATACATTGTCCCTTCGATCGTGTTATTGATCGTCAAATGTACATAATCATAAGGTCTATCCAAGGCGATCTCGTGTGGCAAACGGGTATAAGCAGAACTTTTTCCCGAAGCGACCACATCGACCTTGCGCTCAGGTACAAGCCGCGCATCTGCGATCGCCGTTTGCGACCAATGTCCTGTGTCGACAAAAGCAATATTTTTCGTCTTTCGGGCTAGATTCAACGGTACCGTCGTAAATTGTGTCGAGGCTCCCCCTTGTAAAAATAAGATCTTGTAATCTTTAGGAACAGCTAAGAGCTCTCTTAGATCAGCTTTAGCAGTTTGAAACATTTCTTCATATAGCGCTGAACGATGACTGATCTCCATCACACTCATCTCACTATCACGATAGGATACCAACTCAGCTTGGATCTGAGCTACCACTTCAGGGGGCATCATTGCCGGTCCCGCTGAAAAATTATACACTTCCACAGCTCGTACCTTCCTTCTGGTTCTAATTTTAAAAATTAATAATTGATAATAATAAATTTATTGGACCCCGCCTAAAAAGTCAATATTTACCATGACTTTAAAGAGATATTTAAACTATATCTACTAGAACTATTAATAATTATTGATAGTAACATTAATTAATATCGATTTAACTTTTTTGTAACATCATTCCAAGCCCCATTCACGCTTTTAAGTCTAAAAAACTTTAATTTTTCTAGCGTTTGTTTCACCACAACGGTTTATATTTTTTGTAACATTTTTGTAATATTATTTTTTGAACATTTTGCTCTCCCTTCAGTAAAAAGCTTGTTATATCAACATTTATAACGTTCCATTCATCTTTACTAAATCTTAATAAATTTATTTCCCCAACATTTTCAAGGTTTCGCGGTTATTTATTACAAAATTTGGTAAAATGTAATCTTTTTTGCATTAGGTTGCAACATAAATGGATTAAAATAAATGTATCAGTCAAATTGAAGTTAGTCGTTTAGAAATTATTGAAAATTATTAGGAGTGAATATAAATTTTGAATCATACAGCAAAAAAACTTTTAGTCGGTACAGTCGGAGCAGCCGGATTATTCTTAGCTACAACAGCAACAGCTAATGCAGATACAACTCATAAAGTTGCTAAAAACGATACAGTTTGGGATCTTTCACAAAAATATGGTGTTTCTATCCAAGCGATCGAAGCTTTGAACAACATCGACCAAAACTCTCACTTGATCATCACTGGTCAAACATTGAAAGTTCCAGCTAAAGATGCTCAAGTTTCTGAAAATAACAATACAGCCCAAGCTGCTGATAAGAAAGCCGACACAGAAAACACTTCTGATGTAACTGTTAAAGCTGGTGATACACTTTGGACACTTGCACAACAATACAACACATCAGTTGAAAAATTACGTGAATTGAACGGTTTAGCTGCAGATGCTTACCTCATTCACCCAGGTAATGTTTTGAAGATCAATGGTGCAGTTCAAGCAACACAACAACCTGCTCAAACTGAACAACCAGTGCAACAACAAGCGCAACCAGAACAACCTGTCGTACAACAAGAAGCTACACAAGAACAAGCTCAAGAACCTCAACTTGTTGTTTCAGCTAACCACACAACTCACACAGTACAAGCTGGCGAATCACTTTACTCGATCGCACAAGCTTACGGTGTAACCGTTGATTCTTTACGTGCTGCTAACAACTTGGGTGCTACTTTACTTGTTGGCCAAACATTGACGATCAACGATCCAGCTAAAGACCCAGCTCAAGAAGCTGCTGCTCAACAAGCTGCTGCCCAAGCTCAACAAGAAGCTGTTGCTCAACAAGCTGCACAACAGCAAGCTGCTGCTCAAGCTCAACAAGAAGCTGCCGCTCAACAAGCTACACAACAACAAGCTGCTACACAAGTACAACAACCTGTACAAAACCAAGCTCCAGCTCAAACACAAGCTCCAGCACAACAAACACAACAAGTGCAACAACAAGCACAACCTGCTCAAGTACAACAACCTCAACAACAAGTTGTTTCAACTTCAGCTGATGGTGCTGCGATCGCAGCTTATGCACAATCATTTATCGGTACACCTTACGTATGGGGCGGTTCTACACCATCTGGTTTTGACTGCTCAGGTTTGACACAATACGTTTATGCACACTTTGGTAAGCAGATCGGTCGTAACACGATCGCTCAAGAATCTGCTGGTGCACATATCCCAGTTAGCCAAGCACAAGTTGGTGACTTATTATTCTGGGGTACACCAGGTTCAACTTACCACGTTGCGATCTACTTAGGTGGTAACAGCTTCGTTGCTGCTCCAGAACCAGGTCAAAGCGTTAAGATCGGTAACATGGCTTACTTCATGCCATCATTTGCCGTACACGTAAACTAAAAGATAACTTTTAATGACGCCTATCC
>NZ_BCVJ01000051.1 GCF_001591685.1 Ligilactobacillus murinus DSM 20452 = NBRC 14221 | reverse complement strand
CAAGACATTTAAATTACCCTTATGTCCCCATAAAAAATTTCATAAATAATTTTGCGATATTAAAGTAGATCAACACCGAAGTCAAGTCACTTAAGGTTGAAATAAATGGGCCTGAAGCCACAGCGGGATCGACGCCGATCTTATCCATCAAATTAGGAATAAAACTTCCGGCTAAGTTTGCCACCGTGATCGCACACATCATTGCCATCCCGATAACAAAGCCTAAAATAAAGTTTTGCTTCCAAAAACCAACGATCAAAAAGATCGTCAAACCTGTAACTAATCCCGTAACAAGACCCGTTAAAAGTTCGATAAAAAATTGGCGATAAACAGACGGTTGATCTTCATCACGGCTGGCTAGACGCCGAACTGCGACCGCCAAACTCTGGGTCCCCGCATTCCCAGCAGTACCTGTGATCGAAGAAACAAAGATCGCTAAAATACTAGCTTGGCTGATCATACCTTCATAATGTGAGATCAACGTCGTCGTTGACATCCCCAGCAATAACAAGACGATCAGCCAAGGCAAACGATTGCTCGCAGCCTTGATCGGATTATCTGCCACTTCTTCTGTATCAACAGCAGCCAAACCAGAGTAGTCCTCAGCAGATTCTTCATCGATAACGTCAATGATATCATCGACGTTGATGATCCCGATCAATTTATTCTCATAATCGGTCACTGGGATCGCTAAGAAGTTATAGTCCCTGATCGTCTGTGCAACTTCAGCTTGATCATCAGAAACTTTAACTGACATTACAGGTGTTGTCATGATATCCGTGATCATTTGATCATCATCATTTATCAAAAGATCACGCAACGTCAAAACACCGATCAACTTATTATCAGCGCCAACAACATAAACATAATAGATCGTTTCGGCATCGCTTGCTTCACGTTTGACAACATGCATTGCCGAGCGGACCGTCTGATTGCCAGCGATCGCCACATATTCCGTCGACATGATCGCACCCGCGGTTTTATCTTCATAGTGCAACATTTCACGGATCTCAGCGGCTTTTTCGGTCGGCAAAAGGCGCAGATATCCCGCTAGATCTTTCTTAGGCACATATGCCAAGATATCGACTGCATTATCGGTATACATCTCATCAATAACATTTGCCACATATTGTGGGGTCATTTCTTCAAAGTATTTTACGACTTCTTCGGGTTCATCTTCGATCGCATCAAACATATCCCCGACTTCTTTGGCCGTTAGATAGCGATACAGCCTCGCTCTTTGTTGTGCATTTAATTCAGTAAAGATCTGTGCTTGTTCATAAACGTGCAGATCCAAATAATTTTCTCTAAATTGCCGTGCTTTTTGGCTGTTTAGCAACTGGATGATCTTCTCGTCACTTTGAATTTTTACCAGATTTTCAGCCATATGCATCCCTCTTTTCTAATTATTTGCTAGATACTGTTGCATATCTCGTGGTAATTCACAAGTAAACTCAACGTCTTTTTCTAAAAAAGGATGATAAAAGCGCAGATAGGCACAATGCAATGCTTGCCGTTGCAAAGGCAAAACTTTGGCGCCATCATACAAGCGATCGCCTAATAACGGGTGCTTTAAATAAGCACTGTGAACGCGGATCTGATGTGTCCGTCCCGTGTGTAATTGGATCCGATACAATGTCGCTTGCCCTACACTTTTCTTATACCAATATTGAGTTTTGGCAAACTGACCGCTTGCTACTACTCGCCGCTTGATCAAACTACCCTCTTGACGCCCGATCGGCAAGTTTACTATAAAATGTGGGTTTGTCAGTTTACCCGTAAGTAAAGCCAGATATTCTTTTTTGATCGTATGCGCATGTTGTTGCTGATCGATCAAAGCATGGGCATATCGATGTTTAGCAACTAAAACTAATCCAGTCGTATCACGGTCTAGTCTGGTTGCAATATGAACAACGGTCTGCTCGTAACCCCGTAATTTGTAATAACCCACGATCCGATTGACCAATGAATCAGTTCGCTGCTCAGTCAGTGGTGATGGGATCGTAGTCAAGCGTGCTGGTTTATTGACGATCAAATAATGATCATCTTCATAGACGATATCTAACGGGACATATGATGGGATCACTGCCTCTTTGCGCGGATGTTCCGGTGGTAAAATGATCGTTATTTTATCACCTTTTTTTATTTGATCCACGATCCGACCTGAAGTGTTATTCACCAATAATTGGCCACCTTCATGTCTGATCTTAGCTGATAAACGTCGTGACACGCCCTTTTGTTTTAAAAATGTCTTTAAATGACAGTTATTTTCTTCGTTATAAATCCATTCTATTTTCATCTTCAGTTCCTATAAAGGCGTCTTGAACTCGGCGCCAAAAATGTGTGTGGCGGTATTTAGCAAAATAGATCCGCCTTTTTGAGACTTTATATTGGATCTCACAGATCTGACGATTATGATATGATTCTGAGTCAACGGTCAAAACAAAATCGCTCCCTTTCCCCGGTCTAAAGGTGATCCAATCATTAGGTGCCACGATCATTGGTGCACTCAAAGTCCGAAAAACTCGATTATTGATCGAACCGATCTCGGCTATCTGCAAGACCTCAAGATTAGGGTGAACTACTGCCCCACCAAGCGATTTATTATACGCAGTCGAACCAGTTGGAGTCGAAACACATAAACCATCACCTCTAAAGCGCTCAAAAAGTTCACCACCGATATACACATCCGTTACCATAGTGGCACTATTGCGCTTTAAGGTCGATTCATTCAATGCTAAATAACGCTCACGCCGCGGGCTATCAGCGTATTTAACGGAAACTTCCAATAACGGGTAACTGACAGATTGACGATTATCCGACTGCAGACTGATCACTAAGTCGTCGATCTCATCATCACGCCAATCCGTATAAAAACCTAAGTGTCCCGTATGAACACCCACAAAACGAACTTGTTCTAATTTATCTTCATAATGATGAAAAGCCGATAGCAAAGTGCCATCGCCCCCGATCGTCACTACAACATCGGGCTCTTTATCATCGATCACAAAATGGCGTTCCACAAATTTTTGGTATAATTTTTTCTTAACTGCTTGAGATTTAGCTCGTTTATTAGCAAAAATTGCGATTTTCATTATTCTCACTTCCATGGTCGAATGTGTCTTGATTAGTTACTCTAATCTCGTATGCTTATCTTCAAATAATCTTTGTGCCTCATTGACTTCTTCTCTAATACTAGACATTTCTTGATCAAGTGCAAAAGCGATCTCAGCACTTGTTTCTAGTCTCATCGCAACTTCAGGTGGAATACATCCTTGGTACTTGTAGTTGAGCGAATGTTCGATCGTAGCCCAAAAATTCATCGCTAACGTCCTGATCTGGATCTCAACTTTTAGTTGTTGCTCACGCTCCAGCAATTGGACTGGATACATGACCACTAAATGATAGGAACGGTAGCCACTTTCCTTAGGCGTTTTGATGTAATCACGTTCTTCGATCACCTGCATATCTTTTCTTTTCCGTAAAAGTTCAACTACACGATAGATATCTTCCACAAACTGACACATGATCCGTATCCCAGCAATATCTTCCATATCCTGTGATAAACGCTTGGGCTGGATCTTGCGCCGTTTCATCTTTTCTAAAATACTTGGTATTGGTTTGACTCTGCCGGTGACATATTCAATTGGACTGCGGTTGCCGCTTTTTTTAAATTGCCCCCGCAAAGTTCTGAGTTTGAGTTTTAACTCATTGACCGCTTGATCGTAAGGCTCTAAAAAATTGCTCCAATCGTCTTCCATTAAATAGATCACCACCTTTCCATACTTTATCAGTTTAACATAGACCAACGTTCTTTTACATTCTCAAAAAAATTAAAGCTACATTTTAACATATGAAAACGGTTTTGTGCACAAAATAAGTCAGATTTATTGCAAAAATCATTTTTTTTGCTTAAAGTATAAATATAGAAAAAAGGAATATTTGATCAAGTGGAGGAAAACACCATGTTAGAGATGTATTTGTTTATCAATCCTCTTGGCGCTAAATGCTACGAAGCAGAACAAAACATTTTAAAACTTGCGGAAGAATCGTCACAAAAGTTTCAGATTCGTTTTATCCCACTTTTGAACTTGCAATCAGTGACCAAGGTTATGTCTGTGATGAATGTTTCAGGTGATACTTTACAACTGCGCAATAAAGTATCCCAGATTTTGTATAATGCCGTTTTGGATTACAAAGCTGCCCTTTTTCAAGGGCGTAAACGCGGGCATAATTTCTTGCTCAATGTTCAGCGCCAACTCTATGTCGAACATAAAAAATACAGTGAAGAAGTCGTCATGCGTGCAGCTAAAGAGAGTAAACTAGATCTTGCTATGTTTGAACACGATCGTCGCTCGAAACTAGCAGTTGAAAGTTTTCGAGAAGATCAAAGATTAGCTGCTGAAATGAACGTTAATACGCCACCATCTATGGTGGTGTACAATTTAGACTATCTTGAATGTGCGGTCTCAGTTGAGAACTGTACTTCGTTATCAAGTTTAGAAGAATTGATTTTTGGTAATGCAGCAAAGGAGTTTATTTGTACCAAAAATGAACTTCATCCAACTTACCACCAATTATCATTAAAAAAATAAACTTGCTCGGCCCCTTGTGGTCGAACAAGTTTATTTTTTTATTGTTTATTTAGCTAATAGCTCTTTTAATTCGGCCAAACGTTCCTTAAAGATCCCAAAAGCTTTCTCTAAATATTGACTATCAGTCATATCGACACCAGCTTTTTTCATTACTTCTAATGGAGCCGCTGAACTACCTGCTTTTAAGTAGTTCAAATAAGCTTCAGTGTGCGCAGGCTCTTCATCTAAGACGCGCTCTGCTAAAGTAGAGGCCGCACCAAAACCAGTTGCATATTGATAGACATAGAAATTATAGTAGAAATGCGGGATCCGTGACCATTCATATGCGATCTCTGGGTCATTTTCAACTGCATCACCATAGTAACGTTGATTTAATTTACTATAAAAATCTGACATCAGATCTGCTGTTAATGGCACTTGTGACGCATCTTGCTCATGGATCCAAGCTTCAAATTCAGCAAATTGTGTTTGCCGATAAACGGTTCCCTTAAAGCCATCTAAATAGTGATTCAATACGTAAGCCCGTACCTTAGGATCAGTCTGGGTCTCTAACAAATACTGGGTCAACAAGTTTTCGTTTGTCGTTGATGCGATCTCAGCAACAAAGATCGAATAATCCCCATATTGATAAGGTTGATTAGTCCGTGTATAGTAGCTGTGCATCGTGTGTCCCATCTCATGGACTAATGTAAAGAGATTATCTAGCGTATCTTGCCAATTCAATAAAATATATGGTGCAGTATCATAGGCCCCACCCGAATAGGCCCCCGAACGCTTACCTGCATTAGCAACAACATCGATCCACCGTTCAGCAAAAGCCTTCTCTACATAGGTAGTATATTCTTCGCCTAAGACGCTCAAAGCTTCTAAGGTCATCTTTTTAGCCTGCTCATAAGTAAACGTCAATGTCGGTTCACCAGTCAAGGGAGTATACATATCATACATATGCAACTCATCGACACCTAAGATATCCTTACGTAAAGCTACATAATCATGCAGTAGCTCCAAATTTTCATTGACTGTTTTAACTAAAGTATCATAAACAGCTACTGGAATATTATTTTGGGCTAGTGAAGCTTCCTTGGCACTTTGATAATTACGTAATTTAGCTGAAAAATTATGCTTACGTACATGTGCAGACAGGGTAGCCGCAAACGTATGTCTGAACTGCTTATATACAGTGTATAACTGTTCGAATGCTTCACGTCTAACTGGGCGCTCGGTCGCTTCGAGCAATTTACCGTAGACTCCATTTGAAAGCTCGACTTTTGAACCTGATCCATCAGTTACTACGGGGAATTTTAGATCAGCATTGTTTAAAACTTCAAAAACATTAGCCGAAGCGCCTAAGATGTCGCTTGCACCTGCTAATAGCGCTTCTTCTTTTTCACTCAATACATGGGCACGAAGTCGAGTCCAATCATTGACTAATGTTTTATAGGCATTCAATCTAGGCTCAGCTTGATAATAGCTTGCTAATTTTTCTGGTGCTAAAGCTAATAATTCAGGCTGAAACCAAGCTAATTTAGCTGAAACATCAGCCAATAACTTTTGGACCCGTGCCATCAAAGCTTGGTACTTAGCATTAGCAGTATCCTCATCATTTTTCATGCTTGCATAGACATAGACTACTTCAAGTTGACGATCCAACTTAAGCATTGCCGTTAGAGCAGCTAAAAAGGCTTGGGCCCCATTTTCTAATGTTCCTTTGTATTGTTCAAAATCTTCAGCTGCTTTAACAACTTGCCCAAATGCTTCTTCAAATTCTGCATCAGTCGCAAAGATCTTAGTCAGATCCCAAGTAAGCTCGAGTGGCACCTCTGATCTTTTTGGTAGACGTGTTACTTCACTCATCACAAAATCCCCCTTTAATTATAGGTAGTGCCTTAATTTTAGAAATTTTTTTTAAGAAAAGCAAGTCCTTTACAAAAATTATCAATGTCCTGCTCAACAAATGGCTTCAAATCAACAAAAACTAGCTCGTAAGCCGGTATTTTAGGTCTTGGAAAATGAGCACAGTATATCTCTGTCCGCCACCATAAAGTTGCCGTCCGATACAATGGATAACCATAACTCAACGCCAAACAATCGTCTATCACCTCCGTCAGCTTTAGACGCTTTTGATATGTTAATTGTTGCAATTTACGCATGGCCCCAGTCGAATAATATATCTGTTTAGCCAAAGCCTGCTTTTGTCTGTTTCTTTCACTTGTCGATAAATGTTTTAATTGTATCTTTTGTGGATCAGCAAAAAAAGCTTTTAATTTTTTGACATCATTTGTCCGCCAACATTGATATTTAAGTGGCAAAAAATCAGCTTTTTGGATCCCATAAATAACTTCAAAATACGCCTTGCTGGGATCGAGATAGATCAAATAAAAGCCACAATTTTTTGACCACCGCATAAATTGTGCGACTTGTTGTGGCAAACTGTGCTTAAGTCTATACTTATTCCCTAAGATCCATAATTCAGCCAGACCAGCATTTTGATAGCCACGTGAGCGTTTTTGCAATTTACGTAAACTAAGCGGTGCACATTGATATTCTAAAGCTAAAAGTTTGTGATCAGGTAACTGGATCAAAAGATCTGGACGTTGCTTTAGCCCCGATAGATAAGCTTCAAGTTTAACTTGCGCTCCAAATGCCCTAAAAAAAGTAGCTAATAGCTGTTTCCCACGTAAATGTTCACTGGTCTCACCTTCACTAAAAGCCCCACAAGCCTGCTTTAAATGCGCGAAATGTGCCATATAATAATGTCCTTGACGCAAAATGACCGGTTCATGGCAACTAGGGCAGTAATATTTTTGCTCTTTTGTTGCTACTTGAGCTGTGATCATTTTTGAATCTTTCGTTAGCGCATATAACATTTAAAAGCCCCCTTTACTACTAAAATACGCAAAGACAACTAAATTTAATGCAAAAAAATAGAACAGATAGCCTGTTCTATTTGATCAGTAATTATTTAAAATGATACCGCGCTAATTCAAGTGCCGCATGTTCCATCAAACACTTGCCACGTTCTTTGATCACTGCAGATTCAAACTGCTCTTTTTGCCCATATTCATAAACTAAAGCCATCGCATCTTTGACATCAGCCACTTCCATCTGATCAGCAAAAAAGATCAATTCAAGATAGTATTTGCCACCTAAATGGTAGAGATTCGAAACTGTACTGTCATAATTAAAAGCCTTAGCTAATTGGATAAAATCTTCAAAGTCAGCAAAGCTTACCACATAGCGATACTGTGCTTCTGGGTCTTCTTTTAAGTAGCCTGATACTCCGTCACCGTCATCGGCTAAAGCAGGCTTTTGGCGTCTAATTTTTTCATTTTCACCGGTGATCTGTTTTCTGATATAGTCGGCTAGATCATTCCCGATCCCGGCATTAGCGATATTTAACGGCGAGGCGTTTGCATCACTTTCTTTTGAATCATCGCGTTCTAAATTCATCGAAGCTTCTGCTTTTTTAGGATCCACCTTGGTAATAAATAGCTCTAATCCATTTTGATTAGGGATCAGTTGGAAAGTTACCGCATCATTATCGCGAAATTCGTGGTCCTTATCGACCTCTTCTAAAATGCTAAAAAAGAAATTTTCGATCTCTTTTTGATTGCCAAGTAGATCAAGGACGGTGATACCACGATCAGTCAGATCTTCGGTTCCGAGCAATACCCTAATTGTATTCTCATTGACTTTTTCCATTTCCATCTGTGATCCTCCCTTTCCTACTTAAATGCTTGCAAAACACTTAATTTGCAACCTTTATCATACCAAAAATTATCAAAAAAGACCACCCAAAAAACTTGGAATGGTCTAATCTATAATGTATCTTATTACAAACTTTAGAAACCTGCAAGTTCACGGGCACGGCGCAATTCGAGCGCACGTACTTCCCGTGGTAGGAAACGACGAATCTCATCTTCATTGTATCCCACTTGAAGTCGCTTTTCGTCCATAATAATTGGTCGTCTTAACAGGCCGGGATGTTTTTGGACTAGATCAAGTAATTCTTGCAATGGCATTTCCTCGATGTTGATATCAAGTTCTTGATATGCCTTCGAACGTTTGGAGATGATCTCCTCTGTTCCATCTTCAGTCATTTTCAAGATCTGCTTGATCTCATCAATACTCAATGGTTCCGAAAAAATATTTCTCTCACTATAAGAAATGTTGTGATTTTTAAGCCATGCACGCGCCTTACGGCAAGATGTGCAACTTGGTGATGTGTATAAGGTAACCATATAAATCGCCCCTTCTTAATAAAACCTGGTGCAACCATACAATATATATCCTCATCCATCATTATACACCTATTTTAAAAAATTGATACCTTTTTTATAAAAAATGATCACTAGAATTTCTCCAAATTTCTAGAATCATTCTAAACACAAAGGACTCACCTTGACGCTAAAAGAAAACGCATTCACAAACTCTAAAGTTAATTTTATAATAAGATATAATCCAAAAACTATTTTTAATTAACTAAATAATTATCTAACAACTTTAACATTACCAAAGAACTCGAACTTTTACATATGCGATCTATAATAAACTATATAACTAGATAGTATTTTTTAGATTTAAATATATGAATCTATCAACGCTCTAATTTATCCCAAATAACGACTTCCCCAGCTGCCAAAGATCTTTGAACATCAATGATCCGTTGGTTAGAACTCCCTCTAAATTGCAAAGTTAAGTCCTTTAGCTCTTCTTGAAAACGGCCGTCAACTAAAATATCGATTTTAGACAATAACTCCAATTTATCTTTTGAGTCAAGCAATAACTCCTCAAAAGTATAACCACTCCACGACCAAATATCTTTAGATGTACCGTACTCTTTTCTTATCCGCTCAACTAAGGGCAAACATACCTGGGTATTTAAAAAAGGTTCGCCTCCCAACAACGTCAAGCCTTGGACATAGTCATGAGAAAGATCGCTAATGATCTGGTCTTCTAATTCTTTAGTATAATCAAAGCCATAATTAAAATTTTGAGCTACCTTGTTATAACATCCTGGACAAGCAAATTTACACCCACTAACATATAAACTGCACCTGACACCTTCACCATCAACAAAATTAAATGGTTTATAATCAGCGATCTTTTGTTTACTCAACTCACTAGCTAACCACTCTTTTGGCTTGGGGTCTTTCGGGCGCCGTAGTTTATTGGTGGCGCGCGATCTGTGTTTTGATTTTGGAGATACAGTTTCAGTTGCTACAAAAGCTGTATCTCCCCCGACTGTAATACGGATCAGTCCGTTATTTTCCATCTACTATCATCCCCGGAGCAATATTTTTAGCACGAGCAGCTATCTCCTCATGGCGTCCATGTACCATCGGGCGTTGCAATGGATTTCCTAAATAACCACAAGTTCGCTTGACACAATCACAGCTCTTAGGGTCATGATTACCACAATCAGGACATTCAAAGCCACGAGCAGTAGCTTTGAATTCCCCCTCAAAACCGCACTTATAGCAATGATCGATCGGCGTATTAGTTCCTAGATAACCGATCTTATCATATGCAAAATCCCAAACCGCTTCTAAGGCTTTTGGGTTTTGGCGTAAATTAGGATATTCACAATAATGGATAAAACCACCGGCAGCATACTTGGGATAATCCATTTCAAATTCGAGTTTTTCAAATGGTGTCGGATGCTTTCTGACATCATAATGAAAACTATTGGTGTAATATTCCTTATCAGTGATATCTTTGACACTGCCAAATAATTCTGTATCTAACCGACAAAAGCGATCAGTCAATGATTCACTTGGCGTCGAATATACACTGAAATGATAGCCACTTTCTTTTGACCAACGTTTGCAAGCTTCAGATAAACGTTTGACGATCGTAAGTGTAAAATCATGCGCCTTTTTATCATGCTCCCAATTTGGTCCATAAAAAGCCGTGCCGACTTCATAAAGTCCGATATATCCGATCGAAACTGTGGCTCTTTCATCCTTAAACAAACGACTAACATCTTCCCCTGGGCGTAAACGTTGCCCAAAAGCACCATATTGATAAAGGATCGGTGCATTTTCTGGAAGGGCATCTAAAACACGTGCGACTTTGAAATCAAGCGCTGTTTTGCACAATCTCACTTTATCATTAAATATCTGCCAAAAAAGCTCTTTGTCGCCTTTAGCTTCTAAAGCGATCCGAGGTAAATTGAGCGTCACGACCCCAAGATTCATTCTACCAGAATTGACCTCTTTACCCTGGTCATCTTTCCAGCCCTGTAAAAATGACCGACATCCCATCGGAGCTTTAAAACTTCCAGTCAATTCCTTGATCTTGTCATACATCAAAACGTCAGGGTACATTCGTTTAGTAGCACACTCAACAGCTAACTGTTTGATATCATAATTAGGATCACCTGGTTTTAGATTTAGATCTTTTTTGAGCGTAAAGACCAATTTAGGGAAGATCGCGGTGCGCTTTTCTTTTCCTAGCCCGCCGATCCTGATCTTTAAGATCGATTTTTGGATCTCACGTGCGATCCATGATGTCCCTAAACCAAACCCTAATGTAGTAAAAGGTGTTTGCCCTTGTGAAGAAAACAGTGTGTTGATCTCATATTCAAGTGCTTGCATCGCATCATAAATATCTTTTTTGGTCCGTTTCTTAGCAAATTCAGCCTGTTTATCAGTATCTGTGATATACTCCTTTGCTTCAGCCAAATGTTTATCATAATTTTTTAACGCAAACGGTTCTAAAACTTCATCGATCCGATCAGCTGAGCAACCGCCATACTGGCTCGAAGCTACATTAGCGATGATCTGTGACATTTGTGCCGTAGCGGTTTGGATCGAATGAGGACTTTCTACCTCAGCATTTCCGATCTTAAACCCATTCGTCAACATTTCTTTAAAATCGATCAAACAGCAATTTGTCATCGGGCTCCAAGGAGTATAGTCCAGATCATGATAATGGATATCTCCTCTTAAATGTGCCTTGGCAACATGCTTTGGCATCATCTTTAAGCCTAAAGTCTTCCCTACTGTTCCCGCAGTAAGATCACGTTGCGTATTAAAAACATTACTGTCCTTATTAGCATTTTCATGAACTAAACTTGGATCTTTTGACTGTAACCTTCCTAAACGAAGTGTTGGGTCAGTCTGTTTTTGCCATTCGATTTCCTCTTCTTTATGAGCTGTGATATAAGCGTCAGCTGCTTTTTCATAGCCCAGCTCGCTCAATGTTTCACACAATTTCGTATAGATCTCAGTACTAGTAACTGTTTGGCTATTGTCCAACTTAGTAAGTAAAGCGAGCAAGATCGCATCACTTTTTGTAGCTAGATCTAACTTAGCCAAAAGATCTTCTAATTTATAAAGTGCAAACGGCACTTCATATCCATCTGTTTTGATGACTACCTTGGGTAATTCATATTTTGTCTGTTCTTTAAATTCCATCATCGTCATCAGGTCCCTTCTATATCAGTTAAAAGCAAAGAACCACGACATTTAACTATCATGGTCCCTTGGCAACGTACTAACTGATAAAATCATCTATCTTCAAAATCATTGTAATTTCCCTTTGGTACTTTATATGATATAACCATCCACGACAAAACACAATATATTGTATTTGGTTTCACAAAAGGCACACTATATATTGAAAACAACATAAAACCTTTTGAGCGCGTTCTTATCCTATTCATGTATTGCCTAGTAGTTGTGAAACTTTTTTTTGAGAGAGTCAGCTAGAAAGTATTATACTTAAAGAGTAAGAAATTTTAGAAAGTAGGGACTTTTATATGCAAGAAGAATTTCTAGCCCAGATCAAAACACAGCTTAAAACTGGAATGACCGAATTTTTAGCTCAAACTGATCTTAAAGAGCACGACCTTTTCGTTTTAGGTTGCAGTACCAGTGAGATCCAAGGGAAAACTATCGGAAAATATTCAAACTTGGATATCGGAAGAACGATCGTCCAAACTTTAACTGAGATCTTACCCCAAGGAGTAGATCTAGCAGTCCAAGGTTGTGAGCATTTAAATCGGGCTTTAGCAATGGAGCGACAAGTAGCTCTCGACCATGGTCTAGAGATCGTCTCTGTTTGTCCAAGTCTTCATGCTGGTGGAGCAGCTCAAGTGGCTGCTTTTGAGACCTTCTCTGATCCTGTTGAAGTCGAGCATGTAACTGCTAAAGCTGGGATCGATATCGGCGATACTGCGATCGGAATGCACATCAAATTTGTCCAGATCCCCGTAAGGACTTCGATCAAAGAGATCGGTTCTGCTCATGTAACTTACCTAAGTTCTCGTCCAAAGCTTATCGGTGGAGAACGTGCTGTATATAAATTCGAAAATTTAAATCAGCAACTCGATCCTTTAGATCCACTTGCTTGATCAAATAGTTCGATTTCAAACAAGATACTACTATTTTTGTGATATCTTGTTTGAATTTAGAACACTAAAAAAGTTCCATGCGATCCAACTATCGACATGGAACTTTTTTAGTTCTTACATATTACTTGAAAGGTCAGTTATTTTCCTTCCGTTTTTTTCAAAAAGCTACTAGGCCAAGCGCACTTAAGATACCTAAACTACCTAATAGTGCTGCTGTGACATCTTGACTATCACCTAATTGTGGTAATTCAGGTGCTTTAGTCACAACTTGTTCTTTTTGTGGCATAGCTTCTTTTGGTTGCACTGCAACTGGTTCTGCTTGAACGACTTTTTCTTCGACCTTTGTTCCTTTAGCGATCACTTCAGCCACTGGTTCAACTATCTCTTCTGTCGTCGTTTCGATCAGTTCACCAGTCAACTCGTCAACTTCATAAGTCGTCACTAGTCGTTTGAGCCCTTCTTTACCAGATGTGATAACACAAAATGTCCCTGCTGGCATGGTTGGATCATCTTGGTAGATCGTTTCAAAACTCAATGGTTCTTCTACTACTGTTGGCATTGTACTAACGGCGATCAATTCCGTGACTGGTTCTTTAGTTACAGTTCCATTAGGATGACGTATCCCCATTTGTCCCGCTACTTTTATCAGTTTGACGCCTTTTTCAAGGGTCTCATCAGCAACATAGCGCGTTTCATATGGGATCTCTTCTTCTTGCCCTACACCAACTTTGATTTGTTGATCAACAGCAGGGATCAATTCTTTATCAACATTAGCCACTGAGACAAGGCCTGTCTTTTCGTCTAAAACATAATTTGTCGTTGTGATCGCGCGTTCATCCTTACCCACTACAAGAACTTCCATTGGGTCAGTCTTTAGCATCTTCAACTGTGACTACATGATATGGGACTGCTACTTCAACAATATTTGGTTTGATACCAACAAGAACGACTTCATCGACTGCAGCTTTAGTTACTGTTCCATTTGGATGTAAGATCCCAGTTTGTCCTTTGATACTGATCTACTTCATTTGTTTGTGATACTTCACTATTTATAACTGACGTATTAGCTTCATTTGTATTTAAGGGCGAAACTTCCTCAGTATTAGAATTCGTCGAAGTTGGTGCATTTAATACAACCTCATTTTGAGTCAAACTACTATCTTGTTCAACAGTTTCGCCTTCTTTAGTCGTTTCATTTACATCTGCTTTAGCCGTTGAATCACCACCTTGTACCATAAATAAGGTGCTAACTAAAACTGAAGCCACTCCTACAGTCAAGCGTTTAATCGTAAACCGTTGCTTTCTTGGTTCCATTTTTTGACTCAAAAGGTCACGGTTATTTTTAGAAAGCATCTTGATCCCTCCATTTATATAAATAAATTTTTCTTAAAAAATTTAACACTTTACACATATATAGCAATTCCAAATTAATAAAAAATAATATATTTTTCACCTTTTTAAATTTTTCTTTCTAAAAAAACGTTTTCATTCAACAAGTATATTATTTTAAAATTATATATCACGCGGTTTG
>NZ_BCVJ01000050.1 GCF_001591685.1 Ligilactobacillus murinus DSM 20452 = NBRC 14221 | reverse complement strand
CCCGCTGCCAATATCAGTAATTGTTTCGTCAAGAATAACGCCTTTAGTATTAGCATGTTGTCTAATAAAAGCAATTTGATTTTTTAAATCATCTTTTTGCCCATATGTTGAGACTCTAGCATAAGCACCATTCTTACGATCATTACTAGTTGATCGACCGATATATTTTAAGTATTGTTCTTCTGTATAATATCTTCGATTAGTGGGGGTACGATAAGCTTTTAAAGTCCCATTATTATCCTAGCGTTGTAGGGTTAGAACAGTAACGCCCAATCTTTCAGCCATTTCTTTTGGTTTTAATATCGCCATAATATCTACCTCACATTTTATCTTTCTTGTAGATATTACATCACATTTGATTATATTTTAATTAACAGTTGTTTCCTCCTTGTTGAGATATGAACGAACCAACTCTTCGATTATCTCATCACGTTCATGTCTTCTGATCAGATTACGCGCATCGTTTAACCGCGGAATATAGGCTGGATCACCTGATAATAGATAGCCCACTATTTGGTTGATCGGGTTATAGCCCTTTTCTTCCAAAGCCGCATAAACAGTTTCTAGCGTCTCGCGTACATCCTTTTTATTGCCGTCATCAAAATTAAAATACATTGTTTTATCCAACGAACTCATCTCAAAACACCTCCGTGATCTTGTCTACCAGTTCTATTTTACTAAACAAATGCTTACGCTACAATGAATATCTCTCAATTTGTATATTACAAAAAGATTATGTTTGTAAACTAAACGTCATGCTAACGAATAAAAGACCTTAGAAATCACCTTCTAAGATCTTTTAACGCTAGATTATTTATCAGCCAACCAAGTCTTGGCTTTAGCTAAAGCTTCACCGATACCAGCTGGGTTCTTACCACCAGCTTGGGCTAAGTTAGGGCGACCACCACCGCCACCACCAACAAGTGGAGCGATGTCTTTGATCAAGTCGCCAGCTTTGATACCTGCTTTGATGCCGGCATCGGAAACACCCACGATCAAGTTGACCTTATCCTTAGCTGGTGCTGTCGCTAAGACTAACACTTCGGATAGATCTTTTTCTTTCCATTGGTCAGCTAATTGCCGCAATTGATCCATCCCAGAAACGTTGACTTTAGCCGCGATCAAAGTATGATCATTGACTTTAGCAACATCTTTAAAGATATCTTGTGCTTGTTGACTTGCAAACTTAGCTTCAAGTGCTTGTTTTTGTTGTTCTAATTCTTTGATCTGAGCTTGTAAAGCTTCGACCTTACGTGGCACTTCTTTTAATTGCACGACTTTCATTTCAGCGGCTGTTTCTTGCAATAAGTTATTGCGTTGTTCTAAGAATTCAAAAGCTTCCTTAGAAGTTACAGCTTCGATCCGCCGCACCCCAGCACCGACACCGGATTCAGAAACGATCTTGAAAAGACCAAGTTCGTTAGTATTATCAACGTGATTACCACCACAGAATTCCATGGAATAGTCGCCGGCTTTAACAACACGTACAGTATCGCCATATTTATCGCCAAACAATGCGATCGCACCCATCTTTTGAGCTGATTCAAGGTCAGTGACCACTGTTTCAACTGGTAAATTAGCCCAGATCTTAGCATTAACGATATCTTCAACTTGTTGCAATTGTTCAGCTGTGACTGCTCCAAGGTTCGTGAAGTCAAAGCGCAAGTAAGTTGGTTCCACCAATGAACCAGCTTGATGCGTATGTTCGCCTAAAACATCACGTAAAGCTTGGTCTAACAAGTGGGTCGCGGTGTGGTTCTTTTTGACCTTGTTATGGAATTCACGGTTTACTTCTAAGCGGTACGTCATACCCTTAGCCAATTTTTGACGTAATTTCAAGGTATGCATGTTTTGACCATTTGGTGCATGTTGCACATCCATCACTTCAGCGACCACATTACCGTCTTCATCTTTGACTAGACCTTTATCGGCTACTTGCCCCCCCATTTCGGCATAAAATGGTGTCTTATCAAAGATAACTTGCACTGTCGTATCAGCCTGTGCTTCATTTACTAAAGCATCATCTAAAATGATATCTTCGACGGTCCCTAAAGCATTTAACTCGCTATAACCGACATATTCACTTGTAGTCGTGATATCCGTCAATAAACCATTTTGAACGCCCATGGATTTAGCCCCAGAACGAGCGTTGCGCGCACGTTCACGTTGTTTTTCCATTTCAGTATCAAAACCAGCTTTATCCACACCTAGACCATTATCACTTGCATATTCAAGCGTTAATTCATATGGGAAACCATAAGTATCATAAAGTTTGAAGACACCTGCCCCCAAAAGTTCAGTTTGACCAGCCGCTTTGGTTTGGTCGATCAAGTCATCTAATAAGGCGACCCCATCTTTTAAGGTCTCATTGAAACGATCTTCTTCCATGCGGATGACTTTTTGAATGTAGTCAGCTTGTTCCAAGATCTCTGGGTAAGCCGCTTCCATGATCTGACCTACGATCGGTACTAATTTATACAAGAATGCTTGGTCGATCCCAAGTTTTTGACCATGCATAACAGCACGCCGGATCAAACGTCGGATAACATAGCCGCGTCCTTCGTTTGAAGGTAAAGCACCGTCCCCGATCGCAAAGGTCACAGCGCGCGCATGATCAGCGATGACCTTAAATGAGATGTCTTTTTCAGGGTCTTGCCCGTAATGATACTTGCCACTTAGCTTTTCAGTTTCCTTGATAAGTGGCATGAAAAGATCAGTCTCAAAGTTTGTCTTAGCGTTTTGGAAAACAGAAACGACACGTTCTAAGCCCATCCCCGTATCAATGTTTTTATGTGGCAATTCTTCGTAAGTTCCATCAGGCTTATGGTTGAATTGTGAGAACACGATATTCCAGATCTCAAGGTAACGTTCGTTTTCGCCCCCAGGATAGTTTTGCGGATCATCTTCAGCCACGTTGTTCATCGCTTGACCACGATCATAGAAGATCTCAGAGTCTGGACCAGAAGGACCTTCACCGATATCCCAGAAGTTATCTTCATCTTCGTAGATATGATCTTCTTTGACACCAGCTTCAAGCCAGATCTTCTTAGCGTCGGTATCTTTTGGATAAACCGTGATGTAAAGTTTTTCGGGATCTAAAGCGAACCAATCTTTACTCGTCAATAACTCCCATGCCCAATTGATCGCTTCTTTTTTGAAGTAATCACCGATCGAGAAGTTACCTAACATTTCAAATAATGTATGGTGGCGCGCAGTCCGACCAACATTTTCGATATCGTTAGTTCTGATGGATTTTTGGGAACTTGTCATGCGGTGGTTCTTAGGTACAACAGAACCATCAAAATATTTTTTCATCGTAGCGACCCCAGAGTTGATCCAAAGTAAAGTTGGGTCATCTTGAGGAACTAAAGGTGCACTTTTCATGATATCGTGACCTTTTTGTGCAAAGAAATCTAAATACATTTGCCGAATTTGGGCACTTGATAATTCTTTCATCTTTGATCCTTTCTGGGCTGAAGGCAAAAAAACACCGCTGCTAGCAAGGACGCCTTGGCGCGGTACCACCTTGCTTGCAACGATGTTAGTCGTAACCTCTCAGCTGCTCAAATACGTGAGCACGTTATTTTCATGTAATAATATTAGTTTCAGGGAGCACCAATCAGCTTTTGCAAGTCCTTTCACCCACCGGACCCTCGCTGAAGCAAAACAGCTAACTGACATATCCTGAGTCAATGCAAAGTATAGGCAAAAATCATCCTTTTGTCAAGCTTACGAACGTTGATTTTTACGTTCTTGTCGGCGTGCGATCTTGCGCTTTTGTTGTGCATCACGTTTTAACGCACGCTTGATCTTATTCTTATAACCCGGTTTGCGCTTCTTTTTAGCCTTTTTGACCATCCCGATCATCTTAGGATCAAGACTTTCTTGTCTAGTCCGACGTTTTTGGCGCCGATTGCGGTCATAAGAGTCCACGATCTCCCCATTTTTGAGCGCTTTAGGGACAAAAGTGACCCCCATCTTTTCTAATTCTTCGATCTGAGCTTCCTCGCTTGGAACATACAATGTGATCGCTATGCCCTTAAGGTTGTTACGCCCAGTCCGCCCGACACGATGGACGAAAAATTCAAGATCTTCTGGTAGATCATCATTGATCACATGGGAAACGCCTTCGATGTCGATCCCCCGGGCTGCTAGATCGGTCGCAACCACATATTGATATTCGAGATTTTGGATCTCACGCATCAAACGTTTGCGTTCCCGTGGTTGGATACCCCCATGGATCTTAGCCACTTTTAAGCCTTGATGACGCAAATAAGTCGTCAATTCGTCAGCTCGTTCTTTGGTGTTAGCAAAAACTAATGCCAAATATGGTTCGCCCAGCGTCAACAATTGATAGATCAATTGCTTTTTGTCGCGTCCCTTAGTCGAAAGTAACCAATTATCGATCGTAGGACTGATAACTGTTTTGTTTTCCACCACTTCAACAACTGGATCATTCATATATTTTCGTAAGAATGGTTTTAACTTTTGTGGGATCGTTGCTGAAAAGACCAGCATTTGAAGATCCTTTGGCAAAGCTGACGCGATCGCATCGGTCTCTTTTAAGAAACCTAAGTCTAATGTCATATCAGCTTCATCAACGACTAAATAATGCGCATTATGCACATCCAAAGCATTTGAACGCATCAGATCCAAGATCCGCCCTGGAGTCCCGATCACGATCTGTGGTTGATGGTGCTTTAATTTTTCGATCTGACGTAATTTATCAGTCCCACCGACATAGTTTTGGACTAAGATCTCAGTTTCAGAATGCTTAGCTAATTGCTTAGCAGCACCATAGATCTGATAAGCCAATTCTCGACTTGGGGTCGTAATAACAGCTTGCACTTCATGGATAGCTGGATCGATCGCATTAAAGATCGGAAGTAAGAAAGTATGGGTCTTACCACTCCCTGTTTGCGATTGTCCGACAACACTTTTGCCCTTTTTGATCACTGGGATCAAGCGTTGTTGCACTTCAGTCGGTGTTTTAAAATCGATTTCAGTCAACGCTTCATTTAAGAAGGGTTTTAAGTTAAAATCTTTAAATGTCTTATTCATAATATCCTCAATTTCTATTTTTCTGCAGTCGCTGCGATCTTATCTAACTTAGCAAGGTAAGTTGGGAGTTCATCTAAGCTTTTTAAGATCGCACCGCTAGCTAGGGGATGCCCGCCCCCTGCATATTCTTTGGCCAATTCATTGATCACAGGCCCCTTAGAACGGATCCGTAAACGATAGGTCTCGTCTTTTTGTTGCACGATCACGGTCCAACAAACGACAGAAGAGATCTTACCCACCAATGGCACGATCGAAGCTGTTCCAGCATCTTCTAATGTGAATCGTGCTAGCGTCTCATTATCTAAGACCACATAAGCCGCATTATGTTCAGTGTACTTGATGTTTTCTAAAACATAAGCTGATAGCCGTGCTACTTCTGGCGTTATTTCATCTAAGATCCGATTCACTTGACTAGCATCAAAATCATATTCCATCAATTTAGCTGCCGCCCGCATAGTAGCTGGTGTCGTTGCATTATACATGAAACGTCCCGTATCCCCAACGATCCCTGCATACAATAAACGCGCTGCTTTTGCATTTAGCTTTAATTTACCATCTAAATTTTCCACCAAACGCGTGATGATCTCCGAACAACTAGAAGCTGAACTATCGACCCAACAAATATCACCATAGGGATCATCATTTGGATGGTGGTCGATCTTGATCAAAAACTTACCTTTAGTATAACGGTCATCATCGACACGCGGTTGATTAGCCGTATCAGTGACGATCACTAAGGCATCTTGATAGCATTCATCGCTGATCTCTTGGGGCGTATCGAGCCAACTTAGGCCTTTGACATTTTTACCGACTTGATAGACTGTCTTGGTCGGAAATGTCTCACGAATAATTTCAGCCAACCCACATTGTGAGCCATAGGCATCTGGATCGGGCCGCTGGTGGCGATGGATAATGATCGTGTCATACTGTTTGATCTGTGCTAAGATTTCTTCTTCAACCTTCATTTTTCGTTTCCTTATCTTTTTTGTAGTTAAATACCTATAACAATGTAGTATACCACGTTATTTCACTCTTGTTCAAACAATGGTAGACTCAAGTTTTCAAATTCTAGTGGGGCTAACCCCGTCATCGTCAGACCTAACAGACGTAATTCTAATTCTGTTGGGGCTACTTCCTCAAATAACTGCATGGCATAATAGACGATGGTCGCTACGTCATTTAAAAAATACTCTTGCTTAGTCAAACGCTTCGTGACTGTTTCAAATGAAGCCGTCCGCAATTTCAAAACCAAGGTCTTACCGTGCTTTTGCTTTTTATTTAATTCCTTTACCAAGCGTGTGGCTAGTTGCATAAATTCATCGTTGACTTGTGACTCACTCACTAACGGACGAATAAACGTCTTCTCCGTTCCGATCGATTTGCGTTCCCGAACTTCGACAAGCCGTTCATCGATCCCTCGCACACGTTGGTATAAAACTGTACCGATCTTACCAAAATGTTCATTTAGGTACCGCTCTGACCTGGCATAAAGATCTTCACCCGTCTTTATCCCTAAAGCATGCATCTTAGGCGCGGTCTTTTTACCCACTCCACGAAATTTTTCGATCGGTAATGGAAATAAGAAGGCTTTGACTTCCTCTGGTCTGACCACAGTCGTTCCCACCGGTTTGCAAAAATCTGAGGCTAATTTAGCTAAAAATTTATTGTACGAAATACCGATCGAACACGTCAGCTGTGTTTCATCATAGATCCTTTGCTGTAAGCGATGCGCTGTTAAGACCGCTGAGCCAAGCCCTTGTTTATCAGCCGTAATATCTAAGTAAGCCTCATCAAAAGCGATTGGTTCAACTAGATCGGAAAACTCCGCAAAAATCGCCTGGATCTGCTGCGATACTTTACGATATTTTTCAAAATTAGGAGTTACAAAAACTGCTTTAGGGCAAAGTTTTATGGCTTGTTGGGCATTCATCGCTGAATGGATCCCGAAAGCACGGGCCTGATAATTAGCCGTTGCCACAACTCCATGTCCCCCTGTTTTGCGCGGATCACGGGCGATCACAACTGGCTTATCTTGTAACTTGGGATCATCGCGCATCTCGATCGAAGCATAAAAACAATCCATATCCACATGGATGATATCACGTTGTTTCATCAGTTTCCTCACATCATAAATAGGACCCTAGCTAAAACATCCCAGGGTCCCAAATATTTAATCATTCAACTTGTTTAGAAGATCCAATGGTGACCTGCTTTAGCCAATAATTCATCTGATGCTTGTGGTCCCATCGTCCCGCATGCATAATTTGGGAAATAATCGACTGGTAGGTCTTCTTGATCCCAAGCATTTCTGATCGCATCAACAAATTTCCAAGAATATTCCAATTCATCCCAATGCGTAAAATTCACCGAATTACCTTGCAATGCATTTAAGATCAAGCGTTCATAGGCTTCAGGAACTTTGGCCACTTGTTCTTTAGTCAAACGATAGCCGATATTAGTTTGACGTGTTGCAAATTCTTGGCCGATCTTTTTGGTATTCAAAGTAAAGTCGATCCCCGTATCAGGTTCAACATTGATCGTCAAAGTATTATCCGCCAAACCTTGGCCACCAAATAAAGACTCATCATCTTTTTTGAAGACGATATCGATCCGGGTAGCTTTCGTAGCTAATCTTTTGCCTGTACGGATATAGATCGGCACACCGGCCATATCACAGTTATCGACTTCAAGTTTTCCTGCTACAAAAGTCTCAGTCATCGAATCTGGGGCGATCATGCTTTCTTCACGATAAGCCACCATATCTTTACCCTCGCCATATTGACCCCGCACAAAATTTTGTGCGACTTCTTTAGGTGAATAGATCTTCAAAGCCTCAAAAGTTTCAACTTTTCGCTTCCGGACATCTTTAGCACAGTAAGAATCCGGGCGATCCATCACGAGTAACGCAACGATCTGCAAAATATGGTTTTGGACCATATCCCGCAAAGCACCGGCTGTATCATAATAGCCCCCACGTTCTTCGACTCCCAATGATTCACTGAGTGTCACTTGGATATTACTGATCATCTTATTATTCCAGATCGCACTTAAAATGCTGTTGCCAAAGCGAAGTGCCATAATATTTTGGAGCATTTCCTTACCTAGATAGTGGTCGATCCTAAAGGTCGCTTCTTCTGGAAAATATTTACTGATCTCATCGTTTAATTTTTTAGCACTAGCATAGTCATGACCAAATGGTTTTTCGATGATCACGCGATTATAACCTGTTGTTTTAGTTAAACCTTGTGATTTCAAATGTTTACAGATCGTTCCAAAGAAACTAGGTGACATCGCTAAATAATACAAGCGGTTGCCTTCTAAGCCATAATCTTGGTCTAGCTTATCAGCTAAAACACGTAAAGTCTCATAGTGATCAACATCATTGACATTATGTGATTGGTAGTAGAAATGGCTCGCAAATTCATCGATCTGAGTTTGGGAGTTGACCATCCCATCGATCGATGATCTAACCACATCACGGTAATAGCCATTTGACCAAGGACGTCTTGCTGTACCGATAACTGCAAAGTGTTTCTTCAAATAACCACGCTTATATAGATCAAACAAGGCAGGATACAATTTACGTTGCGCAAGATCGCCAGTCCCACCAAAAATAACAAACAATGCTTTTTGTTCTTTCTTAGCCAAGGTAAGCACCACTTTCATGATTGATTATAGTTATGTTTATTTTACTAATTTAGCTAACATTTAACAAGTAATTCAGTATAAAGAAATACGAAAAGGTAGTCGTTGCTTGCTTATCTTTTGCACAAAAAAACGCCCCGAATCACTCGCGAGCGTATTACTGTGTTTTCATTAGATCAGGTGGACTCCTTTGTCTACATAAATGACATCGCCAACTACACCAGTCGCCAAGTCACTCATCAAAAAGGCACAGGTCCCACCGACTTCTCTGATCGTCACTGCCTCTTGATCGACTGTCCGTTGCTTGGAGATCTCTAAAAGATCAGAGTGCCCCTTGATCCCTGTCACAGCTAACGTTTTGATCGCGCCAGCTGAGATCGCATTGACACGGATCCCAAATTTACCTAGATCACGTGCTAAATAACGCACGCTGGATTCTAAGGCTGCTTTGGCGATCCCCATTGTATTATAGTTTGGGATCGCCCGCGTCGAACCCATATAGGTCAAAGTTACCAAACTGGCGAGATCATTTAAAAGCGCTAACTCCATCGCCGCCTTGCTAACAGCGATCAAAGAATAAGCAGACACATCAAGTGCAGTTTGAAAACCTGCACGAGTCGCATTTGTGATCTCACCTTCAAGTTCTGCTTTAGGTGCATAAGCGATCGCATGAACGATCCCATCGAGCTTACCATATCGTGCTTGATCTCATTAAAAGCTTGGGCGATGCTATTGTCATCTGCAACGTCACACTCAAATAAGGAAGCTTCATCACCCACCAACTTGAGTAGACCTTTTTTTAAGCGCTCATTTTGATAAGTGTAGATCAAATTAGCGCCTTGCTCTTGCATTATTTGGGCACAACCCCAAGCAATCGAGCGTCGATTAGCGACACCCATTACCAAAATCGTTTTATTTGCTAATAAATCTCCCATGATCATAATTTCCTTACTTTAAAATTTCCGAAAACGTTCATACCGCTCAGCTAACAATGCGGTTGGATCTTTTTTGGTCAAAAGTTCCAGATCGCGTTTTAATACAGTCCTGATCGCTTCTATCGTCGACAAATGGTCATTTTCATCTTCTGCGATCACCCCTTCGATCGCACCATGCTCTAAAAGTGCATTAGGGGTCAGCTGCATCACTTTTGCTGCCTCGTCGGCTCGCTGACTATCCTTCCACAAAATAGACGCAAACCCTTCAGGTGATAAAACAGAGTACATGCTATCTTCTAACATATAAACTCGATCACCACAGGCCATGGCAAGCGCGCCTCCACTACCACCCTCACCAAAGATAAACGTGATCATCGGTACTTTTAAGCGTCCAAGTTCCAACAAACAGCGCGCGATCGCTTCACCTTGTCCCTGCTCTTCGGCACTACGACCAGGATAAGCGCCGGCTGTATTGACAAATGTCACTAATGGTCGCCCAAATTTTTCGGCTTGTTTAGCTAACCGCAATAATTTTCGATAGCCCGCTGGTTCAGGTGAACCAAAATGCTTAGCTACCCGTTGTTTAGGGGTTTTACCCTTATCAGTAGCTACCACCGTGAGCGGTCGGCCACAAAAGCGGGCTAAGCCACCTACGATCGCAGGATCATCGGCCCCTTGACGATCACCATGTAATTCAAAAAAATCATCAAATAAATGCTCAATAAGTTCCGGTGTGGTGATCTTAGCTTGAGATCTAGCTGCAGCTACTACCTGAGCTGGCGTCTTGCTATTTGCCATTAGCTTCACCTTCCTTTTGATGGAATCTCAATAACTGTGCCAAAGTTTGTTTTTGATCTTGTCGCTTGACGATCGCATCGATAAAACCGTTTTTTAACACTGTTTCAGCACTTTGCAGATTAGCTGGGATCCTTTGATGCATCGTCTGTTCGATCACCCGCTTACCAGCAAAACCTACTAAAGCATGGGGCTCGGCCAAGATCAGATCGCCTTGCATCCCAAAACTAGCTGTGACCCCACCAGTTGTCGGATCGGTCAAGACTGCGATGTACAATAAACCAGCCTCTGAGTGCTTAGCGACTGCATTTGAGACTTTAGCCATCTGCATCAAGGCATGGATCCCCTCTTGCATCCGCGCCCCCCCTGACGCCGTAAAGACGACGACAGGTAGCTTTTCTTTAGTGGCCCGCTCAAATAAACGCGTCAATTTCTCGCCAGTGACCTTGCCTAAAGAGCCCATGATAAAATATGGATCCATGATCCCTAAGGCAAATTTTTGGTCTGCGATTTGGGCCAGCCCCGTCAAAACGGAATCATTTAGTTCTGTGCTCTTTTGTGCTTTAGCCAATTTTTCAGCATACTCAGGAAAAGCCAACGGATCGTCAGTCACTAAGTCTTCGTCCCAAGGAACAAACTCATCGACCAACCACGATAGCCGCTTTTTAGCCTTTATTCTAAAGCCATAAAAACATTTTGGGCATTCTTGCAATGGTCCTAGATCTTGATGAAAGATCTCATAACCACATTTAGGGCAAGCGACCCATAAGCCAGCCGGAACTTTTTTTTCAGCAGCTTTATTAGCCTTTACTTGTTTATTTTGGACTGTATTGGCCTCATCAAACAGTTTCATCGGCATTCCCTCGTTTCCACTCTGGTAATAAAACACGTTCCAAGTAATCAGTGTTAAACGTTGCATCCAAGAAACCTTGGTCTTCTAAAATAGTTAGATAGAAATTCTGGTTAGTCTTGATGCCAGAGATCACCATCTCACTTAATAAACGTTTTAGCTTTTCGATCGCTTCATGGCGATTTTCCCCCAAGACGATGACTTTAGCGATCATCGAATCATAATACGGTGAGATCTTAGCCCCGGCATACAGATCAGAATCGATCCGCATTCCTAAGTTGCCCACAGGAAAATACAAATAGTCGACCTTGCCAACAGAAGGGGTAAAATTCTTGGCAGGATCTTCAGCATTGATCCGACATTCGATCGCCGTGCCCAGTAATTTGATATCAGCTTGCTCAAAGGGTAGATCTTGGCCAAAAGCGACTTTGACTTGGGCCTTAACTAGATCAACACCGGTCACCATTTCTGTGACAGTATGTTCCACTTGGATCCGAGTATTCATTTCCATGAAATAAAATTTATGCTCTTGATCCATCAAAAATTCGATCGTCCCCGTATTACGATAATCGATCGCTTCAGCTGCTTTGATCGCTAATTCACCTAAGTATTTACGTTGGGCGTCAGTGATCAAAGCACAAGGACTTTCTTCGATCATCTTTTGTTTATTTCTTTGCAATGAACAATCTCGTTCAGGAAAATAGACCGTATTTCCGGCATCATCTCGAAAAATCTGGACTTCGATATGTTTAACATTTTCCATGATCTTTTCCAAATACATCCGGGCATCTCCAAAGGCCATCTGTGCTTCACGTTTAGCTTCATTAAAAGAATTAGCGAGTTCTTCTTCTGTATCAACACGCCGAATTCCTTTACCACCACCACCTGCCGCTGCCTTCAGTAAGATCGGATAACCGACCTCTTTAGCGACCTGCTTAGCCTCAGCAACATCTTCTAAAAATCCTGTGCTACCCGGGATCACCGGAATATCATGTTTTTGCATTTGGATCCTTGCATTAGCCTTATTTCCCATCAATTCGATCGTCTCGGAGCGTGGGCCGATAAAAACTAACCCACAAGCCTCACACAATTCTACAAAGCGACTGTTTTCTGATAAGAAGCCAAATCCGGGATGGATCGCTTCAGCACCTGTCAAAACAGCAGCTGCCAAGATATTTTTCATATTCAAATATGAGTCTTTTGGTTTAGCCGATCCAACACAGACCGCTTGATCTGCCAGTTGGACATGCAAACTTTCACGATCTTCAGTCGAGTAGATCGCAACTGATTTGATACCAAGCTCTTTTAAAGAGCGAATAATGCGGACCGCGATCTCACCACGGTTAGCCACCAATACTTTAGAAAACATGTAACTACCTCTTTTATCCGATCATAAAAGTCAATTCAGCTAGGCAAACTACTTGACCAGCCACTTTGGCGGTCGCTTTACCACTGCCGATACTGCTCTTGATCTTTTCAAGTTTTACCTCAAGTTCTAACACATCCCCTGGGTACACAGGACACATAAATTCTGCTGCTTTGATCCCGCCAAAATAAGCCGTCTTACCAACAAATTCTGGTAACGTCAGCAACGCACAGGCCCCTGTCTGCGCTAAAGATTCAATGATCAAAGTTTCTGGTAAAACAGCCAATTCCTGTCCCGCAAACAAAGCTTCATGCTCTGTCACACAGCGAAGCGCCCGCGCTGACTTTCCTGGTTCTAATTCTTCGATCCGATCGATCAACAACAACGGGTAACGATGGGGCAAGATCTTTTTGATCTCTGCACTACTTAACTTCATCATCTAACCTCGCACTACTTTAAACAGCGGTTGATCAAATTCAACCAGATCTTCATTTTCGACCAAGACTTCTGTCACAATGCCTTCTTGATCACTTTTGATCTCAGTCATCATCTTCATCGCCTCAATGATGCAGACCACATCACCTTTATGCACATGTGAACCCACTGTTACATAAGGTTCTTGATCTAGTTTAGGTTGTAGATAAACACTACCGACCATCGGCGATTTGATGAACTTTCCTTCAACCTTAATATCTTTTGTTGCCGATGGCAGATCTTCTTCAACCGCTGTGATCGCTGGTTGTTCGGCTTTTTCACGTACTGGTAAAAATGGGGTCTCATTTTTACTCAAATGGATATGAAAGCCATCAGTCGTGATCTCTAACTCACGTATTTCTGACTTTTTAAAATCATCCATTAATCTTTCAATATCATTAAAGTCCAAGTCGCTCAACTCCATTTTCTAAAAGCTAAAACTGCATTATGGCCCCCAAAACCTAATGAATTGCTCAAGGCGTATTCAAGTTTTTCAGGGTGGGCTTTAGCCTGTGTTACTACATTAACTTTACACTCTTTATCTTGTTCTGTCATACCTATATTAACAGGTAATCGCCCTTTTTGTAAGCTAGCAACTACCGCAATGGCTTCGATCGCCCCAGCAGCACCTAATAAATGCCCAGTCATCGCCTTGGTACTTCCGACTAAAACTCGACTATCTTCACCAAAAACTAAATTGATCGCTTTGGCTTCAGCTGCATCATTTGCTTTAGTTGCCGTCCCATGAGCATTGATATAATCAACTTGGGCTGGCTTGAGCTTGGCTTCATCAAGTGCTAATTGCATTGCCATTGCCGCCCCTTCACCTGTCGGATCAGGCGCTGTCATATGGAAGGCATCACAATTGCTACCATAACCAACGATCTCACCTAAGATCTTAGCCCCCCGTGCCTTAGCATGAGCTAAACTTTCCAAAACTAAAGCACCACTGCCCTCACCCATAACAAAGCCAGAGCGGTCTTTATCAAATGGGATAGAGGCTTTTTTAGGGTCAGTTTGCGTCGATAAAGCGGTCAGAGCAAAAAAAACAGCGATCCCGATCTCATTGACTGAAGCTTCTGCCCCACCAGCGACCATTACCTTGGCCCGGCCTTCTTTGATCTGACGGTAAGCTTCCCCGATCGCATTGGTCCCTGAAGCACACGCTGTTACGACCGAAGTACAAATATTTTTCGCCCCGATCCGCAAAGCGATATTACCAGCTGCCATATTGACGATCGCGGTCGGAACAAACATCGGTGAGACTCTTTTAGGACCTTTTTCATGCATCTTGATCACTTGTTCTTGGATCGTCGTCAAGCCCCCGATCCCTGAACTAAAAATAACGCCAAGATCTTTAGCAGCGGTATTTTCAGAGGTGATTTGAGCTTGCTTCACGGCTTGAAGGGCACTATCGACGGCATATTGTGAAAAAAGATGCATGCGCTTAGCTGCCTTTTTGCCGACCCGCAAAGTCGCATCAAAATCTTTGACTTCACCCGCATTGGTGACTCCAGTTTCAGTGGCGTCAAATTTAGTGATCGGTGCGATCCCCAATTTGCCCTGAAATAAATTGTCACTATATTCATTCACATCATTACCGATCGGGGTGACTGCCCCCATTCCTGTAATTACTACTCTTGTCATCTAAAACACCTCTCGTTTTGTTCTGTT
>NZ_BCVJ01000049.1 GCF_001591685.1 Ligilactobacillus murinus DSM 20452 = NBRC 14221 | reverse complement strand
GACTTGGCTTTCTTCGCTTACCGTTACTTCTGGTTCTTTGACTTTTGTACCTCGGGCAATCACTTCTGTTAATGGCGCTTTGGTTATAGTGTTGCTCTTTTCTACGCGACTTATTTCTTTTCCTGTGGCGTCACGTGTCACTTCATACACGATCGTGCGCTCGCCCGCTTGACCCGGCGTTTTGACCGCGGTTGTCTCACTGTCCATATTTGGATCTTCTATATACTGTGTTTCATAGCTAACTGGCTCAGTCTTGGTTTCTTTGACTACTGTTTGTGTTGTTTCTTCAGGAATTTCTGGTTTATCCATTCCAGTTACTGGTGAGTCAGTGTTCGATCTTTTATCACTATTTGGAACTAATTTTTCTGTAACTGGTCGTGTAGTCGGTACTGACTCTTCATGATGCTTGATATCACTAACTAGAAGATAGCCAATATATTGATAACCAACATGTTGTGTTGCTATTTCTGGTAGCTCTTCATCTTCTGCTACCAAATAAGCTCGGTCATAATTGCTTAACTCAGCAAAACTTGGACTAGCACTAGCCACTGAGCTTCCTACTCCTACTACAGTCGAAGCCACAATGATAGCTGTCAAAAAGCGATATTTACGTCCTCGGCTCGGAAGTATTCCTAGCCCCATGATCAGTGCACTAGCTCCAAACGCCCCTAGTTCCCAAGGCATTGCACCTTCTCCTGTTTGTGGCAAATTCTGCGTTGCCACTGGGCGATAAATTAGATAATAGACTTGATCACTGCCGACTTTAGTCTTAGGTGGATTATCATAAATAACTTTTGCTCTTTGTTCTGAAGTTAAACTAGCCTCAGTTACATGCTGAAATTTGATCTGATACTGTTCTTTTTTCTTTGTTCCGATATGAGCAGCTGCTATTTCATCTCCTTTGATAACTGCAGGAGTCCCGAAAACAAACATCGTCCCAACTAAAACAGAAAAAACTCCCTGTGAGAATTTTCTGATCGCAAATCGCTGTTTTTGCTCACCCATCTGCCACTTCGAGCGGTTTGACTTAGACATAATTTTCTCCCTTCATGATCCACAGAATAAATTGCTACAAAACTTAAGTTAAAATAATTAATTTTTTCTAAAATCCTTTCATCCTGCTGTTAAATTACCATATATCAGAATATTTCAGCAAGTTTTTGAGCCAGTTTTACCTTAATATGTTTTAAACGCTACCATTCTGCTATAATATTAACCATGAACACTAGGTATTTTCTAAAAAACATGAGGTGGCTCAAATGTCAAAGCAAAAAAAATTCTACCTACTACTGCTTAGCACTTTCCTAGGCTTATTTTGCCTAAATTTAAGATCAAATGTAGTTGTAGCACGCTCTTCTTTTACCATGGGGATCTTGGAAAATGATAAGCCCTACAGCTATAAAAATGATCAAAATTGGCAAGGCTTTTCTATCGAATTAGCCCATCAATTAGAAGAGGTAACTGACACCAAGATAAACTTCAAAGCTTATTCGAGCCAAGAAAAAATGCAGACTGCTTTAAAAAATGGGCAGATTGACTTCATCTTGGGTGATAAAGCTAATTTTTCTAAGAGTTATCAAAGTACCAAAGCTTTTCTCTACCCTAAAAATATTCTCTTTACCCGCCATGATTCTAAGACAAAAAAACTAGATAAAATGTTGCATAAAAAAGTTGGTCTGCTAAAAAGTGGCCAACAACAAGCGCTCCTAAAAGAACTTGGTTTAAAACCCGTCGTTTTTGCTGATCCAACTGAACTGCTAGAAGCCCTTGAAAAGTCACAAATATCAGCTGGGATCCTAAGCGACTACAGCTACCATGCCCTCTTAAAAGCTGAGCCCACATTAGCTAAAGTCCCGACCACAGCTACTAAGGCTGAAAAAAATGCTGTTTTACATCGCATCTCAGATCCTAACGTCTTAGCCCTGTCTTTGAGTCTGATCACTCATGATCATCCCAAGATAAACGAAACTTTAACGAAAGCGATCAATGAGTTGCGCTCTACCGAAAAAATCGCTGAGCTTTCACAAAAATATTTCACCAAAGACCTGACCTTAAATTAAAAGCGATCCACTGCCATAAATTTCATAGCAGTGGATCGTTTTTTATTTTTGTAACATCGAATATAAGACACCTTCACGCACGCCACTTTCTGAAAAAATAACTTCAGGGATCTGTAAGTATTCCAACAAAAAAGCAACCGGCGTCAGGCCACCTATGATGATATCTGCTCTAGGGGCCTCACTTCCCAAAATAGCTTTTCTTTGCATAACATCTTTACCGAGCCAATCTGTATATGTCTCTAAAAACATATACGTAGATAATTTCAACCCGTGGATCTGCTTAAATTCATCTTTACCTGACCGTAATAACTCTTGGCGCGCAACAGTACGATTGGCTCCGCCTAATAAAACTAGAGGCAAACCTTTTCCTTCCTTTAACCAAGGGAGCTGATGGAACTTATAATTTAAAAAGCGACCAAAAGAAAAAAGATCACGAGCACTGATCTTATCAGCCGCATGAAATTTCTCAGTCAAACTGACAGCCCCATAAGGAATGCTGATATAATTCATGGCTTTTCGATCTTTAACTACAACTAATTCAAAGCTTCCCCCACCCATATCACAGATCACGCAATCTTTGACAGTCAAAGTATTGATCACCGCTAGATAATCATAATAGGCTTCTGAACTTCCTGAGAGCACTTCAACATCAATATTTGTAACTTCCTTGACTTGTTGTAAAAATTCGCTTTGGTTTTGCGCCTCACGCACAGCAGCTGTGGCGATCCCACGAACTGACACGTTAGGCAGGTCGCGATAAAGTTTTTTAAATTTCAACAATGCACCTAAGGTCCGCTGAATAGCTTGAGGTTGCAAGATCTTTTGCCCATCGCTTTGCCCCATCCCTTCAGCTAAACGCGTCATCTCCTTAGCTCGTTTGACCTCCTTGAAACTACCATCAGGCGCGATCTGTGTGATCGACATGCGCGTCGAATTAGAACCAAAATCAAGCATCACTAAATTTTTCAAATTCCACACCTCGACTTATTTAAGTACCTTTATCTTATCACATTTTTCTCAGAAATCATTAATATAAATATTTTTCTCACAAAAAAAGACTGACACCCGCCAGTCTTTTTCATTAATCAAAATAATTGACGCCAATAGCAGCCCGCACTTCAGCTAAAGTTTGTTCTGCTACCGCATTTGCTTTTTGGCTACCCTCTTTTAGCATTGCATAAACACTAGGGATATCCTTAGCGAATTCTTCCCGACGTTTTCTGATCGGTCCTAATTGGGCTTCGAGTACTTCGTTTAAATAACGCTTGATCTTCACATCCCCAAGACCACCAGCTTGGTAATGTTCTTTTAATTCAGCTACTTTTTGCTTGTCTGGATCAAAAATATCCAAGTACGTAAAGACCATATTACCTTCGATCTGACCAGGATCTTCAATGTGGATGTGGTTAGGATCAGTGTACATTGACATTACTTTTTTGCGTAAAGTATCTGCATCATCAGCTAAATAGATCGCATTGCCTAAAGATTTACTCATCTTAGCGTTGCCATCAAGCCCTGGTAAGCGACCAGATCCCTTAGGTGGAAAGACACCTTGTGGTTCGACTAAAACTTCTTTGCCGTAGATCGAGTTAAAACTACGTACGATCTCACGGGTTTGTTCCAACATTGGTTCTTGGTCATCACCTACTGGGACCAAATTAGCTTTAAATGCAGTAATATCAGCTGCTTGACTCACAGGATAAGTGAAAAAGCCAGCTGGGATCGAGCGTTCAAAGTTCTTTTGCGCGATCTCTGTTTTAACAGTCGGATTGCGTTCTAAACGTGAAACAGTAACTAAATTCAAATAATATAGGTTTAATTCTGCTAAAGCAGGGATCTGTGATTGCACAAAGATCGTTGATTTAGTAGGATCGATACCTACTGCCAAATAATCCAAGGCGACTTCGATCAATGAATTTTTGATTTTTTCTGGATCGCGAGCATTATCCGTCAATGCTTGTTGATCAGCGATCATGATAAAGGTGTCATATTTACCCGTATTTTGCATCTCGACCCGATTTTTTAGCGAACCGATATAATGTCCGATATGCAATTTACCTGTGGGACGATCCCCCGTCAAAATAATATCTTTTGCCATAATATTTTCCTTCCTTAACCTGAGCGTTTAAACAGGTCAGATACTAAAAAACGCCCTAATACCATAAAGATATTAGGACGAATTACCGTGGTGCCACCTAACTTGCAAAAATGCCGCTCATTTACTTATCTAGTTGTCTTCTCGCGGCATCCAATTCATAAAGTCGTGCATCTTCTCAGCTAATCGATGCCTCTCTGTTAGGTGACTCACTACTACTTACCGTTCAGCGAAGGTTACTTTAATTGTAGTTGATGTTTTCCAAACTGTAAAGTATCTTAGAAAGTTATTTTTTGCCCATTTTCTTTGACTTCGTAGCTATAAGTCGCCAGATCGACTTTTAGCTCACTTACTGTTTGCCCGTCGCTACTTGTACGTTTTCGGAAAAATTATCTTATAATAACAGGCCTTTTTCCCCTACCACACAAAAAAGCTTGCCAAGGATCGTAGTGTTTGACCGGTTTTCCTAGTATGACCTGCAACAATTCTAATTCTCGCTCGGTCAGTTCTGCTTTAGTTAAATATCCTTTTTCGCACATAAAACTTACACTTTCTGGCGTAAGTTCTGGATGATCGCTTATTTTTGCTGTGGAGTATAGCTGTAAAATATCATCTAACTTTGTCACCTTTCCTCACCTCATGGTTTAAATATATCAATTTTTTACTTTAAACAAAACTAATAGCTACCAGTAGTTTTTCATCTGTATTATAATGTAGTTAAAAATCAAGTAAAAAGAGGTGATCCTAGATTGCGCGATGTCGATAAACATTTAAAACAAGAATACGAAGATTGGGAAAAAGTCCAAGCTAAAGAATTAACTAAACTAAACGCTGCTATGCGTCATCTTTGCCTTAACGTTGGTGCGTATTTTTTGATCTCGATCATCGAGTGGATCTTAGCCTCGATCAGTCATTCACAAACTTTACGGGCTGATGCTTTCAACAATTTATCCGGGATCATTTCGACCTCGTTACTAATGATCGGGATCCATATTGCCCGGGATATTGATGACGACGATATCGCAGGTGTCGTTCCTTTACCTAAACTTTCCTTACACAAAACAGGTAACGATCAGCGCATCCAATTCACACGTTTTCGTTATGAAACGATCTTTACTTTAGTGACCGGGATCGTCATGATCGCGATCTCTTTGAGCGTTATCATCCAAGGGATCACGGGCTTATTTTCGCCCGCCAAACGCGTCGTTCCACAACCGATCGCCTTAATTGGGGCTGGGATCGCTAGTGTGATCATGTTATTAGTCTGGTATAACAATAAAAAATGGGGCCATAAATTGCAAAATGCTTCATTGATAGCTTCAGCACAAGATAGTTTGAGCGATGCTTTGACCAGTTTAGGTACCTTGATCTCGATCGCAGGCGCGCTATTATTTCAGATCAGTTGGCTCGATGGGGCAACAAGTATCTTAGTGGGCTGCTTTATCCTTTATTCGGGGGCGCGGATCTTTATGGAAAGTAGCCTGAATCTAGCTGACTATTTCGATCCTAAAGCAGAAAATACTTTTCGAGAAGCGATCAACAACATCAAGGGGGTCACTGAAGTTGATGAACTAAAAGCACATTATAATGGGAATTTAGTCACTGTTGATGTTGTGATCATCGTCAATGCAAATATGAATGTTTTAGAAAGCTATCATTTAGCCGAATATATCGAAGACATGATGCGCTATAAATTCGGGGTGATCGATACCGATGTGTCATTTATCCCTGACACCAATACGATCAATGCTAAGACGACTAAAAATCTTTCCCCTAGAAAACGACGCCCGCGTTGAACTTTAAACTAATATAAGAAAGGTGATTTTTATTATGCAAACAGAAACAGCAATTTTTGCCGGTGGGTGCTTTTGGTGTATGGTAAAACCATTTGATACTTATCCTGGCATCAAAAAAGTTATTTCCGGTTATACGGGCGGACATACTGTTGATCCGACCTATGAAGAAGTCAAGTCCCAAACGACTGGGCATACCGAAGCCGTTTTGATCGAATTTGATCCTAGCGTAGTTTCATATGAACAATTAGTCGAGATCTACTGGAACCAAACTGATCCAACTGATGCGCTGGGACAGTTCCAAGACCGCGGTGATAGCTACCGCCCCGTTATCTTCGTCAAAGACGCCACCCAACGTAAGATCGCCGAAAGATCACGGACAGCTTTAGCAAACAGTGGGCGCTTTGACAAACCGATCGTGACCCAGATCGAAGATGCTCAACCTTTTTATCCTGCTGAAGAATACCATCAAGATTTTTACAAAAAAGATCCTGCTCGCTTTGAGTTAGAAGAAGCTAGTGGGCGCCAAGCTTTTATCGAAAAATATTGGAAATAGCTAGATCCGAGTTTACCTATTGGGTGGACTCGGAGTTTTTTATTAAATTTTTTTATCTTTTTCACTAAAAAATCACTTACGAAATACTTGTTTACTTTGCTATGATAATCACTGTTTTCGCTTTATAAGAGAAAGGATCGATCAATTGGAAACAACAAGTAAACAAGCACGTGTCCCAGTAAAACGTCCTATGCTAGCTATGCTCGGCGTTTTAGTCGGAGCTTTTGTGGGAATGTTTTCAGAAACTTCTTTGAACATCGCCTTACCCCAACTCATTTATGCCTTAAATATTTCAACCGCTAGTGCCCAATGGCTCGTCACCGGATATATGTTAGTGATCGGGATCGTTTTACCTTTTTCGAGTTTATTGACTAAATGGTTTTCTACCCGTCAACTAGTGATCTTTGGGTTGAGTGATTTTCTTTTAGGTGCTATTATTTCAGCACTTGCTCCTAATTTTGCACTTTTATTGGTCGGACGTATGGTCCAAGGGATCGCAACTGGTATCATCTTACCTCTAATGTTTACCCTTGCTATGCAGATCTTTTCTCCTAACAAACTAGGAGCTGCTATGGGGATCTGTGCATTGGTGATCATGTTTGCACCTGCTGTAGGCCCGACCCTGACCGGACTGATCTTAGCTAAATTGAGCTGGAACTGGATCTTTTGGAGTTTTGTACCCTTTTTAGTGATCGCACTTCTAGCAGCTATCAGATATCTCCCAAACGTTGGTCAGATCACACGCCCTAAGCTCGACTTTCCATCGTTATTTGGTTCGATCATTGGCTTTTCTACTTTAGTTATGGGTGTTAGCTTTGCTTCCGAATTTGGCTTTGGCTCTTTGATCGTATTAGCATTATTAGTGATCGCTATCATTACGCTCTTTTTCTACACCAAGCGTCAATTGACCTTAACTGAACCGATCTTAAATCTGCGGATCTTTAAATTACGTGATTTTAGTGTTGGGGCTAGTTTAGTCATGATCGATTTTGCGATCATTCTCTCAGCAATGTATCTTTTGCCTCAATACATTCAAAATGGGCTCTTACTCCCAGTTGCTTTGACTGGGATCATCATGTTACCCGGTGGGATCGTAAATGCTATCATTTCCGCGATCGCTGGCCGCCTTTACGATAAAAATGGCGCCACGACTCCCGTACAGATCGGTTTTACGTTAGCCTTGATCGGTGCTGTAATGTTAGCTTTCACCAGCACGACCAGTTCGATCGGTTATGTTATCTTAGCACACGTCATTTTGATGATCGGTTGTCCTTTGGCAATGTCACCGGCACAAACCCATGCCTTAAACGCCTTAAACGGTGCCCAAGCAGCTGATGGAAGTACGATCATGAATACTTTACAACAGATCGTGGGGGCAGTTGCCACTGCTTTAGCCACCTTACTTTTAACTTTTGGTGAAAGTATCGACCCCAGTCGTAAAGCCGCTACCGCCTTTACGACTGGGGTCCATTATGGAATCTACTTCACTATTGCACTAATTATTTTAGGTTTGATCATTTCGCTTGGTTTGCGTAAAAAAGAAAAATAACCACCAAAAGTGGCGCTCCCAATATTTCTAAGGAAGCGCCACTTTAGTTTTATCTTAAAATATCGATCAAATTTTTATTAGCTGCTTGGCGTGCCGGTAAGAGTCCAAAAACGACTCCAACTGCGGTCGAGACACCAAACGCCAATAAGAATGAATTGAAAGTCACCACAGCTGTGATGTTGCCCGGTATAAATTTTGCGATCGCATGCGCAAAGAGCCAACCAAAGCCAAAGCCGATCAAGCCACCACTAACAGTCAGCATGATCGCTTCAAGTAAAAACTGCAACAAGATATTACTTGGAGTGGCTCCGATCGCTAATCTGATCCCGATCTCTTGGGTACGTTCAGAAACTGAGATATACATCATATTCATGACCCCGATCCCAGCGATAAATAAAGAGATCCCGGCGATCGCACTGATGAATAGGGTCAAGGTATCCATCACCTTCGAAAGTTGTTCTAACATACTTCCTAGATCAAAGAAACTATACTCACCTTGATCTTTAGCGGTCGCATTCTTTTTCAAATAATCAACGACTTTATTAGTTACTTTAGAAGCATTTTCCCCTTTAGCGATCGTCAATTTCAAACTATTGCCTTGTGTCTTACTTGTTCCATTAGCAAAGTAAACCTCTTTAGGAACGATCACGTCACCTGCAGTTGGCTCAGTCGCCTCGGCTAGCTGGTTTTGGCGATAGATCCCAGCAACGATATAATTGGTGTTATTGATAAAGACCGGTGTGCCGATCGCACTTTCAATATCCTTATATTCATGTTTAGCTAACGCCTTAGTGATCAACACTTGCGGTTTAGCTTGTAAAAAGGTCTGTTGCGTAAAGTTCTTGCCTTCTACGATCAAGGAATCAGCGATCGGTTTAGTCGTTACGCCCAATGTGACTTTCGTATCAGTGGCATTACCAAATTGAGCATAGCTTTGGATGCCAGTCGTTTTAGTATCGATCTGAGCTTTTTGGACTTTGCCCGAGAAGTTTTGTTCGATCGCTAAAATATCATTTGGCTTAAATCCGACCGCATTTGGGTCAGTCGACATAAACTCGATCGTTGTTGTCTGTTCCCCACTACCAGTCGTCTTAAAGCTATCGATCATCTGCTTTTTGACCCCATTTCCCAGAGCGATGATCGTGATCACAGCCGCGATCCCGATAATGATCCCGATCATTGTCAAGAAACTACGCTTGGGGTTGACTTTTAACGATTGCCACGCTGTCTTTAATAATTCAATGAACTTCATTAGCATCCCCCTTTGGCTTATGGTCTACATCTTCTGTCAAACGTCCGTCTAAAATGTGTACCAAGCGATCAGCCTGAGCCCCCACATTAGGATCATGGGTCACAATGATGATCGTTGTCTCGTTATCGTGGTTTAGTTGTTTGAATAAAGTCATGATCTCCTTAGATGTTTCACTATCCAAAGCACCAGTCGGTTCATCTGCGATCAAAAATTTGGGCTTTGTCACGATCGCCCGGGCGATCGACACTCGCTGTTGTTGGCCTCCTGAAAGATTTTTAGGCAATTGATCCTCATAGCCCGCTAAACCTACTGCTTTTAAAACTTCACGGACACGCTCTTTGATATAGGCTCGTTTTTGTCCAGCATACAATAAAGGAAGCCCGACATTTTCTGCGATCGAAATATTTTGGATCAATTTGAAATTTTGAAAGACAAATCCCACATTTTGATTTTGCAAACTGGAAAATTGAGCCCGTGTATATTCATGGATCGGATGTTCATAGTAGAAATAAGTACCTTCGAATTGATCATCCAAAAATCCAATAATATTGATCAAAGTCGATTTTCCCGAACCTGATTGGCCCATGATCGCCAAAAATTCACCTTGCGCGATCGTTAAATTGATATCGTGGAGCACATGATAGCTATTTGTACCTTGAACATATGACTTATTGATATTTTTTAGCTCAATCATTGGTCTCAACTGTTTCTCCATCTTTTAACCCCTTATCTGGATCGACAATGACCCGCTGGCCTTTACTTAGTCCACTCTTAACGATAAAACTTCCATTAGATATCGTTCCTGTAACTGCGATCCGCTTAGCTTTTTTATTTTCCACCACATAGACGTGACCATCTTTGACACTGGTCTTAGGAATTTGCACTCCTGTCTGGGTGATCATTACATTTAGTGTCTGACCTGCCATAAATTTCGTACTGTCTAATGGAGCGGTCAACTCATATTTGGAATCGTTAGCCTTACTATTTTGCGCAGGTGTATTAGCTAAGTAGCCTAATTGGGTCGTTTGTTCATGTTTAGTTGCTAGAGCCGTTACTTTGAGTTCTTGGCCGACTTTGACCTTAGGATAATCATATTCTGAAAGTTGGGTGCTCAACTGGAGCTCATCTGAAGATAGCACCACACTTGGTTGCCCAGTCTTATCGTATTCAACAATCACTGTCCCAGCAAACGGTGCACTAACAGTGCCATTAACGCGCCCATTGAGGGTATTTAATTTATTTTGCGCATCCGTCACTTCCCCGCGAGCATCTTCAAGTTGGTTACGCGCAGTCGTCACTTGATTTTGCATTTCAGTATAACCTTCATCGTCACGACTCAGTTGAGCTAACTGTCTTTGTGCTTGTTCGACTGCTTGTTGTTGCTGACCGACTTGACGGTTTGCTTTAGCCAAAGCTTGACGGGCTTCTGTTGCTTGTTCTTCATAAGATTCGCTAAAAGTCGTCATCACCGCTTGTCCTTGTTCCACATGGTCGCCGTTTTGAACGGTCACACTTTGCGCTTTACCTGACGTTGGTACTAAGACTTGGCTTCTAACGGCTTCAACTTTCCCCGAATAAGTCAATGGCACTGCTTGGCTGACCTTGACCGTTGTATATTTCTTATTTTCAGTGGCAGGTGCACTTTTTTTCAATGCGCCGTAAGCCAAGTTCCCCACCATCACTAAGATGACTGCCACCAATAGGAGCTGCCACCATTTGAATCTTTTTTGCTTCATAAATACTCTCCTTAACTATTTTTTATAAGTATACCCAATAACCCAAAATCTTACAAACAGTTTCATTGTAAACAACTTTAAACTTGTTAAAATTCTTTTCGGCATAATTGGTCATTTTTGTCACATATCTGCACTAGATCCATGTTATAATAACCTGACCGCTCCTAAATTTTAGTAATTGCTGAATTTAGGAGCTTTTTGCACGTTTCATACAGAAAGGATGATTTGCTTGGATAATGAAAAAAAAGCTGAACAAGCTCATGTTGATCAAGTGAAAGAAGAGATCACGCGCCAACTTGCGCTAAACGAACGCGAGTATCAAAAAGCTCAACTTGAAACTTCACTGGTCGAAAAAAATTATGGTCAAAATGCCAAGATCAATACTTTCGAAGTCGATGATCAAATGGAGACCAATGCCGAAGTTCAGCAACAAAAGCAACTGGTCGCTAAAAACTTAGAAAACGAAAAGATCTTAGCCAAACAAGTCAAGACACTTAAGCAACTCAAGAACTCGCCTTACTTTGGGCGGATCGATATCCTTGATCCAGGTGAAACAACTCCTGAAACACTTTACATTGGGACAGCTTCTCTTGTAGATGAACACCAAAACTTTTTGATCTATGACTGGCGGGCTCCGATCTCCTCAATTTATTACAACGGTACTTTGGGAAAAGTTACTTATGAAACACCGATGGGCGAATTGGAAACGACTTTACAAAAGAAACGCCAATTTACGATCGTTGAAGGCCAGATCAAAAATATGTTTGATACTAACGAAACTGTTGGCGATGAAATGCTACAACAGGTCTTAGGTGAACATAACGATGAATATATGAAAAATATCGTGGCCACGATCCAAAAAGAACAAAACGATATCATTCGTGATACCAAACATGAATTATTATTAGTTCAAGGTGTGGCTGGCTCTGGTAAAACTTCTGCTATCTTACAACGGATCGCCTTTTTGCTCTATCATAGTCGAGATAAACTCTCAGCCGATCAGATCGTCTTATTTTCGCCTAACTTGCTCTTTAGCCACTATATCTCTGAAGTTTTGCCTAGTTTAGGCGAGCGCAATATGCGCCAAGTAACACTAGCTGAATTTTTAGCGCAACGTTTCCAAGGCTTAAAAGTCGAGACGCTCTTTGAACGTTATGAAAAACAGCATACCCTTACAGCTGACCAAAGAAAGATCCGGGCTAAAAAAGAAGCGGCTAGTTTCATGGAAATGATCCAAAACTATCTTGATCACTTAGCTCCAGCAAAACTATGCTTTAGTGACATCACTTTGGATGGTGGACAAGTGTTCTTTTCGAAAGCAGAGATCACTGAGATCTATCAAGGACTTCCCTTGAAGATGAAACCCGCACAACGCTTCCATGAGACCAAAAATATCTTGATCAAGCGGCTCAACCGGCGGATAAAACAAGAAGCCAAAGCCAACTGGGTCTTAGAAAAAATCGATAATTTAGATGATCGTCAATACTACGACTTATTGGGTACTAAGACCCGTGGCCGTTTCCAAGCCGTTGATGATGAGATCGATCATTTAGCGCGCAAGATCGTTGAACAAAAATTTGCGATCGTCTATGATGCGCTTTATAACGACTATTTCTTAGACATTTATGCACAGTATCAACACTTTTTAGCCCAAACTCTCCCTGAAAGTGTCGCTGAATTCAGTGAACGCCTAGAATTTCATAAGATCGCTCTAGAAGACTGCGCGCCACTGCTTTACTTACGCGATCTTTTGACAGGGAGTGGGCAAAATCAAGGGATCGCACATCTTTTTGTCGATGAGATGCAAGACTATACTTTACCACAACTGATCTATCTTAAGCACTGCTTTCCTCAAGCCAAATTGACTTTACTAGGTGATAGTGAACAAGCGCTCTTTAATCCGCTCCAAACACCCCAAGCTTTGCTAGCTTCACTTGAAAAAAATCTCAAACCGCGCTCTAGTCACGTTGTTTCACTAAATACGAGTTATCGTTCGACTGCACAGATCACCGACTTTATGAAGGCTTTATTACCCGATGGCGCTACGATCAACTCATTTACTCGTGATGGCAAATTGCCCCAGATCATCGCTTCACCCGATCAAGCTAACGGGCTAATAGCCTTGCACAAATCCTTACATCAACAGCTCACGACAAATGATACTGTGGCTTTGATCACTAAAGACCTTGCACAAGCTAAACAGCTTTACCAACAGCTTCATCGTGAATTTTCGCCAACTTTGATCGGTGATCAAGATCGGGCTCTACCAAAAGGCGTTGTTATCTTGCCGATCTACCTCGCTAAGGGCCTTGAATTTGATGCCGTCATCGCTTACGATATCTCAAAAGAAACCTTCCCTCTATCTGAGCTTGGGGTCTTATATACGATCTGTTCACGTGCAATGCATGAACTGACCTTGATAACGATCGGCGAATCTTCACCGCTTTTACGGCAGCTTTCACCTAAGCTATATACACTTAAAACTGAATTAGTGCTTAAGTAGCAAAAATTTTTTAATTTTATTCCTTTTTTGCTTGCACAAAATCGCTCAATCATATATACTGATTTATGTATTGAGCAATGCCATTTTAGCTCAGCAGGTAGAGCACCACCATGGTAAGGTGGGGGTCACCGGTTCAAGTCCGGTAAGTGGCTTAAATAGATAAAATAATGATAAAGTATGAATATAAAGCGTTGATATAACAACAAAGTTAAAATTACAAATAACTATTAAAAATAAAGTTGTTGTCTCTCTGTTGTCCCCAAACTTTATAAGTTGAACTAATTCACTCTCTGTTTTTATCAGAGGGTGAATTTTTTTGTAACAAAAAGCAACCCCAACCAGCGAACCGATCGGGGTACGTTCATCTAGTGACGGTCTTTCAACCAGTCATAGATGATATCTGAAATTAGATTGACAAGGATCGCCAATACTAAGTCAAATAGTAAGGACACGAGTATCACCTCGCAATCGGTACTTGAGTTAGAAGTAATCAGCTTCTATGTACCGTCTTTGATTATACTAGAATATTGACATAATTAGAACAATACTCTATCATGTAACTGTAAGGACACGAGTTAATCTCGTATTGGGTCTAATCAGCCCAGCCAGTTTTACCTTCTGACATATTTGTCAGAGGGTAATTTTTTTGCACTAAAAAAGCGCCACGCTCGAATAAAAATCGAGCGTGGCGCTTTATTGTAAGTTGATAATCAAAGCCACTCAACTTGCCATCATCACCAACAGTAATATCATCTGCTTTCAGCAATGCTTGAACGGTAGTGACATTCTTTGCATTTGCATCTCTCAAAGCGTTTTAGATCTTGAATTCTTTAGCCTGTTTAGCAAGCTTAGTTTCATGATCCTTTGATGCCGCCTTATTATCATCTTGAAGTTGCTTGATCTGATTTTGCAGTTCTTCGCTATCACCAGCTGACTTCTTGAGATCATCAAGTTGTTTGTCACGATCGGTAACTTATTCTTTTAAGCTATCACACTCGCTAGTTAGTGATTGAACATCATTTTTTAGACCTGAAACAGTCTTGCCGTGCTCAGTCATTACTGATGTGATCTGTTCATCAGATAAGCCGTGTTCTTTTAAAAACTCTCTTGTTAATGCCATGCAGATCTCTCCTATCGTTTTTATTTTTCGTGGAACGCTCCACGAGATCGATTGCATAAAAAATAAGCCTTTTAACGACTTGCTCAGGTCGAGTGCTTTTTAATTATCTACTTCAATAGATTCAATATTCTGCTATATAAAATGTAGAA
>NZ_BCVJ01000048.1 GCF_001591685.1 Ligilactobacillus murinus DSM 20452 = NBRC 14221 | reverse complement strand
AAAAAAGATCTGTTTGATCTCACTAAAGCCGATCTTGCTGAATTTGAGATCGTTGTTTCTGCGTTTGGAACTTGGAGACCAGAAACACTTCCTCTTCACGTTGACGTTATCAAACACCTAACCTCGCTTTTGGGCAAGACAGGTAAGCGGTTTGTCATCGTTGGTGGTGCCGGTAGCCTCTATGTTGATCCAGAACACAAGACTCAGTTAGTCGATACTCCAGATTTTCCAGCAGAATTTTACGCTTTAGCCAAAGCTCAAACTGATGCCTTAGCCGAATTACGCAAACATGATGATGTTGCTTGGACTTTCATCAGTCCAGCGGTTGATCTCCAAGTTGACGGAAAACGTACGGGTGAATACATCCTCGCTGGTGAAGAATTGACCCTTAACGATCGTGGTGAAAGCATCATCAGTTATGCTGATTATGCGCTTGCCATGGCAGATGAGATCCAAAATGGTGACCATATCCAAGAACGGATCAGTGTTGTCCGTAAATAATTAGCTATAGACAAAAAAATCCACAGCACTCTTAAGAGTACCGTGGATTTTTTTTGTGGATAAATTATTTTTAGAATAAATTTTAATTATCCACAGTTTTATTCTTCAGCCGTTTCTTCTTCTTCGACGGGTTCAGCTTCGACTTTAGCCATTGTTGAAACCGTAGCATCATCATCTAAGTTGATCAACTTGACCCCAAGTGTGGCCCGACCAGTTTGGGAAACATTAGCGAGGTTAAAGCGGATCATGACACCCTTATCAGTGATGACCATGATGTCTTCATCTCCATTGACCGTTGTCATACCAGCGAGATTACCGTTTTTAGCAGTGATATTTGTGGTCTTGATACCCTTACCACCACGGCCTTTGATCGGATATTCGCTAGCCGGGGTTTGCTTACCATAGCCTTTTTCAGAGATGACAAAGACTTTACTGTCTGGACGCAAGATCGAAGCTCCGATGACATGATCTTCATCACGCAAGCGGATACCGCGGACCCCAGCTGCCGAGCGTCCCATTGGGCGGACAGCTGTTTCAGCAAAGCTGACTGCGTAACCACCATGAGTTGCAATGATGATATTTTGCTCACCATCTGTGATCGAAACGTGGATCAATTCATCGCCATCGTGTAACGAGATCGCTTTTAACCCATTCTTTCTGATATTGCCAAATTCAGTCACGGAAGTCCGTTTGACCGTACCTTTGACCGTAGTGAAGAATAAGAAGTGCGAATCATCACGCTTCGTAGCTTCAACGTTGATCACTGTTTGGATCTTTTCTTCTTTATCAAGGTCGAGCAAGTTGATCACAGGGATCCCTTTAGCAGCACGACCATATTCTGGGACTTCATAGCCCTTCATACGATAAACTTTACCCACATTTGTGAAGAACAACAATTCATCGTGGGTCGAAGTCGTGATCAAGTGCTCAATGAAATCATCATCATGCACGCCCATACCTTGGACGCCACGACCACCGCGCCGTTGTGCTTTAAAATCACTTGTTGGCAAACGCTTGATATAGCCGTTATGCGTCAAAGTGATCACGACATTTTCTTCTTCGATCAAGTCTTCATCTTCAATGCTCAAGACTTCGCCGACCATAAGTTCAGTCCGGCGCTCATCGCCAAAGCGCTCTTGGATCTCCAATAATTCTTGATAAATGATCTGATAGATACGTTCTTCGTGCGCTAAAATATCTTTATAATCGGCGATCGCTTCCATCGTCTTTTGATATTCAGCTTCAACCTTTTCACGTTCCAGACCAGTCAAACGAACTAAACGCATATCTAAGATCGCTTGGGCTTGTTTATCACTCAAATGATATTCATTCATCAAGCGATCTTTAGCGATATCACCGCTCTTAGAATTACGGATGATGTTGATGATCGCATCGATATGGTCTAAGGCGATCCGGAGACCTTCTAAGATATGGGCTCTTGCTTGCGCTTTTTTCAAGTCAAATTGTGTTCGCCGACGAATGACTTCTTCTTGGTGTTTCAAGTAATAGGTCAAGATCTGCTTTAGACTCAAGACCCGTGGCGTCCCATTAACGATCGCCAACATGTTGAAATTAAATGCCGTTTGCATCAAGGTCAATTTGTATAGATTGTTCAATACGACCGAAGCACTGACATCTCGGCGCACATCGATCGTGATGCGCATCCCTTCACGGTCAGATTCGTCCTTGATATCGGTGATCCCTTCGATCTTTTTATCTCGAGCTAATTCAGCGATCCGCTCGATCAATTTAGCCTTATTGACCATGTATGGTAACTCATGCACAATGATCTGTTCACGGCCATTTTTTAATTCTTCGATCTCAACTTTGGCCCGTAAAGTAACTGAGCCTTTCCCAGTCTCATAAGCTTTTCTGATCCCAGATTTGCCCATCACGATCCCACCAGTCGGGAAATCAGGCCCTGGTAAAGCTTCCATCAAGTCGGCGGTCGTTGCATCGGGATTTTCCATCAACACATGCAAAGCTGAAATAACTTCAGCCAAGTTATGGGGTGGAATATTTGTTGTCATCCCAACTGCGATCCCGGTCGCCCCGTTGACTAATAGGTTAGGGAAACGAGCTGGTAAAACTTCAGGTTCACGTTCGGTCCCATCATAGTTTGGCTGAAAATCGATCGTGTCTTTGTTGATATCACGCAACATCTCCAACGTGATCTTAGACATCCTAGCTTCGGTATAACGCATCGCAGCGGCCCCGTCACCATCGACCGAACCAAAGTTACCGTGACCATCAACTAAGAGATAACGGTAGCTAAAATCTTGCGCCATCCGGACCATCGATTCATAGATCGCCGAGTCCCCATGCGGGTGGTACTTACCCATAACATCTCCAACGATCCGGGCTGATTTCTTATATGGTTTATCTGGAGTCACACCTAATTCATTCATACCGTATAAGATCCGGCGGTGAACAGGCTTCAAGCCATCACGCACATCAGGCAAAGCGCGCGCAACGATAACACTCATCGCATAATCTAAAAATGAGGTCCGCATGACTTTGGATAAATCAACATTGCTAATTCTGTTAGGTACTTCTACCACGTCCTGTGCCTCCACTTCTTTTCTTACTTTTTACATAAAATTCAAACTTATACACAGTTTATTCACACTATCCTGTGCATTATGTGCAGAACTTATTCTCCTGCTTTTATTAAACGTCCAAATTGTCCACGAAAGTTGCATTTTCTTCGATAAATTGACGTCTTGGGCCGACTTGATCGCCCATCAACATTTCAAAGACTTCATTTGCTTCCATCGCATCCGATAATTCGACCCGTAATAAGCGCCGATTCTCTGGATCCATCGTAGTTTCCCACAATTGTTCAGCATCCATTTCACCTAAACCTTTGTAACGTTGGATAACTGGTTTTGGACTTGGTGGTAATTGACCTAATACTTCTTCTAATTCTTCATCAGTGTCGATATAACGGATCATTTTGCCTTGGCGCACTTGATACAACGGTGGCTGTGCAATATAAACATAGCCTCGTTCGATCATTGGACGCATAAAGCGGTAGAACAACGTCAACAATAAGGTTCTGATATGGGCTCCGTCGACATCGGCATCGGTCATGATGATCAACTTGTGGTAATTTACTTTATCCACATCAAAATCATCCCCAAAACCTGTGCCTAAAGCTGTGAATAATGAACGGATCTCTTCATTGGCCAAGATCCGATCTAAGGTAGCTTTTTCCACATTCAAGATCTTGCCACGGATCGGTAAGATAGCTTGGGTCAAACGTGAACGCCCTTGCTTAGCTGAACCACCCGCGGAGTCACCTTCGACGATGAATAATTCTGAGATCTCAGGGTCTTTGCTGGTGTTATCAGCTAATTTACCTGGCAAATTAGAGATCTCAAGGCCATTTTTCTTACGCGTAACTTCACGTGCTCGTTTAGCTGCGACACGAGCCTTAGCAGCCAACATCCCTTTTTCCACGATCCGGCGTGCCACATTTGGATTTTCCAGCATGAACTTGCTGAAAGCTTCGGAAAATGTCTTATCTGTCGCCGCTCTAGCATCGGAGTTACCCAATTTAGTCTTAGTTTGCCCTTCAAACTGAGGATCAGGATGCTTAACTGAAACAACTGCAGTCAAGCCTTCACGGACGTCTTCACCAGACAAGTTAGGTTCATTTTCCTTTAACTGACCAGATTTACGTGCATAATCGTTGATAACACGTGTCAAAGCAGTCTTGAATCCTGATTCATGAGTCCCACCTTCATAAGTGTGGATATTGTTAGTAAAGGTCAATAAGTTAGAGTGGAAATCATCGGTGTATTGTAATGCCACTTCAACTGTAATGCTTTTTTGTTGGCCTTCCACATAGATCGGTTCATCAAAAAGAACTTCTTTGCCCTTGTTTAAGAATTCCACATAGTGTTTGATCCCACCAGCATAGTGGAATTCTTCATGGGTCGGTTCTTCTTGGCGCATATCGTCGATCGTGATCTTTAAGCCCTTGTTCAAAAAGGCCAACTCACGGATCCGCGTCGTCAAAACTTTGATGTCATAGACAGTTGTTTCCGTAAAGATATCTGGATCAGGCAAGAAATGCACTGTCGTCCCGTGTTCATGTGGTTGACTTTGCCCCACGACTTCCATCACATGGTCGACTTTACCGAGTTTAAAGTCCATCCCATAGACATTCGTATCCCCTTCGCGTCTAACTTGAACATCTAAGCTCGTGGAAAGGGCGTTAACGACCGAGGCCCCGACCCCGTGGAGACCACCGGAGACTTTATAACCGCCACCGCCGAATTTCCCACCGGCATGAAGCACAGTAAAGACGGTTTCTAACGCTGGTCGACCCGTCTTTTCTTGGATATCGACCGGGATCCCACGTCCATTATCTTTGACCGTGATACTGTTATCTTTTTCCACGATCACATTGATCTCATCAGCAAAGCCCGCTAAAGCTTCATCGATCCCGTTATCGATGATCTCCCATACTAAGTGGTGCAGGCCTTGTGAGCTAGTCGAGCCAATGTACATCCCAGGACGCTTGCGCACGGCTTCTAAGCCTTCAAGGACTTGGATCTGACTGGCATCATATTCTTTGGCTTTTTCTTCCTTTACTTCTTCAAGCGTTTCTTTTTCTGTCACGTTTAGTACCCGCTACATCTCTATGTAGACTGTCCTTTCTTGGATTTTTCATTCTTTGGATAAAATGTAACAACTTTATTTTCGTCTTCTGAAACCCAGTCGATGTGATTTTCAGCCAATTCTGAGTTTTCAGAGATCTGGCCATCATCAATATGAAAAATCTTTGGTTCTTTGATCAACTGTTGGGTGATATCATTTAATCCAGGTGTCGTTAAAAAGGTCTGGACGCGCCCTTGGATCGTCTTCAACAAATGTGTTTGCCGATTTCCATCGAGCTCAGACAACACATCATCAAGCAATAAGATCGGGTATTCGCCTGTCTTATTTTTCATCAATTCGATCTCTGCCAATTTGACCGATAACGCTGTCGTTCGCTGTTGTCCCTGCGAACCATAGACCTGAACATTTTGTCCATTGATCTTAAAAACAACATCATCGCGATGTGGGCCTAAAAGGGTCGTCCCTTGAAAAATTTCTTTTTGTTGTAAATTTGCAAAACCTTTTTTTAATGCTTCGGTAATTTCATTTTCAGTAGCCTGACTTGATTCTTTCAAACTACTTTCATAACTAAAAGCTAACTGCTCTTTGTCCTGTGTTATCTGACCATGGATCTCTTTTGCATAGCGCTCAAGTTCCGCTAAAAATTCTAGTCGTTTCACAATGATCGCCCCAGCAAATTGAGCTAATTGTTCCGACAAGACCTCTAAATAGAGCGTATCCGTCGCTTTTTTTTGCTGGAGTTGTTTTAGATAATTATTTCGTTGCTTTAAGATCGTGCGGTACCGCGTCAAATTGTAGAGGTAGCGTGGGTCGATCTGACCAAATTCCATATCGATAAAGCGTCGTCTGATCGCGGGTGACCCCTTGACTAAGCTGAGATCTTCTGGCGCAAACAAGATCACATTCAAATTACCGATATACTGAGATAAGCGTGCTTGCTCGAGATGATTGACTTTAGCCTTCTTACCTTTACGGCTCAAACTGATCTCTAACGGTAAGCTACCTAACTTACGCATCACTCGCCCACTTAAATATGCCTCTTTTTGTTTAAAGCTGATCAACTCACGCTCATTATTGGTCCGGTGACTACGCGCCATCGCTAAAACATAGATCGCCTCTAACAGGTTGGTCTTGCCTTGAGCGTTTTTCCCGATCAAGACATTTATCTGTGGTGAAAATTTGACCGCTACCGTTTGATAGTTACGGAAATTGCGAAGTTCCAGCTCTTCTAAATACATTGTCTTAGCTAGCTTTCTTTCAATAGATAGCTGCCTTGATCTTTGATCTCAACACTATCTCCAGGATAAAGCTTGCGTCCGCGACGGTTTTCTGGCTCACCATTGACTAAAATGTCATTAGCGTATTCTTGTAAGAACCACTTTGCCTGCCCGCCAGAAGAAACTAGATCCGCAATTTTAAGCAACTGGCCTAAGGTGATATGCGGTGTTTTTAAGTGAATTTCTTCTTTCAAAAAAATGCCTCGCTTTCCTTTTAGTACTCATTAAATTATACCTTTTTTAAAAACTAAACACAATCATGGAAACCAATTAAACGCGTTCTGAGCTAATTTGACCTATCTGAGTGTTATGACACCCTAGACGATAAAACTGGCCTAGAAATTGAATATATGCGTTCTAAATTCCATTTATACCTTTTAGAGAAAAATAAAAAGCGAGCGGTCAAATACCACTCGCTTTTGGCCTCTAAAGCACAAATATTTTAGACGGTTCGAACTGGGGTGATCAATTGGATGAATTCGCCTTGAGCTTCACTTGGGACCAAGGTAAAGGGACGCAGTGGCATCGTAAAGTTCAAGGTCACTTCACTTTGTCCAAAGGAACGCAAAGCATCTTTCATATAGTCAGGGTTAAAGGAAATGTCTAGATCATTTCCTTCAAGTTTGTTGAAGGTCAATTCTTCTTCAACATTCCCAACTTCAGGGGAATTGCTGTAAAGTGTTGCTTTGGCCGCACTAGCTTGCATCGATAATTTGACCACGTTATTGCGTCCTTCGTGTGAAAGTAACGAAGCACGTTCGATCGCACGTAAGAAAGCAGGTGCATTGATCTCTAACGTTGTGGTTGAGTTTTGTGGGATCAAGCGTTCTGTATCAGGATAGTTTCCTTCAAGTAAACGTGAGTAAAAGGACGTATTGCCTAAGATGAAGAGGATCTGATTTTCTGAGATCTGGATCTCGATATCTTCACTTAGATCACCTAACATCTTAGCTAACTCATTCATTGATTGCCCTGGGACAATGATATCGTAATCGGCAGCACTATCACCATTTAAAGTAAGTTTTCGTTGGCTCAAACGGTGTGAGTCAGTTGCTACCGCTAAAAGTTGGCCATCTTTGATCGCTAAATGGATCCCCGTCAAGATCGGGCGTGTTTCTTGCTTAGAAGCTGCGATCACAGTTTGATTGATCACTTGTTTTAATACATCACCTGGTAACGTCAATTGTTCACGTGAATCGATCTCTGGTAAATGTGGATAATCATCTGGATCGAGACCATTGATGATAAATTCTGCTGAGCCAGATCTGATCGTTGCTTGGAAACGATCATTTACTTCGACACTCAAGCTGTCTTCAGGTAACTTTTTAACGATCTCATTGAAGAAACGAGCTGGTAAAACTACGCTCCCTGTTTTTTCAATGTTTAAAGCTGCATTTTCATCAGCGATTGAGATCACGGTCTCGATCGAGATATCAGAGTTACTTCCTGTCATCGTTAAACCATCTTCAGAAAGATCGAGTTTGATCCCAGACAAGATCTCTAAAGCTGCTTTAGATGAGATAGCACGTTGAACATCATTTAGGTATTGGATGAAAGCTGTTCTATGTACCGTAAATTTCATAAGGCAAAATTCCTCCTGTTTGTTAAATATATATTATTAATAAAGTTAGTAGTAATAGTAGGGGCTGTTTATACTGTGGAAAAAGCCCTAAAACCTTTGATGATCTATGAAATCACCTGTTGATAACTTGTGGATAACTATTGGGGTTTATCCACACTAATTCACAGGCAGTTGTTAACTGTGTAATTCAGCCCGCAATTTAGCGACCTCTTTTTTGAGCTCTTCATCGCTTTTGAGTGCCTCACTGATTTTTTCATGTGCATGAATGACCGTGGTATGATCTTTGCCACCAAATTCTTGTCCGATCTTAGGCAAAGAAGCTTCCGTCAATTCACGCGCGAGATACATTGCGATCTGGCGTGGGATGACGATCGTTTTGACACGTTTTTTTCCTTTGAGTTCAGCCACAGTAACGTGGAAAAACTTAGCAACTTTCTCTTGGATCATCGCGATCGACAGTTCTTTGGCTTGTGGAGCACCGTTTAAGCTTTGTAAAGCTTCTGCGGCTAAGCTCGTTGAAACGGGCTGACCATTTAGCTTAGCATAAGCTTGGACCCGCATCAATGCTCCTTCTAATTCACGGATGTTGGAATCGATCTGTCCAGCAATATAGCTTAAAGTATCGTCAGGGACTTGAAGGTGTTCGGCTTCAGCTTTGTTACGCAAAATAGCGATCCGCGTTTCTAAGTCGGGTGGGGTGATATCAACAGATAATCCCCATTTGAAACGCGAGACTAAGCGTTGTTGAAGCTTGGGGATCTCGTTTGGTAGGCGATCTGAAGAAAGAACGATCTGCTTTTTATCATCGTAAAGAGCATTGAATGTGTGGAAAAATTCCTCTTGCGTTCCAACTTTATCTGAGAAAAATTGGATATCATCAACTAATAAGAGATCAACATTACGATATTCTTGGCGAAACTCTTCTTGATGTTTAGATTTGATCGAGTTGATGAAATCATTGGCAAATGATTCGCTAGTGACGTATTTGACACGGGCGTTAGGATTATTTTCTAACATCTGATGTCCGATCGCATGCATCAAGTGGGTCTTACCTAAACCTACTCCACCATAAAAGAACAACGGATTGTAAAAGACACCAGGCTCTTCAGCGACTGCAAGTGCAGCTGCATGTGCCAACTGATTGCCTTTACCGACCACAAATGATTCAAAAGTATATTTGTCATTTAGTGGGGTGCTTTTTTTAGGTACAGCTAGCTTAGGCTCAAGTGACCTGACTTTAGGTTCGGTCTGAGCTTCGGCCAAAGGATTGGGCTCGTCGACCGTTTTAACTAGGATCGTGATCTTAGTTGAAAGATTATCTGCAAGCAGTGAAGTGATCTGAGGAATAATATTTTGTTTCCAGTAGTCTTGGTGCAATTTAGAGGCCACTTCAACGACTAAAGTATTATCGGTGAGCTGTAGTGGTTGTGCCGATGCGATCCAAGTGGTAAATGCGATCGGCGAAAATTCAGCTTCGAATTTATCGCGGATATACTGCCATAAAGTTTCAAGATCAAGCACTAAGATCCCTCCTTTTTGATAAATTTTGCATGCTCCTATTGTAGCATTAAAAAAAAATGTTTTCCACAGGTTGGGTAAAAAAAGTAAAAAATAAATCACAGGGTGTTAATTAAGTTATCCACAAGTTGTGAAAAAGTGTGGATAGATAAATTATTTTAAAAAGTTATTCACAAAAAAGTTCAAAAGCTGTAACCCTTGATATTAAAAAGATACGAGAGTTATGCACATAGGGTTATTTACAAATTGACAGGTAGAAATCTACAGGCTGTGATTTGTGGATGATTTTGGGGATTATGCTGTGGATGTAAAAATTTTATCGACAGCTAAAAAATGTAAAAGTGGATAAAATGTGCATAAAAAGCACAGCCAAAGTAGCACTTTTTTGTCATGAAAACTGAAAAAAAACTTTGAATTTTAGCTAAGATATGGTAGTATTACAAAGTAAGTCTGAACTTGACATCAAGCTACGATTTTTGTAGGATATTAAGTAACATTGTATAAAAGGAGGTGTTCTGTTGTGAAAAGAACTTACCAACCTAAGAAACGCCATCGCCAACGCGTACACGGTTTCCGTAAACGCATGAGTACAAGCAACGGTCGTAATGTGTTAGCACGTAGACGCCGTAAAGGTAGAAAAGTATTGTCTGCATAGGCCACTGGACCGTCAGTGGTCTTTTTTAGTGTATGCGGACTTTTCAAATCATTTGGAGATGGGTCATGAAAAAATCATACCGCGTCAAGAAAGAAGCGGAGTTCCAAGAAGTCTTTACCCAGGGTAAGTCATGTGCGAACCGCATGTTTGTGGTCTACATGATCGAAAAGCCCGAGCAAAAGCATTTTCGCGTCGGAATTTCCGTCGGTAAAAAGATCGGGAATGCTGTCGCGCGTAACTGGGTCAAGCGTCGGATTCGGCAGAGCTTGACTGAATTAAAGCCGCAGCTAAAACAAGATTGCGATTTTATCGTGATCGCGCGCCCAAGTGCTGCTGGGATCTCAACAGCTGATGCAAAGAAGAATTTGATCCATGTCTTGCACTTGGCAAGAGTATTGTCGGATGATCAATTTGCAAAGTGAGGTAAATGCAAATGAAGCAAGGGAAAAGACTAGCCGCTGTTATTAGCGTTTTAGGTTTAATGCTCTTTTTGAGCGGCTGTAGTACTGATCCGGTCAATGCCCAAAGTACTGGGATCTGGGATCATTACATCGTATGGAACTTTATTCGGGCGATCGAAGCCTTGAGCAACATTTTTGGCCATAATTATGGCTGGGGGATCGTGATCTTTACTATTATCGTACGGATCGTGATCTTACCGTTGATGATCTATCAAATGCGCAGCATGCGTAAAACAAGTGAATTGCAACCAAAATTAAAGGAATTGCAAGCTAAATATCCAGATAGAGATGTTGAATCCATGCAAAAGATGCGGGAAGAACAACAAAAGCTCTATGCCGAAGCTGGGGTCAATCCAGTAGCTGGATGTTTACCGATCTTAGTTCAAATGCCGATCTTGATCGCCTTATATCAAGCGATCTATCGGTCAGAAACTTTGAAGACAGGGCATTTCTTGTGGATGCAATTAGGTGGGCGTGACCCATACTTCATCTTGCCAGTTTTAGCAGCGTTATTTACGTTTGCAACATCTTGGTTAAGTGTCAAAGCTCAGCCAGAACAAAACATGATGACAACGATGATGACTTATGGGATGCCACTGATCATCTTCTTTACCGCGTTAAATGTGCCCGCAGCCCTTTCATTGTACTGGGTGATCACAAACGCCTTTTCAGTTGTTCAAACACTTGTGATCAACAATCCGTTTAAGATCCAACGTGAACGTGAAGAAAAGAAACGAGCTGAAAAAGCTCGCCAGCGTAAACTTGAAAAAGCTAAGCGCAAAGCTCTAAAGAGCAAAAAGAAATAGTATTATCATAACCGAGCTGCTCGCAAGTGCGAGTGGCTCGGTTTTTTTGGCTATCAACACTAAAAAACAGGCTGAGATCCAGCCTGTTTTCTAGTATATTCTTTATTTAAATTCTAATTCAAAAGTATCATCAAGTAAGGATACCTGGTTTGGTGAAAGGCCACAAACTTGGATCTTCTTATCTTTGGTGACAAAAATAGCACCATAAATATCATCTGTTACCGGCCAGTCTTTTTTAGGACCATCAGAAAAGAAGAGGCGTGTCGTTTCGATCTCAGCTTGAACTGATCTTTTAGTTAAGACTGTGACACTAGCTAAGTTATTCTCATGTGGATAACCTGTTTTAGGATCTAAAATGTGATGATAAGTTTTCCCCTTAGTTTTCAACAGGCGTTCATAGATCCCACTAGTAACAGCAGAGCAAGGGCCAAACTTAACTGATAAGATCGCGTTTCCACGTTTAGTAAAGGGGTCTTGGATCCCGATACGCCATAAACCATCAGGATGATGTGGCGCTTGTCCTTTCAATAAGAGATTACCACCTAAATTGATCATCCCACTACTGATCCCCTTAGCTTCCCAGAGATCTTGGATCCGATCGGCGATATATCCTTTAGCGATCGCTCCGAGATCAAGTTGCATTCCTGCTTGCTTTAAAAAGATCGAAAACTCATTATCATCTAACTCAACTTGTGTGGGATCGATCAAGGCCAAGCGTGAAGTGATCTCCTCTTTAGGTGGAAGCAAGGCCCCCTCAAAACCGATTTTCCATAACTTGACTAATGGTCCGATCAAAGCGTTAAAACCAAAATCTTCTTGGCTAGTCTGGACCGCAAGTTTTGTCAATTGGTAAGTCGCATCACTGACGGAAATGGGTCTGATCCCAGCAGCCTGATTAACAGCCATCAGTTCTGAGTGGTCTTGATTGACAGTCAATGCTGATTCATATGCTTTTAACAAAGCATAACTATCATCAAGATCTTTTGAGTTGGCACTACCAAAAGCCGTAAAGTAGATATTTGTCCCCAAACCACGATAAGTTTTGTGGATAAAACGTTGTGCTTGTTGTTTCATTAGCTTTCAGAAGCTCCTGTAGTGGTATCGACTGCTGGAATAGGAGCGGATTTTTTTGGTGGTTCGGTTTGGGAAGCGCTGGTCAAAGCATCTTCAGTATAGACTAAAACAGGCGGTTCGGGTGCGACTTTAGGTGAAGTAGTAGTTTCCAAAGTGTTGATAGGATCATCTGGGAGCTTGAATTCAGTATCGTCATCTAGGACAAAATTGATCCCATTAGCTTCTTCAAAGCTCATATCGGCAGTTTCAGAAGCGCCGGTAGTAGTATCGATCTCATCAAGTGCTTGGAAGGCACTTTTGGCTTCTTGCTTTTTTAGTTGCGGATCGAGTGAATGTGAGATGCTAGGCGTTTTGATTTGTGCTTTTTGAGCACTTTGTAATTTTTCAAGTGCGCTTGCGTAGTGGATAAAACCGTTGAAGCATTGTTCTAACCAGGATACCGTACCTGGATCAAGTAAATTCCCTTTTTCATCAAAAGCAGATTCTGCTCGCCCAAGTAGGAACTGAAAACCTGGCAAAACAAATGAACCTAAGCCAGGGGAATCCAAGATCCGGCGTAAACTTTCTTGTGCTTGGACAGTACCAAGATTACCTAAAGATGCGCCAACGATCATAACGGGGCGCTTAGTCAGCGGATGGACTTTCCATGAGAGCCATTCGATCACTGATTTTAAAGCAGCCGGGATATCATGATCATATTCAGGGGTCCCAAAGATCACCCCATCTGCGCCTTCGATCTTTTGGGCAAGGTCTAAAACACTTTGGGGCGTTTGTTCATAGTCTTCACAAAAAAGAGGGATATCTTTGATCTCTGTCACTTCGATCTGTGCTTGGTTAGCAAAGTGTGAGCTCATGAATTGTAGTAATTTGCGGTTATAAGATTTTGTAGCATTAGTTCCAACGATAGCGATAAATTTCATAGTAAGCCTGCTATATAGAATGTAAGCAAACAGCGCGTGTTTGAGAGAGAAATATAGCTTTTCCTTTCGTGATGAAATGATTGTCATAATGGTCTCTTACATTTTAACTTTCTGTGACCAGACTGTTCATAATTACCTATATATAAAGATAAGGATATTTGTTAAGAAGAGCAAGTCTTTTATAGGAAAATAGCGGTGAAAAGTAGAAGCGTGAGTTAGCGAAAATTTATATATTTAAATTATTATATATTAATAAAAATAAATGCACTTTATCTAATCCTTGTTTTTTTAATTGTAATACATCTATTTATTCAAAAAATACTCAATTATACAACTTAAAATAATAAACATTTAACTTTTTATTCAAATATTTATTGATTTGTACAATAAAATTAAACCTAAATTTTTATAGAATGAAACTGAGAATGCAGTGATAGAAATAAGTTTTTGCTAAAAATTGGGAGAATGTATATGAAAGAAAGGAAATATAAGAATAATTATATTGAAACTGACCGTAAAACACGGGTCAAAATGTACAAGTCGGGGAAGCAATGGGTCAGTTCCCTCATATCAAATATCGGTTTAACAAAGATATTTAAAGGGATCGCAGATAAAAATGTAGTTGTTGACCAAGAGATCTTCCAAAAAAATAATGTTGAAGATGACAGTCTATTAGATTCTAAAACTGAAAAGTTGATCAAGGGAGCTGCTACAGTTGGGACACTGGCTGGTGGCGTTTTTGTTACTCAAGGCGTAGTATCAGCTGATCAAGTCGAAAAAGCACTTGAGTTGCAAACAGATCAAGCCGATATACTTGCTAACGCCGAGACAGTGACACTTGAAAGTACAAGTTCTTCTGATACGACTAGTGTTTCAAATTCAGCTTCAGTATCAAGCTCAGAATCAACTTCGATCTCTGTATCAGAATCAGGATCCATTTCTAATAGTATAAGTTCTTCAATGTCACTTTCAGAAACTATGAGCACTTCAACTTCTGAAAGTACAGATACTACAGTAAGTAGCGATTCAAACTCAGATTCAATGTCCACATCTGAAGAAAGTAAAGCAACATTTAATGTAAGTGAAAGCAAAATACAAAGCACTTCAAATGAAAACAGATCAACAACTTCCACTAGTGAATCTGAAATTTTAACTGAAAGTAACAGCCTATCATTGAATAGTACTGAAAATAATAGTACCGAGATTTCGAATACAGCTGAAAAAACATATGAAGTAACGACCGTAGCTGACGGAACTAAGAATTATCGTATGACTTCGATATTACCGCGTCGTCTTGAATGGCAAGGGATGAGTTTTGCGGAGTTAGGGATCACAGGTTCAAGTTTGCGATCTGTCACAAATGGGACTAAGACGACCTTTACGGCAGCTGATTTTATTGGAACAAAAGGGATCTGGTCTGGTGGTAACAATACATTTGTTAATACACTAACAAATGTTACTGTAGTATATGATGCAGCTACAAAATCAATCAGTTGGACAGTCGTTTATGATGCTAGTTCGGTGTTGACAACAAAAGGCTGGACAAGTTATGGAGCATATACTGGATTGTGGATCAATACTGATGCAGATCCTAATTTAGGTGCTCCAACTGATGTAAAAGTTGATAGACAAAGCACGCGTAAAGTTACTAGAGAAGAATCGTTAGCTAAAGGGGCAACTAATAGAGCTCGTGCAAGTTCTCAAGGGGCAGAATATGTTTCAACTAGAGCCCTTACTATCGGAAGACACACATTTACATTTAATACAGCTTTCACTGGTTCGGTATCTGATCTAGCCAATTTGAAGATCGGAATAGTAGGTGCTTCAGCTTCTGGTAACCCTAGAACAGCTTCGTCTGCACAATATATGTATGATTCAGGAACTGCACAATTAAGTGGTCGCTATACCAAAGAAGGTGATAAACTAAAAACAGCCTATATCAGTGGGGCAGAAACAACTTCCGCAGTTTCTGGTTTGTATCTTGGTGGGATCAAAGATTCTGCTTTACCAAAAGCTACCTATTCGATCAGTGGAACAGTTTATGAAGATACTGATCGAAACGGCATCAAAAATGTTGGGGAGCAAGTTAAATCAGGTGTTACAGTTGTTTTAAAGAACAGTAACGGTAATGAGGTAGCACGGACAACAACTGATGCAAATGGTGGTTATACATTTACTGAACGAATTAGTGGTAACTATACGATAACGGTAATTCCACCAGCAGGTTACACAGTTGTAGGGAATTCCTATTTCAACACTTCCGGAAATGCTAATGTGACTATCAATGGTAGTAATTTGACGAATATTGATGTTGGATTGTACAACTCAGCGTCTGAAAGTACAAGTATCAGTCAATCGCAAAGCGCAAGTAGTTCATTGAGCATAAGCCAATCGCAAAGTGTAAGTAGCTCATTGAGCACAAACCAATCGCAAAGTGTAAGTAGCTCATTGAGCACAAACCAATCGCAAAGTGCAAGTAGTTCGTTGAGCACAAGCCAGTCGCAAAGTGCAAGTAGCTCATTAA
>NZ_BCVJ01000047.1 GCF_001591685.1 Ligilactobacillus murinus DSM 20452 = NBRC 14221 | reverse complement strand
CGCCGGTAGATACAACGACACCAGGTGAAAAAGAAGGTACGATCGTTGTAACATATCCAGACGGTTCGAGTGAAGAAGTGACAGTGAAGGTCAAAGTTGGTACTGATGCAGATCTGTATGATCCAGCAGGTAAAGATATCATGACGCCAGTGGGTGGTACACCAGCCCCAGGAGACGGAATTGCCAATAAGGGCGACCTTCCACCAGGCACGAAATTTGAATGGAAGATGCCAGTGGATACGACTACACCAGGCGAAAAGGAAGGCACGATCATCGTGACGTACCCAGATGGCTCGACTGATGAGATCACAGTGAAGATCACGGTCACAGATAACAAGACTGATGCCGATAAGAACGAACCGATCACCAAGCCGATCGAAGTTATTCAAGGTCAAGTACCAGATGCTAAAGATGCGATCGCAAACTTAGGCGATCTGCCGGCCGGTACTAAAGTCGAATGGGTCGAAATGCCAGATACGTCTAAAGTAGGCACGTTCAAAGCGTTAGTCAAAGTAACGTATCCAGACGGCTCGGTCGACATCGTTGAAACAACGATCACCGTCAAAGCTAAAGCAACTGCTGGTGGACAAACAACAAGCACTCCAAGTCAAAAAACAGAGGCGCCAATGGCGACCCCAACAACTAACAAGCAAACACCACCAAGTACAGCTAAGACTGAGTTGCCACAAACAGGTGATTCAGACGATCAAAAGGCTAAAGCGCTTGGAGCAGCCTTAACTGGCTTGGCAGGACTTGCAGGTTTAGGTGCTTTGAAAAGTAAGAAGAAACGTGAAGAAGAATAAACGTTGACCTTAAGTTGAGACTTACTCAGCTTAAAAGAGGCAGGCTATTTCAAGTGATTTGAAATATGCCTGCCTCTTTGTGTACAAAAAATAAGACCTTGAGTCGTTTCAAGGTCTTAAATGATCATTTCAAGTTTTCCTCAGTGGAGCGAGCCACTAATACATCACATTTAGCTGTTCGGGTCACATGAGAAGCAACAGAACCAGTTACGATGCGGTGTAAGAAGCTCTTACCAGTCGAACCAACAATGATCATATCAATGTTGTATTCAGGTTGGAAATCTTCGGTGATCACGATCTTAGGATTACCAAAACGAATGTGGACATTGACCTGATCGGACTTAAAACCGTGCTTTTCAATGAGTTCTTCACGTAATTTGAGTAAATAAGCTTCGTTTTCTTGTTCGATGCGATAGATCTGTTCCCCATCTAAAGCGATCCCGGCGCCACCGTATTCGAGTGAATTAAGGTCTAAGACACGCAAAATGTCTAAATGAGCCTCATTTCTTTTAGTTACATCGATCGCAGTTTCTAACGCTACATCAGAACCCTTAGAACCATCGATCGCTACTAATACACGTTCATAATTAAGTGCCATCATGCATCACCTTACCTTTATCTCTTTATTTAATGATACTCCCTTGGCTTAAAAATCTGCAAGCGATATCCCTTAGTGAAGCGGAGTCAAGCCAGCTAGCATTTCTAATAAGCAGATCACAAGTAAGATCATGAAAGGAAGATTGAACAAAGCGTTTCTTATGACGGAATAGTCGATCGGTGCAAATAATTTTTGACGTTGTGTATGCCAAAAACGATATAAATAATAAAGTCCCCCGAGTGCTAAACTTCCCATGATAATGGTGCTGATAGTTGTGGCAGTATTTTCTGAGGATAACTGTAAAAAACGGTCTAAAAAATCAGCTAGGATCATATTATTAAAGATATGCACAGCGATCGCATATTTGAGACCGTAACTCACAGTAATATAACCGAGCAAAAGTCCTAAAATGAAGGCGAAGGGTGTCTGGACGATGTTACCATGGTAGATGCCAAATAAAATAGCTGAAAAAATAATTGCAAAACGAACACCATAGCGTTTGAAGTTTTGCAAAAGAAAACCGCGAAATAAGATCTCTTCTCCAAACGGGGCTAGAAATGAACCATAGATAAACATCGAGAGCGTTTCATTAGCTCCAGTAGCACTTTCTTCTTGGCTTTGAGCACTCAGATGAAAGAAGTTTAAGAGCATCTCGATCAAGGCACTGTTGTAGCTGAAAATGATCTGTGTCAGACCCAAAAAGCAGACCCATTGAAAAATTTTGTGGGCAGTTGGTTGGCGATAAACATCAAAAAGTTGGCGTTGAGTCTTTTTATTTGTGGCAACAAAGATAATGAACAATTCGGCTGCAACTGCAAAAAAGTATGGGACGCCACTTTCATCGGGATTTTCTGGATTTAAGATGCTAAGTGCTACTAAAATAGCAATATTAAATGCTATTAAGCAGGAAAGGCCGACCCAAAGTGTCTTTTTGAGATCTTTACGTTCAGTTTTTTCCATATAACAAAACCTTCTTTCATAAAAAATAGAGCTGAGAAGGGACTCTCAGCTCTATTATCACCCAACTTCATTTAATAATTCAAGATGTTGTTTCTTCAGGTCGGCAAGTTGTTCTTTACTGATCTTGTTTAGTTCGTAAAGCTTTTCTTCGATTTGTTCTAAGACTGCGATCCGATCAGCCACACTGCTAACAAAATCGTATTTGTCGCCATCGATGATCAAAAGTGGCGAAGAATCGTATTCTTCCATCCAAACATCGTAATGACGTAAAAGACGTTGGTAGTATTCAACTAAGGAAGGGTCACGTTCGACTAGTTCATAATCACGACCGCGTTTTTCGATCCGTTTTAACATTGTATCGTAGGACACTTTGATCGTGATCATCAAATCAGGTGACTTCTTATGGGATGCAAATGGTAGTTCTTCCATCATATTTGAAAGTAAGCTCTTGTAGATGTCGTATTCGACTTCAGTTGCGTTGCCCATTTCGGTGTTCATCTTCATGAAGATCTCGTCTTCGTAGATCGAGCGGTCCAAGATGTTGTTGTCTTCTTGCATAGCAGCCTTGATCATCGCAAAACGGCGGTTTAAGAAGAATGTTTGCAAGAGATAGGCATATGGGTTAGTTGCATCTTTATCGCCAGCAGCACGCTTTTTAGCAGCGATCTCGTTACCCTTGTAGAAGATAGGTAAAACGGGATTATCTTTGACGGGTTCGTAATATGCTTTAGTGCCTAATTCTTGAGCTAAAATTTCGGTTAAACTCGACTTCCCAGAGCCGATGATTCCTGATAGTGTGATCAAAATGATTGAAGCATCCTTTCCTATAAGATCTGGTTAGTGTTAAATTATTTAAGTACCTCTACAATCATACTCGGAAATCGATCAAAAATAAAGCGTATCTTGTGTTTTTTTAAAATTAACCACAACATGTTGTGGGAAGGCTTGTTGAAGATGATCTGATAATATAACTTGCTTTTACTGATTTTAGTCACGTATACTGAAAATATACTTATCTTAGGAGGCTCCAAAATGAAATCTGTATATCTTGCATCACCATTTTTTAGTCCAGCTCAAAAAGAACGGATCGCTAAAGTTAAAGCTGCTTTGAGCAATAATAAAACGATCGATCCCAAAAATATCTTTATTCCTCATGAACATGAATATAAAGCAGCTGAATTTGGCAGCTTTGAGTGGCAAAAAGCTACTTTTGGCCTTGATACTAACCAGATCGATGCGAGCGATGTAGTCGTAGCGATCGTGGACTACAAATTAGAAGAGACTAAAGAAAACGAACCGGACTCAGGAACAGCCTTTGAGATCGGTTATGCTTATGCGACCAAGACACCAGTGATCGTTGTGCAATTTGATCCTGAAAAAGAAGTCAACTTGATGATCGCCCAAGGTTTGACAGCTTATTTTGATGTTACAAAAGAAGGCTTGGCAGCTTTGGAAGAATATGATTTTGACGAATTGATGCCAAAATTTTGTCCCCGTCCTGTGATCTAAATAAATTTGCCTAACTCCTACTATGTGGTAGGGGTTATTTTTTTAGACTTATTGCTTAAAAAATAAAGTTTAAAAAAATATTTCACATTTGTGGTATTTTACACTTGTAAAGTATCACGAATGTGGTATAATTATTTTTGTGGAGGTGAGGACCAATGGAGATCGACATCAAAGGTTACCTACGTGAAAAGGAATTGACTATTTATGAGGTATCCAAGAGGTCGGGTTATGGTTATACGACCCTTCATAAATCGTTCAACAAACAACAAACTCGTGCAACTTCCCTAAACTTGCGTGATCTTGATGCCTTAGCTAGGGCGCAACATGCAACGATGTGGCAAGTTTTGCAAGAGCTCGAAGAAAACTATATGAATTGGAAGTAATGTAGTATTACGATTTATGATCCAAAAAGCTCTGGTTGACCACTTGGGCTTTTTTCGGCAGACAAGTGTTTTTGTTTGCAATGCAAAATTATAAGTTGTATATTACAAGCGTTATAAATCTAAAAAATTATTTAAGTAAAAAAAGCGAGGGATTATTTATGGCTAGATATACAGATCCATTTGGAGACATGGACGACATCTTTAATCAATTATGGGGTAACAATGGTTTAAGTTCAGAAAGTAGCCGTTATATGATCAATGGTCATGAAGTTACACCTGAAGAATTCAGACAATATCGTCAAACAGGTCGCTTGCCAAATCAAGCTCAACAACAAGCTGCAATGCAACAACAAGCTGGCCAACAAGAAGGTAGTGTTTTGCAAAAGCTTGGTCGTAATTTGACACAAGATGCACGTGAAGGTAAGTTAGATCCAGTTATTGGACGTAAAAAAGAGATCCAAGAAGCCGCTGAGATCTTGGCTCGCCGGACAAAGAACAATCCTGTTTTAGTTGGGGATGCTGGTGTTGGTAAGACGGCTGTTGTTGAAGGCTTAGCCCAAGCGATCGTAAACGGCGATGTACCAGCTGCGATCAAGAATAAAGAGATCGTAAGCATTGATATTTCTTCACTTGAAGCTGGGACTCAATATCGTGGTAGTTTTGAAGAAAACATCCAAAACTTGGTCAACGAAGTCAAAGAAGCTGGCAACATCATCTTGTTCTTTGATGAGATCCACCAAATTTTGGGTGCTGGTTCGACCGGTGGCGATAGTGGCTCGAAAGGTTTAGCTGATATTTTGAAACCTGCATTGTCTCGTGGTGAAATTTCAGTTATCGGTGCAACGACACAAGATGAATACCGTAACACTATTTTGAAAAATGCTGCTTTAGCACGGCGTTTCAATGAAGTTGTCGTTAATGAACCAACACCAGAAGATACCTTCAAGATCTTGGAAGGTATTCGTAAACTTTACGAAGATCATCACAATGTTGTCTTACCAGACGATGTTTTGAAAGCAGCGGTTGACTTATCAGTCCAATATATCCCACAACGGACATTACCTGATAAGGCGATCGACTTAGTAGATATGACGGCTGCTCACTTAGCCTCACAACATACAGTTACAGATGCTAAGCAGATCGAAGCTGAGATCAAGAAAGCTAAAGATGAACAACAAGCTGCTGCTGATAAAGAAGACTACGAAGAAGCTTTGAATGTTAAAGCTAAGATCGATGAATTAGAAGCAAAATTAAACAGCAATTCGGAAGCCCAAAAAGTTACAGCAACAGTTGATGATGTTGCTCAATCCGTTGAACGTTTAACAGGTATTCCTGTATCTAAAATGGGTGCAAGTGATATCGAACGCTTACGCAACATCGAAAGTCGCTTGAAGGGCAAAGTTATCGGTCAAGACGAAGCCGTTGAAGCTGTTTCACGTGCTATCCGTCGTAACCGTGCAGGCTTTGATGATGGCAACCGTCCAATTGGTTCCTTCTTATTCGTTGGACCTACAGGTGTTGGTAAGACTGAATTAGCTAAACAATTAGCTTATGACATGTTTGGCAATAAAGATGCGATCATCCGCTTAGATATGTCTGAATACTCAGATCGGACAGCTGTTTCTAAATTGATCGGGACAACAGCAGGCTATGTTGGCTATGATGATAACAGCAATACTTTGACGGAACGTGTTCGTCGTCAACCATACTCGATCGTTTTGTTAGATGAGATCGAAAAGGCTGATCCTCAAGTTATCACCTTGTTATTACAAGTACTTGATGATGGCCGTTTGACAGATGGTCAAGGTAATACGGTCAACTTCAAGAACACAGTGATCATCGCAACTTCAAACGCTGGCTTTGGTAATGAAGCATTGACAGGCGATGAAGACAAAGACGAAGAGATCATGAAGAAGTTAGCTCCATACTTCAGACCTGAATTCTTGAACCGTTTCAACGCAGTCATCGAATTCTCACACTTGACCAAGGAAGACTTACACCATATCGTTGACTTGATGTTGGCTGACGTAAATCGTAACTTGGCTAAGAAGGGCTTAGACTTAGAAGTTTCTGAACCTGCTAAGGAATTCTTGATCGAACAAGGTTACGATGAAGCTATGGGGGCTCGTCCATTGCGGCGTGTCATCGAACAACAAATTCGTGATAAAGTAACTGACTTCTACTTGGACAACATTGATGTTAAGCATTTAGAAGCAGATATGAAAGATGGAGCTTTAGTTATCGCAGAACGTAAAGACGATGCTAATGAAACGAAAGCAAAAGACTAAAATTCCTTCTAAACAATGAAATAACACACTTAAGCAACCGTCAGTTCTTGACGGTTGCTTTTTTTGTATTGTGTGCTTATGCTTGAGATGAGGGGGGAGAATAATGCAGACTAAAATAGAATTTCGGAAACGACAATTAGAAAAATTGGCGAATGCAACACTAGAAACTAACGCCTCTGGAAGCAAGTTAGCCGAAAAATTATTTGCTACAGACATGTGGCAACAAGCACAGACAGTCGGACTAACGCTAGCAGGTGAAATTGAAGTACCGACTGAGTTGATAAGTATTCAGGCTAAGCGTGAGGGGAAAAAAGTTTTTTATCCGCGCACGTTGCCGGGACGCCAGATGGTCTTTTTACCAGCGGATACAAAAAAAGAGCTTGAGATGAGTAAGTTTGGTGTCTTAGAACCTAGATATGATGCTAAAAAAATTCAAACTGACATAGATCTTTTGATCGTTCCGGGGATAGCCTACGCTTTAGACAGCAAGATCCGTTTAGGTTTTGGTGGTGGCTACTATGATCGCTATTTAAAAAATTTCCCAGGAAATACTGTATCTTTGGTAGCGCCAGCAATGGCTTATCCAACGGCTCAGTGGCCGATAGATGAATTTGATGTTCCACTCCAAAATATGATCACGCTGACAGACTAAAAATTTAATGCCGTATAAATAGCGCGGGTCCCACCAACATCATGGTGGAGCTCGCGCTATTTACTAAGCAACATATTTTGTGTTACTCATTATTTCATTTTCTTTTGAACGTAATTTGATAACCAAGTCAAAAGTGTGATGATGATGAGGTAGATCAAAGCGATGATCGTCCAAACTTTGAAGCCTTCAAGGTTACGAGCGATGATGATCTTACCAGTCTGAGTCAATTCCAAGATACCAATGATCGAAAGGATCGAGGTGTCCTTTAAGGTAATGATGAACTGGTTGACAAAGGATGGCACCATGATCTTGAGTCCTTGGGGCAAGATAACTTTACGCATTGCGGTACCAAATGGAAGCCCTAATGAACGGGCGGCCTCCATTTGTCCCTTGTCAACGGCTTCGATCCCACCTTTAACAAAAGCGGCAGTGTAGGCACCTTCATTTAACATCAAGGTGATCACCCCAGCGACAAAGGCCGGGATCTTGACCCCAGTAAGCGATGGAAGTCCATTATAGATGAACAAAGCTAGGACTAGTAGTGGTAACCCACGGAAAATATAGATAATAGTGGTGGAGAGACCTTGGGCAAATTTATTAGGCAAGATCCCAAGTAAACCGATGATCACCCCAAAGATCGTTGCACAGATGATCCCGACGATCGTTAAGTAAAGGGTCTCACCTAGCCCTTTTAACAAAGCTTGGCGGTTTTGTTTTAATAAGCCAAGAAATGTGCGTTCACTATTGCCATCTTTTTTAGCTTCTTTTTGGGCAGCTACCGTTTTGGAACTAAGATAGCGATCAACGATTTTTTGATATTCGCCATTTTTCTTGATCTTAGCTAAGCCAGCATTAAATTTTTTGAGTAATTCTTGATTTTGTCCCTTCATCACAGCAAAACCGTAATAGCCACCTTGGGCTGGTTTGGTGACGATCTTAAGGGCGGTTCCGGTTTTGATCGCATATTGCATGACAGGAATATCTTCAAAACATGCGACCGAATTTCCATTGACGACATCATTATACATATTGTCAGAATCATCAAAAGTAACCGTAGTAAATCCATATTTGTCTTTTAAAGATACGGCATATTCACCGGCTGCCGTGCCAGTTTTGATCGCTACACGTTTGCCACGCAATTGTTCGAGTTTAGTGATCTTACTGTCTTTTGCAACAGCCATGACAAAACCAGTTTTGTAGTATGGTTCTGAAAAATCGAATTTTACTTTACGCTCATCAGTCATTGCCATTCCGGCCATGACACCATCCAATTGGCCTGATTGGAGCGATTGGACAGCGGCATTGAAACCGACGGGCTTGATCTCGACTTTGAAATTTTCTTCTTTAGCGATCGCTTTTAGAAGGTCAATATCGATCCCGACGTATTTATTATCTTTATTGGCAAATTCAAATGGTGGATAAGTAACGTCTGTTCCGATCTGATAAGTTTTTTCTGCATGCGCTGTAGAGCTGAAACTAAAGAAAAATAGGCATGCACAGAGTAAACTCACGAGTCCAAATAATTTTTTAGTCATAAAAATACCCCTTACAATGATATATATATTAATATACCATAATCAGGGTTTTAAAAATGGATAAATTCTTTAATTAATATTTGAGCAGAAAAAAGAGGAGATACGAGTAATTATGCTATAATGAGAGCGATTGATCGGAGATTTTTTATGAAAGAAGGGCTTTTGGTGAAGATCATAGGAATTGCAGGTTGCTATAAGCGTGATGGGATCACAAAGCAGATGTTAGATCAAGTTTTAGCTAATGTTGGACCTGAAAATGAAGTCGAACAGATCTTTTTATTGGACCATAAGATCTATCCGGGAAGTCCTGAATTAGATAATCTCGTTGAAAAATTAAAGCAAGCCGATGTTTGGGTCTTAGCGGCTCCGACGTATTGGGGCGCGTTGTCAGGTGTGATGAAGAACTTTTTGGATTGTTTACGTCAATTGACCTTACGTTTTGATAAAAATGGCGATCCGCATCCGCTGGAGACTTTTTTGCATAAACACTATGTTTTATTGACGAATTGCTATACTAAGACTTGGGAAAACATGTTCACTGGAACGACTGATACAGCTTTGCGCACGATGGATAAAGTTATGACAACTTTAGGCTTGATCAAAGCAGGTGAGGCAGTTCAAACCAATACATATTTTTTAACGACTTTACCGGCTAAAAAGCAAGTCGAGTTAAGTCACTTAGGCCAAAAGGCTGGTAGCTTACAGCGAAAGGATGATCAGACTGTGAAACGATATATCGAGTTATTTTTCATTGTAGCAGCGATGGCTTTTATCACGATGTTGATCCAAACGGGAGTCTTACATCTATTAGGCCAAACACTGGGATTTTGGAACAATTATATTTCTTTTGTGGTGATCTTTTTTATTCTATTATCGATCACACTGCATTTCTTTACGGTCGTCAAACACAAACGTAAGTAAAAATGCTGGGCATTGATGACGTGCTCAGCATTTTTTATTTGTTTAAACTTTAACGATCCAACCTTCAGGCGCTTTTTTATCGCCAAATTGGATCCCGGTCAATTCATCATAGAGTTTCTTGGTGACGGGACCAACTTTTGTCTCTGAATAAAAGACGTGCAATTTGTCACCGATCTGGAAACCACCGATCGGAGAGATCACAGCCGCCGTCCCACAGGCACCAGCTTCGACTAAGTGATCAAGATCATCTAAGTAGATATCGGTTTCTTCAGTCTCCATCCCTAGGCGCTCTTTGGCAAGATAGAGCAATGAATATTTGGTGATACTTGGCAAGATCGAAGGGGAGCTTGGGGTAACGAACTTGTTATCGTTAGTGATCCCAAAGAAGTTAGCCGAACCAACTTCTTCGATCTTCTTATGTTCAAGTGGATCTAAATAGATACAGTCAGAAAAGCCTTGTTTTTTGGCTTCAGCCCCGGGTAAGAGACTAGCTGCATAGTTACCGCCAACTTTACTTTGACCAGTCCCTTTATGAGCAGCCCGGTCGTAATTAGCCGCTAAGAAGTTAGTAGGTTGGAGCCCACCTTTAAAGTAGTTACCAACAGGCATTGCAAAGACGGTAAAGATGTATTCAGAAGCGGGATGAACGCCGATATTTGGTCCGACCCCGATGATATTTGGACGTAAGTAAAGGGTGCCACCTGAACCATATGGAGGAACATAGGCTTCATTTGCCTTTACCACTTGCTTTAGAGCGCCGATGAACATCTCTGTCGGCACTTCTGGCATCAATAAACGTTGGCAGCTTCGTTGTAATCGCGCTGCATTTTGATCAGGCCGGAAAAGATTGATGCTACCATCTTTACAACGATACGCTTTTAAGCCTTCAAATGCAGCTTGACCATAATGAAAGACAGGTGAGCCTTCATTGATCGCGATCGTTGCGTCCTCAGTCAAGCCAGCTTTGTGCCACTGGCCATCCTTATAATGTGCTCGATAACGATAGGGTAGCTCCATGTAGTCGAACCCTAAATTTTCCCAGTCAAGATCAACTAGATCAGTCATAAAAATTCCTCCTTTGTAGGCTGGTTAGATCGCCTTATATGGATTATAGCACGCTTTAGAGAATTATGAAAAAATAATTAAAACAACTCGATGATTAAAGCTTATTATTTTTAACAAACTCGATAAACTCTTGGGCTGCGAGTGATAATTCGACATTTTTACGCCACGCTAAAATATGTTTACTGTGACGAAGTGGAGTAAAGGGGATTAAGTTCGTTGCGAGCCGGTGTGTTTTGCGCACAACGATCCCCCAAGATGCGTATTTTTACATCTGGGGGGTCTCTTATTATCTTCTAGGAGTATAGATGTACTACGGTCGCTTTTGGTCAGTGGCCTTTTTTTGTTTGCGCCGTTTAGCTAAGAATTTTTCTAAACGTGGGAGATAGAGCATGAAGATCACACTGATCAATGAACTTAAGGCGAAAAATAGCAATAAAAGTAGTGTTAATAGTAGCATTTTTGAAACGTTATTTAAAACACAGGTAATGAAGATCCCACTAACGATCAGCGTGATGATAGTTAGGATAATAGTATAACGTTGTAGTTTAGCGCGATATTTTTGCATAGGGAGCCCTCTTTTCTAAAAAATATTATACACGATAATAGTGTGCTATACTGTAAAATAGAAATTTTATTGAAAGAGGGTCAGGGTTTTGATCGATCTGCAAGATATTTTGGCAAAAATGAATCTAAACCAAAAGATCAATTACGATAAAGTCATGATGAAGATGGTCTCGACATGGCAAAAAGACCAAATTCGCCCCAAGATCTTACTGCACTCCTGTTGTGCCCCATGTAGTACGACGACACTTGAGCGCATGACAGAATTTGCGGATGTGACGATCTATTTTGCTAATTCAAATATTCACCCCCGGGCGGAGTACCAACGGCGTGAATATGTCCAACAAAAATTTATCCATGATTTCAACGAAAAGACCGGAAATAACGTGCAATTTGTGGCCGCCCCATATAAACCTCAAGAATATTTCCAAGCAGTACGTGGGTTAGAAAAAGAGCCTGAAGGAGGCGATCGCTGTAAAGCTTGTTTTGACTACCGGTTAGATATGGTAGCCAAAAAAGCAGTTGAGTTAGGCTTTGATTATTTTGGGAGCGCATTGACGATCAGTCCACATAAAAACTCCCAAACGATCAATTCAGTAGGGATCGAGATCCAACGTTTTTACGACGTCAATTACTTGCCAAGTGATTTTAAAAAGGGCAATGGTTATCGACGTTCAGTTGAGATGTGTAAGGAATATGACATCTACCGTCAATGTTACTGTGGTTGCATCTTTGCTGCTAAACAACAGGGTGTTGATCTATCGCAGACTAGACGGGATGCCTTAGAATTTATGGAAGGTAAGAATGGGACCGAAGAATTTCCCGAGATCATCTTCCAGATCAATGGTGAAGAAGTATAGGGAGGCATTTTAAAATCGTGAAAAAAGGCATTTTGGGAATATTGTTACTATCGCTCGTTTTAGCTGGATGTAGCAGTAACTCTACAGCAAAAAAAGAAAGTACAAATGAAAGTTCATCCACTGTGAAGACCACCAGTTCAAGCACAAGAGCGAAGGCCTCAGCTACGAAAATCGGTGTTTGGACGACTCAAAAGGATACTGAGTTAAGTAGTTTTATCAAGCAGTGGGAAAAAGTGATGGATCAAACGTACACGCAATATACGGGAGAAACCAATTTGACTACTGCTAATGGAACTGTCTACCCAACTGAGTTTAAAACGGCAACAGTTGATGGTCAGCCTGCAGAACTTGTCTGGGATCCAAAAGGAACTCAAAAAGTGGGTTATGCTGTCGTTGCACTATATAATTACAATAAAAATACTGGTGGCAGTATCACTTATGCCTTTACGATCAAAGATGGCACTCCGCTCGTACTTGTAAACGAAACAGACACTGCTTCAAATAACTGGACACAAACAAAAAATAACGATTTAAAAGAAAATTTTGCCAATATTTATAATGGCAGACCAACGACAACAGTTGGCTCAGCTAACGAAAAAACAGCAACTGATGATGCTTACAGCGACGGGAGAAACGGTTATATAACTACTCCGGTTGCAATGCGGGGAACTTGGTATGCCAAAAGTTATGGTAAAATGTCTAAGCTAGAAGTTAGTGAACATGAGATCGTTTATACGTCTGAAGGTGAAAAGCCTGCTAAAACGATCTTATATCGTCCAGGAAACGGTAGAAAATTTGACACAGATATCGCTGTGCAAGAAGCACGCCAAGAATGGGGAGCTGCCAGTGAAGTTACGAAAAATGATTTGAATTATATCAATGTTCGTGGATGGTACCAAACTGCTGGGGCTGGGACTTTCTATGCAGCTCATACCGAGTTGATCGATGGCAAGCAAACACCGGTCGTAGTAGTTGGTGGTGGGGCTGGCGCATGGACGAGCACAGTTTATTATCAAACTGAAGCTTTAGCAGAACAACAAGCAGAAGTTAAATACGATGATTTGATTTACCAATAAAATAGGTTCTAGATAAATATTAAAACGCCTGTGACTTAGTGTCACGGGCGTTTTTAATACTAGTGAGGAATAAAGAATTCCTGTTATAAAATATTTTCGTCAGTGCTAAGCAGCCTGATCGTTTTGCCGTCAGTCGTGGTAAAGGTCAACGTCGAACCAATAATGATGTCAAGATAGTCTGTTGTTTTGATACTCGCGAGCATTTTTCGAGGTAAGATATAAGTCCGTTTATTGATGAGACCACTGGTAAAGATAAAGTAGTCTGGGGTATGAGCCATCCGTGTTGTTAGTGGTTCAAATAATAAACGTGACAACAAAAGTATCCCTGTAACGATCACGCCTAAAGCACTGAGCCAACTCATGAAAAATTGCAGGATAAAGTATAAGCTTGCCCCTAGAATGCCAATTTTTAGCAAATATCCTAGCTGGTAGCGAACCTTAGGCCGATAGCTTGGAAGCTCAAAAAGTTCGCGCGGGATTCGAGGGAAATAACGGGCTAAAGTCGGTAAGAGCTCATGTGTTGGTAATAGAGGAAATAAGAAATTTTTGGAGCGGTTTTCGTCTTGGTCAGTATCACTGTTAGCCAAGATCGCGGTAATACAGGTCAGTTTAAAGAGTCGACGATTAAGATCACTGGTCAACTCTAGCCCAACGATCGCAGACTTAGGGATCGTATTTTGGTCAGTGGTAAAGAAATGATTTTTAACGATAAAATTATGCTCAGTTTCCCATAACGAAAACTTGGCAAAGCTTATATAGTGGTAAGCGAGACTAAAAAGGAGCGCACCACTGACTAAGACCGCCCAAAACCATAGCGCCGTGAGATCAAAGAAACGTTGTAGCTGTGGAAACTGCTCTTCTAATTGAAGGACTAAGGCCAAATAAGCTAAGTATCGTGTGGAAATAAGGCCAGTTTTTACAATTGTTAGGAAATCAGCTTGTGATTTTTCAATGAGGCTTGCTTTGTTTTCTGTAACTATTTCCGTAGCGGGCTGGAACGCGGCTAAAAATTCCTGTAATTGCGCTAACTGCTCAGGGGTCAAAGCAAAAAACTCAATTGCTTCTTCGGTGGTACTGTTGTTGAGATAGATCTGGATACCTTGCGTGCGGAAGAATTTTTGATAGATAGTCTGTTCGACGCGGAAGTTTGAAAGCGTGTGGCTGAGCTCAGCTTGTTTGAGTTTGAGCGTTGTTTTTGCAATGACCCCAGTTGTGAGCGTCAAAGTATCAGCCTCAATGCGGTAGGTGGTAGTGAAATAGCGTAAAAAAATCGCAATGAGCGAGCTAGTATAACCCAGGAAAAGTAAAAGTGTCCAAAAATTGGGAAGAATGAAGATAAAAACCAGCAAGGGCAAGTAGATCAGACCGTTACGGACAAAAAATTCCGTATATTTGACTGCAAAATATTTCACCGATTGATGTCTAGCCTTCATCACGCCCACCTACTTTCACGGGAAGCTGGAAGTCTTCAGTGATCCCGGCAAAACTAGCTGCCTGTGCGATCGTTTGAAAATTTAGTCTTTTTAATTTGAAAAGCTGTAAGTAGACATTTGTACTTTCTGAAACAATATATATCTTTTCAAGCGGGATCGTAGTTTTTGAGTAAAAGAAACGGCCTTTGGTAACGATGACGGCTGTAGAACTAAAACTGAGTCGAGCATATTTCCAATAAAAAAAGCTACGTAGACAATCTAAAACAAAAACAATACTCCAAAAAAATAAGGTGGGTCGAAAATAATTGCCATGATCGAAGTGTTGGAGTAAAAAATATCCCAGTAAAAGCAGCAGTGTGTAAGTGATAAAAGCTAATGAGAACCTATAATACAAGTATTGTTTGGCAACAGTAAAGGTTTGCATCTAAATCCCCCCCAATGGTCTTTTCTTTTATTATACTGTTTTCGGTAAGCGTTTTCTATAAATCAAACTAAAAAGCGCATCTCCCAAAGAGGAAATGCGCGGGTAATTCTCAAATTAATAGACTTGACCGACTTTAGAGCTTATCAAAGTCGAATTCAACACTTTCAGTGTTTTTTCGGATAATCGAATATAGACGTTTAAAGATAGGGTCTGGAATAAGGTAACTAATATCTTCAGACTGCGAATCTTCAAGCTGGACTGGCACATTTTTGATCTTATGACCAGAGATTTGAATATCTTTTTTTACGATAGTCATGTCTTTAGCCAAGTTCTCAGTGTCAAACGCACGAACACGTCTAAATTTAACCATTGTATTCTTCCCCCTTGCAAAAATTACTTTAAATTCTACCATAGTAATTTGCAAATGCAAGAAAAATTTTAGAATTTATGAAAATATAAAGTTAAGATTTTTTTAACATATAGACTTTTCCTAGATATACCAGCAATGTAAGCAGGTAGGCATATGAAAGTTTTATCCTAGTCACTGGTTAAGCAAGGTGGGATATGTTATGGTTAAAAATCATTAACGGCATCGCTACTAATCGTTGCCGATCGCTGCACTGACTTGAGCCGATAAATTACGCCAGTAGAGCAGATCATTATCTGCTAGATCTTGTGAAAAGGTCTCAAATCCTTTTCGCGGATGAACTTTGGCGATCTCTTCTCCCAGACTTCCCGTAATCGTTAAGATCATATCGGGCTTTTCCCACGCGGTCCCCCAATATGGACCCTCAAGTGCTGTGTCGAGCATATCTTGGACACCGTCTTGCGTCATGTCGTTGATGACACTTTCTCTGGTAGCTGTGTTATAGCCATTTGCTTTTAGCCAAGCTAACTTTTCGAGTGCTTGGGGTAGATCATTTGGTATTAGATGTAACATTGATATTTTCC
>NZ_BCVJ01000046.1 GCF_001591685.1 Ligilactobacillus murinus DSM 20452 = NBRC 14221 | reverse complement strand
TTCTACATTTTATATAGCGGGACCGCTCGCAAATATTTGGGCAGAAAGGACCTTTTGTAATAAGCATAGTATGGTGTTTTTAGTTTTTTACCAAAAAACTCTTGCGCTTTGGCTGTTTCTTTGATATAGTATTATTCGTTGATGAATTGGGTGGTTAGCTCAGCTGGCAGAGCAACGGACTCTTAATCCGTGGGTCCAGGGTTCGATCCCCTGACCACCCATCAGAGATTTACTAACAGCAATTGCAGATCTTGCTCTGTGGTTGCTGTTTTTTTGTGTATTTTGATATAGAATAGTCAAAACCTAAATATTGAGTTTCTGTAACCCAAGCTGAGTTTGTAGTACAATAAGGTGGGTATGGTCTAGTGGACTATCTCCAAGGGGCAGTAGTGCTCACAGTGATAGGTATGTAATTTATATAAAAAGGAATTTAAACTTATGAAAAAAATTTTAGTTGTAGACGATGAGAAACCGATCTTAGATATCATTAAGTTCAATCTGACCAAAGAAGGTTACGATGTATATACTGCCGAAGATGGCCAAGAAGCGTTAGATAAGGTCGAAGAGGTCTTGCCTGATCTGATCATTTTAGATCTGATGTTACCTAAGGTCGATGGGCTCGAAGTAGCACGTGAAGTCCGGAAAAAATACGAGATGCCGATCATTATGGTAACGGCTAAAGACACTGAATTAGATAAGGTCTTAGGTTTAGAGATGGGGGCTGATGACTATGTGACCAAACCATTTTCTAACCGTGAATTGATCGCACGGGTCAAGGCCAATTTACGGCGTCAAGCCACAGTAGTTGCTAGTGCTCAAAGTGAAGAAAAAGAAAAAAGTAGTGACATTGTGATCGGAAACTTAACGATCCACCCAGAAGCATATGTGGTCTCCAAAAATGATGAAAATATCGAATTGACCCACCGTGAATTTGAATTGCTTTACTATTTAGCCAAACACATTGGACAAGTCATGACCAGAGAGCACTTGTTGCAGACGGTTTGGGGCTATGATTACTTTGGGGATGTTCGGACAGTTGACGTAACGGTCCGCCGTTTGCGTGAAAAGATCGAAGATAACCCTAGTCGCCCCGTCTGGTTGGTGACTCGCCGTGGGATCGGCTATTATTTACGTAATCCAGAGGCCGAGTAAAATGAATAAGAAATTGCATTTTTTCCAGTCGATCCATTTTAAGATCGCACTGGTTTTTGCTTTACTGTTGTTTTTAGCCTTCCAGATCGTTGGTGCGGTATTTGTGCAACGCTTAAAAAGTGAGAATTTAAAACAATTTAAGCAAAGTGTGGAAATGCCAGCTTATGTCAACAATTTGTTAGTTACGCAATTGAATGAAGCCGATACGAATGAAGCAAATGAGCGGATCAAAACTATCTTAGATGATATCAATAATAACAATATTTCAGATATTCAAGTCGTAGATGCTAAAGGTGTGATCCGTGGTGAAAATAATGTGAATAATCGCTCGATGATCGGGCAAAAAGCAACAAACAATAGTATTAAACAGGTTTTGTACAGTGGACGTAATTTCTCGCAGACGATGTATAATGAGCGGGATAACCGGCGCTACTATATCGCGATCACCCCGTTGTTCAACACTTCGGGCAATAACAATACGGTCGTCGGTGCAGTCTATGTCCGTGCTAATTTAGAAAGTGTCTACGATTCGGTCAATGATGTCATCGTGATCTTTGCGACTGCGGCGTTGATCGCTACGGGGATCGGATTAGCCCTTGCGATCCTTGTGTCAAGTGCGATCACCCGTCCGATCGATGAAATGAAAAAGCAAACTGCGCGGATCGCTCGCGGTGATTATTCCGGGCAAGTCCAAGTTTATGGACGTGATGAATTAGGGCAATTAGCTCAAGCTGTCAACAATCTATCAGCCCGGGTCGAAGAAGCTCAAGAAGCGACCGAATCAGAGCGGCGACGCCTGGATCTGATCTTATCGCATATGTCAGATGGTGTGATCGCTACTGATCGTGGGGGCAAGATCACGATCATCAACGATATGGCGTGTGAAGCGCTAGAAGTAGACCCAGATGATGTTAGGGATAAGTCGATCTTAGATGTTTTGAATATCCGTGATAAATATACGATCCGCGAACTTTTGGAAAATCAAAATGAGATCATTTTGGATGAATTAAACACCAATCGTGACCAGATCTTGAATGCCAATTTTTCGCTGATCCAACGGCGCTCAGGCTTTATCATCGGGATCGTATGTGTCTTGCATGATATTACCGAACAACAACGGATCGATCGCGAACGGCGTCAATTTGTTTCCAATGTTTCGCATGAATTGCGGACCCCGTTGACGAGTATGCGCAGTTACATTGAGGCATTAAATGAAGGTGCTTGGCAAGACCCTGAGATCGCACCGGCTTTTTTAAAGGTCACGCAAGAAGAAACTGACCGAATGATCCGGATGATCAATGATCTTTTGAGTTTATCGCGAATGGATCTAGGAAAAGTTGAGTTAGATTTAGAGCTAGTCAATTTAAATGAATTGTTCAACTATATCTTGAATCGTTTTGATATGATGCTTGAAAAGGACAACAACGATACACGTGAAGTGACAAAAAATTATACGATCAAACGTGACTTTACCGATAAGCCACTTTGGGTCGAAGTCGATACCGACAAGATTATTCAAGTGGTAGATAATATCATGAATAATGCGATCAAGTATTCACCTGATGGTGGCGTGATCACTTGCCGTTTGTTGGAGACGCATAATCATGTCATCATGAGTATCTCTGATCAAGGTCTAGGGATGCCCAAAAAGGAACTAGCGCATATCTTTGAACGCTTCTATCGGGTCGATAAAGCACGTTCCCGGGCGCAAGGCGGAACTGGTCTTGGACTAGCGATCTCTAAGGAAGTGATCGAATTGCATCACGGCCGGATCTGGGTCGATAGTACGGAAGGGAAGGGTTCGACCTTCTATATCTCGCTACCATATGAAGAATACGAGGAAGGAGATCTATGGGATGAAGAATAAACGCTTAAACGGGTGGTTTTTACATGCCATTTTGATCCTTGCGGTGTTATTTAGTGTTGTTTTTACAGCTTTGATCTGGGTAACACCTGTTTATTTTCAACGACTAGCAGGGATGGCAGCTCCGGATAAGACTAGAGTTGTCAATGATGATACCAACACGACAGATAAGAAAAAATTAACTGATGTATATCGACCAGTATCGATCACGGTAACAGATAAACGATCATCTAGTCGGCTATTGAGCAATCGGATCGATGTAGTCGATCTAATGATGACCTCTTTAGAAGGAAGTAAGATCACCGATATCAGTGAACCAGAGACTGTTAGTAAAAGCGAGTACCTGAAGTTGGTACAGACGCCTAGATCGTACCAGTTGAATTATGGTTCGGAGCTCTCCTTTGGGGTCTTGAAACAATACCTTGCTGAACAGCCAGCTAAGAGTGAAAATTACAGTTTTGATCGGATCGTGATCAGTTATGATGGCTCTAAAGTCTATTTTCTAGATGATGCAGGTCTCAAAGTATACAAGGCTAAGTTGACAAAATATGATAAAGCTAAGCTCAATAACGTCCACAAAAATAAGGGGCTCAAACGCTATAAACTTAGCTATGAATATCAAAACGGCCGTCTGATCCAGTATTATGAAGAACAGCTCACGGTGCCACGGCATAGTTATTTATACAATAAAGAAAATGTAGGGATGTACGTTACTCGCTTGTTAGGGACTGAAAAGAGCAGTACCTCATCGTTGACGACCCGTGAACAAGATGGTGTAACGATCTATTCCGACGATTCGGGGCAAAAATTGAGCATCCGCGACAAGACGGGCTTGATAACTTATACAGATTATTTGACCGATGAGACTGGACGCCAAAATTGGACTTTAGATGACCATTTAACAAATGATTTTACTGATCTGGAGCAATTAGGTGTTAGTTTAGCCGATGTTAAGTATTCTGAGTATGATATACAGGAAAAAAATGTCATCTATCGCAGTTATATCGCTGGTTTTCCTGTGATCTCAGCACGTGATTTTGGGACTTATCAGATCCAAAATCGTGTTCGTAGTAAGAAATTGGTCTTTTCCCAATGTAGCCTACAAGTTCCAGTGCCGGCAGCTGGGAAGGCGGTGACACTCAAGCCGACTAAAGAGATCTTGCCTGATTTACAAAGTACCGATGTCGATTTGGGCAAGATCAGCGATATTCAGATCGGATATACAGTCTCACAAAATAGCACAGCTTCACTGGTCATTGATCTGACACCGACATATTTTGTCAAATACAATAACGTTTGGATCAACTATCAAGATCTGATCTCAGGGAAGAAATGGGGGGATAACGACAATGAATTTTAAACGTATCGAATGGATCTTTGTCATCGCCTTTATCGCCTTAGATATTTTTTTGTTGAGTGTTTATGTGACACAAAATGATACGATCGATCAACGAACGAGTTCGTTTTCTACGACCAGTACTTCAGGATCTGTATTAAAGAGTATCAAAAATGATCAGATTTCTTATGGTCATCTATCGGATAAACCGCAAGCTGGTTATTATATCTCCAGCTCAAATTCAAATATTTTGCGAGAGAAAGCTGACCAGTTGTATTATAGTTGGGAATATGCCAACCACAAATTAACGGTCAACTTTACAGATGGTTTAAAACTAGCCGATCCAGACAAACCGCAAACAACAATAGATGAATTTTTAAAAGATAATAGTATCGTCATCTTTGGTAAGGAGTATACTTATAATAAAGATCTTTCAAATAGATCTGTGGTCGTTTACACGCAGATGATCTATGGCGGGCCGGTATACTCGAGTGATGGTCAGATCCGATTTGAGATAAAAAATGGCTATGTGACAGGCTATACTCAAGGATATATGAATGATATCCAGATCTTGCGCGAAAAACGTGATACTATTAGCCAAGAACGGGCATTGATCTGGTTGTATCAATACAATAAATTGCCCGCTAATACACAAGTTTTGTGGTGCCATTTAGGGTATACACGGTTATTATCGGTAAATAATAGCATCGTATATATCCCAACTTGGAATTTCTGTATAAAAAATAGTAATACAGGCAACATCCAGTATCGGCGGATCAATGCCTTTACAGGTAGTGTGATGGATGAAACGATCAGTGTTAAATAAACGAGAAAGGGTAGCTTGACAATGAGTGAAGAAGTTGGGTTGAAAGTTAGCGTGCTTGCCAGTGGAAGTACCGGTAATGCAACTTATATCGAGACGCCTAAGCAAAAATTATTGATCGATGCTGGACTTTCGGGTAAAAAAATCGAAGGACTGATGAATTCGATCGGGCGGACATTAAAAGATGTTGACAAACTCTTGGTGACTCACGAACATAGTGATCATATCAAGGGTGTCGGTGTTTTAGCTCGTCGCTATGGCTTAGATGTCTACGCCAATGAAAAGACTTGGGAACAAATGGCACCTAAGATCGGGCAGGTCAAAACAGAACAGAAGCACATTTTTGAACGTGAGACAGTTCAAACCTTTGGTGATCTAGATGTGCAAAGTTTTGGCGTTTCGCATGATGCGACTGACCCACAATTTTATGAAGTACATTATGCGGGGAAATCATTTGCCATTGTGACAGATACTGGCTATGTCTCAGATCGGGTCAAAGGGATCGTGGAAAATGCAGATGGATATTTATTTGAATGTAACCACGATACCGAGATGTTACGCGCCGGGATCTATCCGTGGTCGCTAAAGCAACGGATCTTAAGTGATCAAGGGCATTTATCCAATGAAGATAGTGCCAACGCATTGATGAGCGTTTTAGGGACTCGGACCAAGAAGATCTATCTTGGTCACTTGAGCCAAGAAAATAATGTCAAAGAATTAGCGCATTTGACAGTCAAACGTCAAATGCAGGCTAAAGACTTCGGTGTTGATCAAGATTTTTGCTTATTAGACACTGATCCAGCACAAGCGACCGAGTTGACAGTTTTTTAAGATAAAACTATATTTTTTAGGATAAAATTAATTTTTACATTATTGTAAGCAATTTTGTTGCAAAAGGCTTATTATAGATAATATAGATACTTAATTTTAAGAGGTGACTTTTTGTATGAGCAAGAATGAACAATTTGATGGTGAGTTTACTGAAGTTGGTCCAAATAATGGACCAGCCAAACAGCCAGGCTCAAAGCAACAAGGGCTAGGTAAAGTATTTTTGATCGGTCTGTGTGCCGGTGTACTTGGTGGTGGCGTAGCTGTTGGAGGCTATACGTTGTATCAAAACAATAGTACCCAACTAGCAAGTAATTCCCAAGGAACGACAACGACTAGCAACGTTAAGGTCAATGTCAGCACGCAAACGACTAAAGCTTTTGATGCGGTCAAAGATGCAGTTGTTTCGGTCGAAGCTTACTCAGAACAACAATCAAGTTCGTCTTTAGAAGACCTCTTTGGGCAAAATTCTGATAACTCGACTAGTCAAACATCCACTAGTGAAGGCTCTGGGGTCATTTATAAAAAGAGCGGTAATACTGCTTATATCGTCACCAATAACCATGTGATCTCAGGCGCTAACAAAGTTGAAGTCTTGTTGAATAGTGGCAAGAAGTTATCGGCTACTGTAGTGGGACATGACTCGGTAACTGACTTAGCTGTGCTTAAGATCAGCGCCAAAGATGTTAAACAAGTTGCAAGTTTTGGCAACTCGGATAATATCAAAGTTGGTGAAACAGCTTTGGCGATCGGCTCTCCTCTTGGCTCAGAATATGCCACCTCTTTGACTCAAGGTATCATTTCGGCTAAGAGTCGGACGATCAACGTAACTAACAGCAGTGGTGTTACCACGGGGCAGGCGACTGTTATCCAAACTGATGCCGCGATCAACCCAGGTAACTCTGGTGGTGCTTTAGTGAACTTACAAGGTCAAGTTATCGGGATCAACTCGATGAAACTTTCAAGTACTGGTTCAAGTGAATCGACATCTGTTGAAGGGATGGGCTTTGCGATCCCAAGTAATGAAGTGGTTTCGATCATCAATCAATTAGTTGAAAATGGAAAAGTTAAGCGTCCAGCCTTGGGGATCTCTCTAGTTGATCTAGATTATGTCTCTCAAAGTGCTCGAACAGATACGCTCAAGTTACCAACAGATGTTACTAGCGGTGTGGTCGTTATGAAGATCGATTCTAGTTCACCGTTGAAAGATAGTGGTATTGCTAAATATGATGTGATCACATCGATCGGTGGTAAGAAAGTTACCGACTTAGCGTCCTTGCGTCAAGCACTATATGAACATAAGATCGGTGACACGGTTGAGATCGGTTATTATCATGAAGGTAAGCAACAGACCGCTAATGTTAAATTGACCTTGGAAGCAGATGATTCCAATACGACGACATCATCGAATTCCAACGAATAAAGTTAAATTAAAATGTTAATTATGAGGACGGCAACTAAGTGAGAACTTAGTACCGTCCTTTTTGGATATTGTGTATAATAATACAAGAAGATATTTAATGAGGTTATCCCCATAAATATGGGGACAGAACAAAAGTGCTCCCCAATATCTTGTGGTTAACTCTGTGGATATGTGGATAACTTTGTGGATAAGTATATGAGAAAGGAATTATTTTCGTGAATATTAAGATCGTTTGTGTGGGAAAACTCAAAGAAAAATACTTAAAACAAGGTATTGCTGAGTATTCTAAGCGCTTAAGTAAGTTTTGCAAATTTGAAATTATCGAAGTTCCCGATGAAAAAGCACCAGAAAAGTTAAGTCCAGCCGAGATGGAAGCGGTGAAACAAAAAGAAGGTGAGCGCATTTTGCATAAAATTAAGGATAAAGAGTATGTTTATGCATTAGCGATCGAGGGTAAAGAACGCTCTTCGGAAGAATTTGCTGCTGAATTAGAAAAATTAGGGACATACGGACATAGTGATGTGACCTTTGTGATCGGGGGCTCACTTGGTTTAAGTCCAGCTGTTTTAAAGCGAGCTCAAACAAAGATCTCGTTTGGCCGTTTTACCTTGCCCCATCAGTTGATGCGTTTAGTTTTGACTGAGCAGATCTACCGTGGCTTTATGATCAATAATGGTAGCCCTTATCATAAATAATATTTTTAGCTAAAGCTGTTGTTACAGATCTCTGTGGCGACAGCTTTTTTTGTTGGAGAAATTTTTTAAAAAATTATTGTTTTGATTAAAAAAAGTTATAGATGACCAAAAATAATTTTGAATTTTTTTAACTATGATTAAGTTTATTTATAAGTGCAGTTAAAGGGTTTCCATTTAGTATGTCGTGTATGATATTTTATCTTTAGTTCTAAAAATACCTAAAAAATTAAAAGTAATATTCGAGGTTATTTTTAATATTTTAATTATTAAGAGGAGGAGCTAGGATAAGATGTTATCAAAAAATAATAAACAGCTGATGGTGGAAAAACAAGCAGCTAAAAAGCAACGTTATGGTCTACGTAAGTTAAGCATAGGTGTAGCTTCAGTTTTGTTGGGAATGACATTTTTAGGTGCGGGTAGTATCTCAGCTGCCGAAAATGAAAATTTAGAGACAGCTACAACAGAAAACCAAGTTAAAGCTGTCTCCGATCCTTTAAATGAGCAAACAGAAATAACCTTGACGCCACAAGCAGAAGCTGAAAAGCAAACTGATGGGCAAGCGTATGAAGAAAAAACAGTTACTCGCACGATCAATCTTTATAAAGACGGTGAGTTGGTCGACACAAAAGTCCAAACCGTAAACTTCCATAAGATCTTAGGAACATGGTATGTTAAAAATGATGGCGTGGTAGGGGTAAAAACTGGTCAATTTGAAGCCTATGATATTCCTGAACAAGCAGGCTATACAGCACAAGTCAATGGTACTACTGTCAATAAAGTAGACAACATGAGTGTAACAGCTGATACTCCAAATCAAGTAGTTGATGTTTACTATGTTGCTAATACAAAAACATATACTGAAGAAAGGGTCATTACCCGGACGATCAATATTTGGCATGATGATAAACTTTTTGACGTTATCCGCCAAGAAGAAGTCTTTACGCGTGAAGTGACTGAAAATCTAACGACTGGTGAGAAGACTTATGGTGCTTGGGATGAACCTACTAAGATGTTCGATGAGGTTACGCTCCCACAATATGAAGGCTATAAGCATACGGAAGGAACAGTTCAAAAACGTTGTATCGTTAATCCAAATTCAAAAAACATAGTTAACGATATCAAATATACGTCTGAAAAAGAAATTTCTGAAGAAACAAGAACAGTAGAGCGTGTGATCAACCTTTATAAAGATGGTGAACATATAGAGACAGTCAAGCAAAGTGTGACCTTTACGCGTGAAGTGATCAAAAACTTAGTGACTGATGAGATCGAATATGGTGAGTGGATCGCAGAAGATGGTAAAGATCACTGGGATGAATATAAGGCTAAAGAACTTGAAAACTACGAATTAGAAAATGGTGTAGTGGACAAAAAGAAAGTTACAGCCGATACTCCAAGTGAAACAGTTTCGATCAACTACAAAGCTAAAGTCGAAACAACGACAGAATACGATACCGTAAAACGCGTGATCAACATCTACCAAGATGGCAAAAAAGTCGATGAAGTGACTCAAGTCGTAGAATTCAGCCGTGAAGTGAAAAAGAACTTAGTGACAGGCGAAACTGAATACGGCGAATGGGTAGCTAAAGACGGTAAAGACAACTGGGATGCTTTTGATGCACCAGAATACGAAAACTATACGACCGATACGGTAAAGATCGACAACAAGACTGTCAAGCCAGGCATGGAAGATGAAGAAGTATCGATCAACTACACCTCAAAAGTAGAGACGGTGACAGAATACGATACCGTAAAACGAGTGATCAGCATCTACCAAGATGGCAAAAAAGTCGATGAAGTGACTCAAGTCGTGGAGTTCAGTCGCGAAGGTAAAAAGAACTTAGTGACTGGTAAGATTGAATGGGGCGAATGGGTAGCCAAAGACGGTAAAGATAGTTGGGATGCCTTTGATGCCCCAGAATACGAAAACTATACGACCGATACGGTAAAGATCGACAACAAGACTGTCAAGCCAGGCATGGAAGACGAAGAAGTATCGATCAACTACACCTCAAAAGTCGAAACAACGACAGAATACGATACCGTAAAACGAGTGATCAGCATCTACCAAGATGGCAAAAAAGTCGATGAAGTGACTCAAGTCGTAGAATTCAGCCGTGAAGTGAAAAAGAACTTAGTGACAGGCGAGACTGAATATGGCGAATGGATCGCCAAAGATGGTAAAGACAACTGGGATGCCTTTGATGCCCCAGAATACGAAAACTATACGACTGATACCGTAAAGATCGACAATGAGGTAGTCAAACCAGGCATGGTAGACCAAGAAGTATCGATCAATTATACTGCTAAGATCGATACGCGGATCGAGGAACGCTTTGTTCAAAGAACGATCATCCTTCATTTACCAAATGGTGAAACTAAGAAAGTTACTCAAGATGTGACCTTCAAACGTGAGGTAAGAAAAAATCTAGTAACAGGTGAAGAAGTCTATGGTGCTTGGGGAATGGAAAAAATAACATTCCCAGAATATGAAGTTCCAAAGGTCGAAAACTATATCCCGACAATGGATAAAGTTGAAGCAGCCGTTGTTACCCCAGATACGCAAAGTTGGACGGTCGATATCTATTATGAGGCTGCTATTGAAACAACGACAGAATACGATACTGTAAAACGTGTGATCAACATCTATCATGATGGCAAAAAAGTCGATGAAGTGACGCAAAGTGTGACATTTAGTCGCGAAGTGAAAAAGAACTTAGCGACTGGTGAAGTGACATACGGTGAATGGGTCGCCAAAGACGGTAAAGATATCTGGGAAGCTTTTGATGCACCAGAATACGAAAACTATACGACTGACACAGTAAAAATCGACAATAAGACCGTTAAACCAGAAATGGAAGATGAAGAAGCTGCGATCTATTACACTTCAAAAGTCGAGACAAAAACAGAATATGATACCGTAAAACGAGTGATCAGCATCTATCAAGATGGCAAAAAAGTCGATGAAGTGACCCAAAGTGTGACATTTAGCCGAGAAGTGAAAAAGAACTTAGCAACTGGTGAAGTGACATACGGTGAATGGATCGCCAAAGACGGTAAAGATATCTGGGATGCCTTTGATGCGCCAGAATATGAAAACTACACGACTGACACTGTAAAAATCGACAATAAGAGCGTTAAACCAGGGATGGAAGACGAAGAAGCTGCAATTTACTATACTTCGATCGTAGAAACTGAGCTTGAAGAACGCGTGGTCGATCGTACGATCATTTTAAACTTGCCAAATGGGATGAAACGTGAGCATGTTCAAAGTGTAACGTTCAAACGTGAAGTGAAAAAGAACTTAGCGACCGGTGAAGTGACATATGGCGAGTGGGATCTTTTACCAACAGAGCTTGAAGCCTATGCCCCACCTAAGTTTGAAGGCTATGTAGCGTCTGTAGAAGAAGTCGAAGCGATCGTTGTTGATCCAGATAGCCAAAGTACAACGGTTGAAGTCGACTACTATAAGATCGAGCAAGAAACTAAGGAAGTAAAAAGAACCTTTACTGTCCGAATCGTTGATGGCATCTTGCCTCGAGGGGGATCCCTTGGAGGAAATGGGTCACAACATGTTCAAAGTGTTACATTTGTTCGGACTGTTTATTTAAATGCAGCAGGTAAGATCGTTGCGACAGGTGATTGGAAGGAAGCCGAAAAAACCTTTGAAGGATTTGGTATCCCACAGCTTGAAGGTTATACTACTCGACGAACAGCGATCGAAGCACAAACGGTGACTCCAGATATGGAAGATATGGAAGATGATATCTTGTATGTAGCTTATGCAACACATGAAGATACAAAAATTGTAACACGCACGATCACGATCACCGATCCAGATGGCAAGACACATGTAGTTGAACAAAAGGCTACATTTACTCGCCAAGTTTTGACTGATCAGTTCACAGGACAAAAAACGTTAGGTGATTGGAGTGTAGATCAAAGCACACTTGAAGGGATCACGCTACCAGAATTTAATGGATACAAACCATCACAACAAGTTGATCCATTAGAAGTATCGCCTGATTCAGAAGATAGTGAATTAACGATCACTTATGAAAAAGTAGATCCAGACACACCAACAGGCCCAGACAATGGTGATAACGAAAAGCCAGATATACCAACGACCCCAGACAATGGTGATAACGAAAAGCCAGACACACCAACAGGCCCAGACAATGGCGATAACGAAAAGCCAGATACACCAACGACCCCAGACAATGGCGATAACGAAAAGCCAGACACACCAACAGATCCAGACAATGGAAATAATGGGACACCAGACAAAGCTCCTGAAGCAACAGGAGGCACAAATGATGGTGGCTTAGAAAACGCTAAAGACGAGCTTAACTCAGCAGCAGCTGATCAAATTCTGAATTTAAGTACTAAGTCTAATAAAGATAACGGTACTATGTTAAAGAATATGAACAGTGGGCAAAAAGGTTCTAATACAAAGGGCTTAGCAACTCAAAAAGATGGCAATGTAGCTTCAGAATTACCTGCTTTAGGTGATGAAACTGAAGTCAAGAGCTTAGGCGCTTTACTAGCTGCTCTCGCATGTACGCCACTATTCTTTGTTGCAAAAGGTAAAAAGCGTAAAAATTAATGTCAATTAAGAAGCGTAGTATGGAAATTATTTTCCATACTACGCTTCTTTGTCAGTTTTCAAAGACACGTCGGTAATTTCCCAGATCAGCATCGGTCGCTTGGGTGCTGAGAAATGCGTTTTTATCGATCGCTTGGACAAGCTGTTTTAAATAGTTGAGCTGGCCTTTTTGGGCAACAATGATGATGATATCAGTAGCTTCACCTGTGTAGATCCCAGTTCCCTTGACTAAAGTTGCGCCATGAACGAATTTTTTAAGTGCATCTGTGATCGGGTCAGGATTTTTGGTGAAGATCAAAATATTGACATCTTTTTGTAAGACAAAAACAGAATCCATCAAATAGCTGGTGATCAACATGCCTAGAAGGCTGTAAACTGTCCGCCCTAAGTCAAAGCAAAGGGCGGTAATGATCAAAGTCCCGCTATTTAAGAGGTTGTTTAGGAAGCCAATTTTCTTGTGGTAGTGCAGTTGGATGTAATTGACGATGATGTCAGTCCCCCCGGTTGAAAAACCACTATTAAAGCAAAGTCCGATCCCCAAACCAACTAACGCTGAGCCGACCAAAGTATTAGTCAATTGGTCTTTGACGATCACGACTTCGGGGACGAGATGTAAAAAGACGATATTTGAACCTACTGCTAGTAGTGAGTACGTGATGTATTTGATCCCAAATGCACGCCAAGCAAAGAAAAAGAGGGGCACATTAAAGAGGATCAGTAAAATACTCATTGAAAGGTCGATCCCAAACGTTGCCAGAACAGCTTGCAGTAACTGTGCGATCCCAGTCACTCCGACGGAATAGGATTGCGCATTATTGAGAAATAAATTGATCGCAACGGCTGAAAGAAAACCGTAAAGAAGTGCAAAGAAACTATTTCGGATCCGCTGTTTTTGACTGAAAAATGAAAAAATTTTGAACATATCTAGTCCCCCTTATTTAGCTGATTGAGTTATATAGAAGTATACACCTATTACATATAGTGCTTGAACTGAAAAGTTACAGAATTATATTATATATAAATTACGATAAACTTCTGTGCTATTTAAATTTGTTGAATTTAAATTAATTTATATGGTAAAAAATTGTTGTACAAAAACCCAAAAATAGTATAAAGCGGGGTTTAAATAAAAATTAAGAGTTGCTTTGTTATTGATTAAAAATTAATATTATGGTGATAGGATAATTAATTTATCTTGTTTCTTTTAAGGGAAGTTCAAACAAAATGGAGGTTTTGGTGTAATGCTTTCAAAAAATAATAAAAAATTACAAGCCCAAAAGATGGAGCCAAAGCAACAACGCTTTGCGATCAAAAAGTTCACAGTTGGTGTGGCATCAGTCTTAGTTGGGACGACATTTGCGCTTTATTCAGGCGTAGGTAGTGTTTCAGCCAATGAAACAGCTACTCAAGAAGCAACAGCTGAAGTGGTGGAAGACAAGGCTGATCAAACTGATGACAAGGAGGTAACTGCAACTAATACAGCAGATGCTGAAGCAAGTACCGCAAATACTGATGCTAAAGAAGCAACTCCTGCTGTAGAAGAAGTAACTGATCAAAGTGCGCAAACCCAAGCGAACGAAGCAGAGAAGGCAACTGATGCTGTTGAGAATGAAGCAGAAGCTACGACAGCCTCAGATACTGCCAAAGATGAAGCGACAACGGTTCAATCTGAAGAAGGCGTGAACGCTCAAGCAGAAAAGCCAGTTGCTACATCGGCTTTCAGAGCAGCAACTACTGAAGCAGATGAGACAGCAGATACATCTGCTACACCTGGAGATCCTAACACACCTGTTTCAGCAGCATTACAAGAAGAATTAGAAAAGAATGCTGTTTATAGTCCTGGTACCCAAGGTGACAAGAAATCATATGCGGGTAGAGCATGGCTTCAAACCACAGGAACTACGATGCTCGGCTTTGGGAGTGGTGACATCCCGATGGCTGGGGTCAAAGTTTATCTTCAATGGGTAAACGGTAAAGGACATGTTTCTAAAGTCTACTATACGACTTCTGAAGCTGACGGAACTTATGTTATCAATTTAGATCATCCAGAATTGGAAAACGGCAACGAATTCGAATTAGCTGGTGATGCAAAGTTTGCCATTCGGACATGGATCAACAATCCAGATCCAGAAAAATACAACGTCGTTAAACAAGGTGATGGGATCTATGGTTTCCATACACGTACTAACCGTAATAACGAATCTTGGGACTTTACGGCTGGTATCAACCGGATCGTCAACTCAATGGTCATCTTACAAGATAAGGTTGGAGCAGACACATGGTTGATGAAACCAGAAGACCAATGGGAAAAATCACCTAACGCAAGTGGCGAATGGGCAAAGCAAGGTATATACGGTGCAGCTAGTGGGTATGTTTGGTTTGAAAATGGGGACTATGCTGGCTCGCTTGCTAACCAATGGATCAATGATGGTAATGATGTAAAAGCTACTGGTACAAAGATCGTTGCATCATACTTGAATGACGAAGTAACTCGTCAATTGGATGAATGGAAGAAGAATAACAAGGGCTATCAAGTAGATGATATGCGCAAGGCTCAAGCTGAGATCATCAAAGCTTATCAAGAAGAACACGGTGTAGGTTCGCATATTGCCGAAACAGTGGTTGGTGTAGCGAATGCTGATGGATATTACTATATCCCATTTAGAGGGCTTTATGGTGTTAGTGCTACAAAACAAAATAATGCTCTTTCTCCTAATAAGATCAAGGACGATGAATACGGTAAATTGGTGAGCGATGCTGATATTTCTCATAATAATTTGATGGTTTGGAATGGGACGGCGGGTCAAAAGTACCGTCATATCAACCAAGACTATATGTATATCACACCGTTGATCGATAATTACAATGTATGGAGCAACGCTTTCCCATCAAATATCTTCCAAAATCCAGCAGATAAGTTTTTGCCCATGGTTGATCCAGGTTATAACATTAAATCGATCAACTATGCGATCATGGCGCCACAGCCAATGATCGATGCTTTGAATTATGATGCAAGCGGTGATCACAATGCATTTGCTGGTGATAAGGTCGAAGCTACGATCGGTGGCTTGTTACCAGCACGTGAATATCAAGTTCAATGGTTCAGAGACGGTGTAGCTGTTGGTGATCCAGTAACGATCGTATCAACGGTCGATGGAACATTTGCTCCAGCAGATAGCACTTCATACACTATCCCTAATGATTTGACAGGAGATACTAACTTTACGGTAGCTGTGTTTGAGCAAGGTACTAATACTAAGAGTTTAAATAACGCTTTGGCTCTAGATTCCTTGTTAGCTTCTGTTCCTGTAGCTGACTCATATGTACCAGCCTATAAGCCAGTTGATGGAACTGTTGGTGAAGAGGCAGTAGTAGATGCTCCAACATTTACGAATAAAGATGGTAAAGATGCTACAGCGCCAGAAGGTACTAAGTTTACAACAGCTACAACAGATGAAGAAAAGCAAAAGGCTAACTTACCAGCTGATGCGACTGTTCTTGATCCAGCTAATGTTACAGTTGATGAAGCAACTGGTAAGATCACTGTCAAGGGTGAAGGTTTACCAGCTAAGGGAACTTATGTAACACCAGTAGTTGTGACCTATCCGGATGGATCAAAGGATTATACCTATGCAACAGTTTCAGTAGCCAAGGATTATACTGAAACATACACAGCAAATGGTGGTACGATCAACAAAGAACTAGGACAACCAACTACAAATGACGATCTTGCTAACGCTGTGACCTATACTAAAGATGGTAAAGATGCTACAGCGCCAGAAGGTACTACAGTTGCACCTAAAGATGGCACGACTTTACCAGATGGCAACACACCAGGTGTTTACGAAGTACCAGTAACGGTAACATATCCAGATGGCACAACCGATGAAACGACTGTAACAGTTGTTGTTGGTAATGTGATCCCAGTTGATGATCCAAGCAAGCCAACACCAGCAGGGTATGTACGCATAACCTTTGAAAAAGGCGATCATGGTGAATTTGCTGCCGATGCTAAGACAGTCTTTGACGTTAAGAATGGCACAGCTGGCTCAGAATTAGCAAAAGTTGCTCCAGCAGTGACTCCAGCAGAAGACTATGTATTTACAGCATGGAGCCCAGAAGTTCCAGAAACGATCACAGCTGCTGGAACATTTACCGCTCAATACAAAGAAAAAGATACAGTAGCTTATACAGCAGAATTTGGTACGATCACCAAACCAGCTGGCGAAGCAACAACAGAAGGTGACATTGCAGGCGCAGTTACCTTCAAGGATAAAGATGGTAATGATACAAAAGCTCCAGCAGGAACAACGATCAAACCAAAAGAAGGAACAACGTTACCAAATGGTGATACACCAGGTGAATATGATGTTCCAGTGACGGTAACATATCCAGACGGTACCACAGATGAAGGTGTAGTTAAAGTAACAGTTTTAGGCAAAGTTATCGATCGTACAGATGATCCAAGCCAACCAACACCAGCAGGTTATGTACGTGTAACGTTTGAAGCAGGCGAAAATGGTAAGTTTGGTGACGGTGCTAAGACAGTCTTTGATGTACGTGAAGGCACACCAGTGAGTGAAGTAACAGTGCCAGCAGTTACTGCAAATGAAGGTTTCGTACAAAAATCAGGTGCAGATGCTTGGAGTCCAGCCTTGCCAACAGATACATTCACAGCAGCTGGCACATATGTAGCACAATACGAAAAAGCTGCTACTGAT
>NZ_BCVJ01000045.1 GCF_001591685.1 Ligilactobacillus murinus DSM 20452 = NBRC 14221 | reverse complement strand
TCTTTGATCAATTTGCAAAATCACTAAATTTTGTTTTTAAAACTACTTTTAGACCTAGGTAAACGGCTAACAGCCCGAGCAACATATTAAGAGCGATGTATAACAACCCCACTGCCACTTGCGAAGCATCAAATAAATTGACGATCCCATCAGCAAATGAAGAAAAGGTCGTTAAACCACCACAAAAACCCGTTGAGGCCAATTTACCAAATTCAGCCGAAAGTGTCTTTTTAAATAAACCAGCTGAGATCAACCCGATCAAAAAACATCCACTAACATTAACGACTAAAATAGCGAAAGCCTCTGAAACACTAGGTCCGATCAAGGTCTCACAAACATAACGCAAGGCGCCACCAAAAAAGCAACCACAGCCAACAAGCAATAATTCTGTTGATTTTTTCATTTTTCCACCTGATCCTTATCTAAAATAGCTTTCCAAGGGCTAAGCCTAAATAGACACAAGCTAAGCACAACACTACACTACCACACCAATAAAGCACAGCATGCCCTGTTTTACCTTGTTTGAAGTACTTGAGATTTTCTAATGAAAAGGTCGAAAAAGTCGTTAAACCTCCACAAAATCCGCCGGCAAGCAATGTGTTAGCCATTTGTGAAAGTTCCCCCTTTGCCACCAAAGCAGCAAAGATCCCGATCAAAAGAGAGCCAAGTAAGTTGGCGGCCAATGTACCATAAGGAAGATACGCCTTAGCATGATTGAACCAATCAGAGAACAAACTCCGCAGACAACCACCAAAAAAGGCTCCTAGTCCAGCAGCTCCAAAACCCAACCAAAAAGTTCCTGTCACGATCATTCACTCTTTTCCAATTAATTATATGCTCGATCATTTTTTCGAAGTTTCAACGGCGCACAGCCCTTGAATTCTTCACGGTAAAATTCGATAAATTGATTTTGGATCTGGCGATTGGTATAACCGTCATATCCTAAGATCCGTAAGACCGCTCCATTTTCTTCCAATAACGAGATCCCAAATGAAACATCTGCTTCTGGAAGTTTGATCACCGCCCGCGCCTTTTTCACAAAATCTTGGTCGATATTTTTATCGATCAAAACAACTGAGTTAAAGTTAGTATAACCTTCAAAATAACCTAATTCAGCTAGTTCATCGACTTGAGGCGTACACAACAAGTAATCATTATACACTAATTTGCCCGCGACTTTGATCTTCGTTCGCATCCCAACATCCCGATACTGAAAAGGTTTTTCGTCTGGGGACCAGCCACTGGTCAAACCATCGGTCAAGATCAACGAAGCATCTTCAGCTAGATCAAGGTCCATAAACTGGCGATAATAAGCATTCTTATATGGGATAACTTCATCCATGTAATATTCCAAAAAGGCACCCTGTCCGAGTTTGATCTGTGTTTCTTGACACGTTTGGCGTAAATTATCACACTTATACACATAATTTGGTGTCTGCGTTGTCAAAACTGCATGGGCATTATCTTCAAGTGTGATCTTGACTTGGTATTGCTCACCTTCTGTAAAACCACCACCAGTAGAGATCAAGAAATAGTACGGCAATTGATTTTCGGTCGTCGGTATAACCGAGGAAATACGTGAATTTCCCTTATGATATAATTTCTGTGCGATCGTGCGGCCATTGCGCGGTAAAAAGCGCATCTCGATCACACCGTCATATTTTTTATCCATCTGTATTCCTCTAGTTCTTGACTTCTTCTAAATCTTCTAATAGACAATTCTTTTTGATCCAAGCGATGACATCTTGTAGACCTTCATCTTTTTTCAAGTTAGTAAACAAGAAAGTACCATCACTTCTAAACATTTCTGAATCGCTCTTCATCCGGTCGAGATCAGCACCAACATATTTAGCTAGATCGATCTTATTGATGATAAATAGGTCAGACTTGATCATCCCTTGACCTGCTTTACGTGGGATCTTTTCACCTTCAGCCACATCAATGATATAGATCGAAAAATCGACCAATTCTGGACTAAATGTGGCTGCTAAGTTATCGCCACCACTTTCAACAAAGATGATATCTAGCTCGTTATCAAAACGTTCTTCCAATTCATCGATCGCAGCCAAGTTCATTGAAGCATCTTCACGAATAGCAGTATGTGGACAGCCACCGGTCTCAACCCCGATGATCCGATCTTCATCTAAAACTGAATTTTTGACCATAAATTCTGCGTCTTCTTTGGTGTAGATATCATTTGTGATGACTGCCATATTGTAATCATCATGCATTGCCCGTGTTAAACGTTCGATCAACATCGTCTTACCTGAACCAACAGGACCACCAACACCGATTCTAATTGCTTTTTTCATTTTCTGATCCCCCTAGGACATAAATAATCTTGAGCCTTGTGTTTCATGTTTGATCTGAGCTAATTCAAGTCCCGGAACATTAGCTCCTAAATACGATCCATCTAATTTTTCAACTTCTGGATAGAGCTCTCCTAAAAGTTTGATAATATTGTTCAATACCACTTGTCCATCCCGTTGTCCTAATGGAATTGCGCGAACAGCATTTTGGACCATCGTTGAACCAATACTATAGCCATACATTAAAAAAGTATCCATTAATGGCATCTTTTGATAGTGTGCAAAAATCGTAAATACGATCGCTGGACTACCTGCAAGTTCGCCTTTTTTGATCTTTTTTTCGTAAGTGTCTAACGGTTTTATCTCACCGTACATTTGCTTGATCAAAGCTAGCATTTGCTTAGCGATCAACTTTTGACCATTACGCGTTTCCAATGCCAAAGTTGAATGGGTAATAATTTCGTCATATTCCCACAATTTTTCGATCTGACCAGCTTTTAAAGCTTGCCAACATAATACAGTCAATAAACCTTCACCATATTTAAATTGTGATTTGAAATAATTTTCAAACCATTGTTGAAATTCGGGTGTGTGCTTGATTTTGCGATCATGTAGATAGTTTTCCATCCCAAAAGAGTGGTTAAAAGTTCCGATCGGGAAAGTGGAATCACAAATTTGAAAAACCTCTAAATAATCCAAAAGTGTGCTTAATCGTGGCCTATTTTCCATTTGTCAGATCCACATAGCGCAAAGGTTCAGCTAATTGCGCCTTTTCTACTGTATATTCAACTTGTTTTTGATCTAAAGTCTTAACCACAACAGGATCAAACAACAAAGTGATCTTTCCAGCTTCGACTTGAACTGGTTTATGCAAATTACCAAGCATATGTGCGATCACACCCATTTCATCAATATCTTTAGGTGCAATTTTAATGATCTCATCTGGGATCACGCTTAAAACTAGCAAGCGACGGTGCCCGACCTTGAAAGCTGAGCCATTTTCTAAGCCTTCGCTATCTTCAGCTAACCGGATCCCATAATCATTACCATGATCAGAGGTCACGCGTAAAATCCGCTTCATCAGATCATCGCTTTTGACCATACAAGTCTCAATGTGATATTGTTCTAAATCATTGATATCCTCAACGTTAGCAAACACTTCTGTTAAAATCATGTTAAATTCCTCCATTATTACCCAAACAAAGGTCAAGACACGTCTTGGCCTTTGCTTAAATCATATTTAAATCTATCCCGATAACTTGAAAAAACTAAATTTTAGAAGAGGTAGTAACGTTGTGCCAATGATGCAGTCTTGATCGGATCACAAGTGATCAATTCACCATCGATCGTAACATCAAAGGTATGTGGATCAACTTTGATCGTGCTTGGCACATAGTTGTTTAACTTCATATCACGTTTTGTCAAATTACGTGTGTTGTGAACCGGTAAGACGATCTTATCTAAGCCCAATTCTTCTTTGATACCATGGTCATAAGCATATTTCGAAACAAAAGTAATGTTTGTTGAACCGACAGCTTTACCAAAGGCACCATAAAGGTCACGCATCATCCGTGGTTCTGGTGTTGGCAAACTTGAGCTTGCATCACCCATAACACCGTAAGTGATCATACCACCTTTTAAGACCATCTTTGGTTTTGTCCCAAATTTAGCTGGTTCCCAAATAACTAAGTCAGCAAATTTACCAACTTCAACTGAACCGATATAATCAGCTACACCATTAACGATCGCTGGGTTGATCGTGTATTTAGCAACGTAACGTTTGATCCGGTTGTTATCGTTATATTCACTATCGCCTTCAAGACTACCACGTTGAGCTTTCATCTTGTCAGCCAATTGCCAACAACGCATAGCAACTTCACCAACACGACCCATTGCCATAGCATCTGAAGTCATGACACTCAAAGCACCCATGTCATGTAAAACATCTTCAGCAGCGATCGTTTGTTTTCTGACCCGAGATTCAGCAAAGGCCACGTCTTCAGGAACTTTAGGATCAAGGTTATGACAAACCATGACCATATCAAACAATTCATCGATCTCATTGTCTGTATAAGGGTTCGTTGGGTTAGTTGAAGATGGCAAAACGTTCTTTTGACCAGCAACGACCATGATGTCAGGCGCATGGCCACCACCAGCACCTTCTGTATGGAATGTGTGCACCGTACGACCCTTGAAGGCATCGATCGTATTATCAACAAATCCACCTTCGTTCAATGAGTCAGTATGTACCGCAAATTGAACATCATATTTGTCAGCTGCTTTTAAGGAATTATCGATCCCAGCTGCTGTAGCACCCCAGTCTTCATGGGTCTTGATCGCACAAGCCCCAGCTTCGATCTGTTCACCGATCGTTTCAGGTACATCACCGGCACCTTTAGCCATGATACCTAAGTTGACAGGCATTGAATCAGTTGCTTCGAGCATCCGGTGGATATGATAAGCACCAGGAGCACAAGTTGCAGAGTTAGAGCCGTCAGCTGGACCAGTACCACCACCAAATAAAGTCGTGATCCCGTTATCTAACGCTGCATGCGTCAAACCAGGTGATAAGTAGTGAACGTGTAAGTCGATCCCACCAGCGGTGACGATCAGGCCTTCACCTGAGATCGCTTCAGTACTTGCACCGACAACAAAGTCAACGTTGTCCATATTATCTGGGTTACCACCCTTACCGATGGCTAAGATCTTACCATCTCTGATCCCAATATCAGCTTTGATGACGCCAGTATAGTCGATGATCGTTGCACCTGAAATGATCGTATCAGCAACCAATGGATTATCTTTACGCATTTCAGTTGCATTGACACCCATACCATCACGTAAAACTTTACCGCCACCAAATTTACTTTCTTGGCCATGGACTGTTAAGTCTTTTTCGATCGCTGCATAAAGGTTGGTATCACCTAAACGCACGCTATCGCCTACAGTTGGACCAAACATTTGGGAATATTGTTTTCTGTCCATTTTGAAACTCATTGCTATTCCTCTTTTCTTAGCTTAACTTGTGATGTAAACCACGGTTATCGTTATCTAAGTAACCATCTACTTTATCATTGAAACCAAAGACACGGCGCTTGCCACCCATGTCGATCAATGATACCGTCCGTTTTTCGCCTGGTTCAAAGCGGATAGCTGTCCCTGCTGGGATATCTAAGCGTTTGCCCCATGCTTTGTCGCGATCAAATTGTAACCCACGTTCATTTGCTTCGTAAAAATGGAAGTGAGAACCAACTTGAACTGCACGGTCACCGACATTTTTAACTTCGATCTTGATAGCTTCGTAACCTTCATTACATAATACCGGTTCTTTAGCTAAATTATATTCTCCTGGAACCATTTTAAAGTCCTCCTCACTTTTTATTGGATCGGGTCGTGGATCGTTACCAATTTTGTCCCATCAGTGAAAGTTGCTTCCACTTGGATCATTGGGATCATTTCTGGTACACCTTCCATGACATCTTCTCTGGTCAACACTTGACGACCTTCATCCATCAATTCTGAGACCGTCTTACCAGCACGTGCGCCTTCTAACACGAAACTTGTGATCAAAGCCACACTTTCAGGGTGATTTAATTTGATCCCCTTATCTTTTCTATTTTGTGCGATCATTCCAGCTAAACTGATGATCATCTTTTCACGTTCACGTTCTGTTAATTGCATAACTTTTACACCTCTCTTTAGCGCTAATCAATTACTTAGGCCAGACACCTGTCAGCATCATAAAGCCTGGGATCCAAGCTGTGATGATCCCTTCGATCACCCCGAGCCAACCGACAAAGCTACCTAAGTTTTTCTTCAATACAGTTTCGATAAATCCAGTTAACCAAAGGATGCCCCAAAGCCACCAGATAATACCATACCAACTGTTCCCACCGTACCCTTGGAAACATAAGAGTCCAGCAGGGATCGTGTTGATCGCTACAAACAAGCTGTACCAACCATACAAACGTTGATCAAAGTCAAAAATCGTATTTATTGCCGTATATAGGTATGTAAATGCGAATAAGAGGCCCGTTGCGCTTGCATAATACCAACTATAAGCTGCATTTTGTGCAACTCCGATCGAAATGGCAATGATGTTTAAGACTAGACCCAGACCACCAGTGAAAATATTCATCACGACTAATGACTTATCCTCGATCTTTGTAAGGCGGCAAATACCGTTACTCATCAAGACCATTCCAACATAAAGTAAGATCACACCTAGCATTTTTGTATTCACCTCCTCTCGTTGGAAGCTACTTTAAAAATACCGCTTAATTTTTATCGTAAGCTGTTTCTTCAAGCAACGTCTTATCTAAACCTTCTTCGATCTGCTTTTGGGTTGGTTTGATCTGTGTCACAGCACCTAAGAACTTAAGCAAGATATAGGTCAACACAAAGGCATAGATCGCTGTCAAAACGACCCCACCAACTTGAACTAATAATTGATGGAAACTAGCACCAACACCATTGACCGTCTTATCAGCTAACAGACCGATCAAGATCGTTCCGGTAAAACCACCGACACCGTGAACGCCCCAAACATCGAGCGCATCGTCCCAGCCTTTCTTTTGCCGGAAACCAACAGCTAAATTACAAATGATACCAGCTACGATACCAACGATGATGGCTGAACTTGGTGCGATATAACCAGCACAAGGTGTGATCGTTGCTAGACCAGCAACAGAACCAGTCATCACATCGACAAAATTGATCTTGCCCCGTAAGATCTTAGCCATGATCAACCAAGCGATCATCCCACTAGCCAATCCAACTAAGGTATTCGTAAAGGCTTTAGTTGCCAAAGCACCAGCAGATAAAGCACCACCGGAGTTAAAGCCAAACCAACCGAACCACAAAAGTCCAGTCCCGATCGCTGCAGCCATCAAGTTGTTTGGATGCATTCCTTGCTTAGCGACTTTGCGTTTACCTAAAACAAAGATACTTGCTAAGGCTGCAAAACCAGCGGTCGTATGGATAACTGTCCCACCAGCAAAGTCAACAAAACCCCACTTGGATAGGAAGCCTTCACCCCAGACCCAGTGACAAACTGGGATATAAACTAAGATCGTCCAACAGATCAAAAGTAAGATATAACCCTTTAGATTCAAACGTTCGGCAAAAGCCCCCGTCATCAAAGGTACAGTGATCACACAAAACATCAATTGGAACAAGAAGAACAAGGCAAATGGGATCGAAGCAGCATGAACTGCATTTGGTACTAAGCCAACATGTGCTAGACCAAAGTAATCCGTAAAGCGACCGATCACCCCATGGATGTCCTTTCCAAAAGCTAAACCAAAACCACCAAACATCCAAATCAAGGTCACGATACCCATTGAAATGAACGATTCCATCATAATAAATAAAATACTGCGTTTACGAGCCAAGCCACCGTAAAAGAACGCTAACCCAGGCGTCATCAAGCAGACCATTGCGGTACAAAGCATCATAAATGCTGTATCGCCACTATTGATCGACATACTAGTCCCTCCATAAAAATTGCTCAAGGAAATTTTCCTCGCCATTAAATCTACTCTTAAATCATTTAACTATTTTGTTTAACTTTTTATTTAAAACTAAAAAAAAGCGCTAAAAGTTATTCTATCAAGGAATTTTTATCCTAAAAAAATGCGTTTTTCGGCTTTTTTTTTGCAAATTCCCCTCAAAGTAAGCACTTTTCTTGCCAAATATTGAATAAAAAATCACAAAATTATGCTTTGAAGTTATACATAAAAGATTTTTTGATAACATTTAGCACCGTATAATGAGCGTATGTTCAAGCGATAACTCGTTCTTACATAAGAGTCACGTGAGCATGGGGAAAAATTTTAGAAAAGAGGATGTTTTTATGCATATTCCTGATAACTATTTGAGTCCCGCAACTTGTGGGGTGATGTTTGCTGCCGCTACACCTGTTTTAGCGGTCTCACTTTCAAAAACCAAGCAACAATTGACTAAAAACCGTGAACTGGCACCGATGCTTGGGATCTGTGCTTCCCTTTCATTTTTAGTAATGATGTTTAATGTTCCTATTCCTGGCGGTACGACTGCGCATGCGGTCGGAGCTACCTTGTTAGCTATTTTAGTCGGGCCATATGCCGCGTGTGTAGCTGTCACCGTCGCGCTTTTGTTACAAGCCTTTTTATTTGGTGATGGTGGTCTCTTAGCTTTAGGCGCAAATATTTTCAACATGGCTGTCGTCATGCCGTTTGTCGGTTATGGGATCTATGCTTTTTTGCGCAAACACGGTCATGAAAAAGCAGGCGTCGTCTTAGGTTCATACTTTGGGATCAATGCCGCCGCCTTATTAGCTGGAGTTGAATTAGGTCTTCAACCAGTCGTTGCAACCAGTGCAAGTGGTCAACCGCTGTATAACCCTTATCCGATCACGATCGCCGTTCCAGCGATGTTATTTGCTCATTTACTCGTTGCTGGTGTCGTTGAAGCTTTCTTCACCTATGCCGTCTATGCTTTCGTCAAAAAAGTCGCTCCTGCCGAGCTTTACACACCTACTCGTGCGACTTTGCCTGAGGCTTCTAAGATGCAACTTGGCTTTAAGTATTTCTACTATCTGATCGGAGCAATGATCGTTTTATCTCCACTAGGTCTATTGGCCAGTGGGACTGCTTGGGGCGAATGGGATACTAGTGAATTATTAGGTAAAATGCACAGTGAACATTTGGGTAATACCTTACCTTCTGGGATGACTCACGGCGTTGATTTCAATGCACTTTTTGGTGACTATACCGTACCCGGAACAGCCCTTTCGCTCGGTTATATCTTAAGTGCTGTCACTGCTGTTTTAGTCTTTTTATTGTTAGGCAAGATCTTGATGTCTTTAGGTAAAAACAATGAACATGCACACTAGAGCTGATTTGCCAGCTTGGCTTCAGACCAAAGATCAAACCCACTTGAATTTTGAGAAGCAACATGATTTTGTTGGTGTCAATATCGCTTCACTAGGTAAATTGTTGCACTTTTTCACCAACATTACGCCTGTTCATCATGTCAAAAGCTCACCCTGGCTTCGGGTCTGTAGCTTGCTCATTACCTCGCTATTGGTCTTGTTATCACACGATCTTATCTTTCTTTGGGCTTGCCTTTTACTTTATTTAGGACAGTTGGCGTTTTTCCCGGGAAATGCGATCTTGATGATCTTCAAAAAATACTTAAAATTGATCATTTTCACAGCGATCTTTATCTTACCGAGTTTATTTTTGAGCCAAAAAGCTGATCTGCCACTATTTTTCATGCGGATCAGTGTTTTATTGTTAGCCTTAGCTTATTTTTCAGGAACAACGACTTGGCAACAATTCATCTTTGCGCTCAAACAACTCCATTTCCCGAGCGTCTTGATCTTGACGCTTGATATCACTGTAAAATATTGTTACTTAGCGGGGATCTACTTACAGGAATCGTTATATAGTATTCGCTTTAAAACGTTAGGTCAAAAAGCTTCATTCCATCTTTTAGGCAATCTGATCGGTGAACTTTACCTATCACTAAAAAGCCGCATGAATGACCTCTACCAAGCAATGGTCTTGCGCGGCTATAAACTTACTAATAAAAATCAGCTGTACCCTAAGATCACTCAAAATGATCTTTTGCCACTGCTTGAATTAGGTTTGCTTTGCCTATTGTTTTGGTGGCTTTGAACAGATAGAAAGGAATCGTCATGCTTACAGTAAATAACGCATTTTATGATTATGAAGGTCAACTTGCCTTAAATGATGTTTCTTTAGAAGTCAAAACCGGGGAAACTTTGGTCATCATGGGGCCAAATGGTTCAGGCAAATCGACTTTATTAAAGATCTTGACTGGTTTTTTCCCATTAAAAGATGGTAGCTATCATTTCAAAGATCTAGATATCAATAAAGCTTTTTTAGATGATCCTAAACAAGCGGCTAAACTTTATAAACAGATCGGTTTTGTCTTTCAAGACAGTGATGTGCAACTCTTCAATATGAGCGTACGCGAAGAATTAGCTTTTGGTCCCCAACAGTTAGGTTTACCACCAACTGAAGTTGAACAACGGGTCGCTGATTGTCTAAAATTACTTGCGATCGAACGTCTAGCTGAGCGAGTGCCATATCATCTATCTGGTGGTGAAAAAAAACTTGTAGCGATCGGTAGCGTCTTAACGATGAATCCCGAGGTTTTCGTATTAGATGAACCTTTCAATGGCTTATCTCCGTACTATCGCACTTTGATCGTTGAGTTATTAGCCAAATTACATCAAAGTGGTAAAACGATCATTTTATCCAGTCACCACTTTGGGCAGATCAAAGATATCTGTGATCGGGTCGCTTTATTTTCAGAACAACATCAGATCCAAAAGATAATGACCAAAGCCGAGATCTTGAATGATCCAGCAGAACTAGCCCATTTAAGTGTCTTATGATCACAAATAAGGGCCCTAATACGATACAAGATCTGCATCGTATTAGGGCCCTTATTGGCGTACGTCTTATTTAGTTTCAGCTTCTTTAGCTAACAGCAAGCAACCTGTGATCCCAGCATCATCGCCTAGATCAACATGTACGATATAATCATCTAGCTCTGGTGTTTGAACGTAATCATTCAACTGTTTTGCAAAAGATTCTCTGATCATTGGGAAGAGTTGTTCTTGTTTAGAAACACCACCACCGAAAATGATCTTTTCTGGAGAAAGTGTCAATGTTAGATCTACGCAAGCTTGGGCCAAGTAATAAGCCACGATCTCCCAAGCTTTGTCATCTTTAGGGATCTCATAAGCTTTGATCCCACCTTGACGAGCTTCGATCGCTGGACCAGCAGCCAAGCCTTCTAAACAATCGTGGTGGAATGGACAATGACCTTCATAGTGGTCTTCTGGATGCCGGCGCATTACGATATGACCGATCTCAGGATGACCATAGCCTTCAATAACTTTGCCATTGATCACAACACCGCCACCAATACCAGTTCCGACTGTCAAATAGACACAGCTATCTTTCCCCTTAGCTGCCCCACGTTTCAATTCACCATAAGCAGCTCCATTAACGTCTGTTGTCCAAGCATAGTCAACATCAAAACGCTTCTTCATTTCACCCAAGAAATCATAATCTTTCCAACCTGGCTTAGGTGTGTTGGTGATATAACCATAAGTTTCTGATTTACGGTTAACATCGATCGGACCAAAAGAAGCGATCCCGATCGAAACGACATCATGTTTTTCAAAGAATTTAAAGACATCTGCCATCGTTTCTTCAGGAACCGTCGTTGGGATCGAAACACGTTCTAAAATATTTAAATCTTCATCAGCCACAGCACAAACAAACTTTGTCCCACCAGCTTCAATAGCTCCATATAATTTACTCACTATAAAATTACCTCCAAAATAGTAATCGTTTTCTTATAACTATCTTATCGCAAAGTAAGCGTTATGAAAAGAGTAAAAAGCAAAATATGTTAAACGTTTAACAGAAATTTAGTAAGACTGGCTTTTTTTATTTAAATTTGCTAAACTCGTAATGTTGAAATCGAAATAAGGGACGCAAAATCGCCGGGTTTTGCAAAAAATAACATCTTAGAACTTTCTGACAGGCGATCACGATTGATAGAGGAAAGTTTGGTTTAGGAGGGATTTTTTTGCAAGAATCTTCATCACAGATCCGGCGTGAAGTCGGGCAATATATCATCCGCAATATTTTTGCCTCATCTGGACTATCACTTTACGTCCTAGTTGATACGGTCTTTATTGCAGTTGCTGGTGGGACGCTTGGGTTAGCAGCTTTGAATATTTCGCTACCCATGTTCAATTTCTTTAACGCACTTGGTCTTTTATTTGGGATCGGCGGTTCAACGATCTACTCGATCCACAAGATCAAGCAGCCCCAAAAAGTCGAGACCCTTTTTGGACAGTTGCTCATCTTTTGTTTTGTGTCCGGGAGTTTATTAGCCCTTTTGTTAAATCTCTTCCCGCAACAAGTTTTGACGTTACTAGGAGCCAATTCGCAGACCATGGGGATCGCACTTAGCTATTTTAGGATAATTTCGCTCGGAGCTCCATTTTTCATGCTCAATTACGTCTGTGTCAACTTCATTAGAAATGATGGCAATCCACAATTGACCATGATCGCAACTTTGACGGCTACGCTAATGGTCGTTTTTTTAGACTGGCTTTTGATCTTTGTTTTCCAGCTACACATGATCGGGGCAGCGATCGCAACGATCTTTTCACCCCTGACTAGCTTAACGATCTTAACGTGGCACCGGAAGTATCCTGCACGCAAATTACAACTAAAATTTGCTCTACCTAAGCTAAAAAATCTCAAGCATGCTGCTAGCTTAGGGATCCCATCCTTTTTAACGGAAATGAGTACTGGGGTCAGCATCTTTGCCTTTAACTGGGTCTTACTCAAATTAAGTGGCAATGCTGCTGTCGCCGCTTATGGCGTCATCGCTGACATCGCGATCGTCGTCTTAGCGCTTTCAAATGGGATCGCACTTGGCGTCCAACCGATCGCTAGTCGTGAATATGGTAAACGTGATCTAAAAAACGTCAAGGCTGCGATCAAACTTGGCTTACAAGTAGCCTTAGGTCTTTCATGTGTACTGTATTTTATCTTAGTTTTCTTCAAAACACCGATCGTCAGTGTCTTTAACCACGATCACTCCGCGCAACTGGCTCAGATCGCGACTCATGCTTTGCCACTGTACTTTATCAGTGTCTTCTTTGCTAGCCAAAATCTCGTGATCATGTTATCACTTGTTGCGATCGAAAAAGCTAAATCAGCCTTCACGCTTTCATTACTACGAGGCTATTTTATCTTGATCAGTGCAGTTTTTATCTTTGCTGCACTCTTTGGCCTAGATGGTGTTTGGCTCAGCGTTCCATTTACTGAAGCTTGCGTCTGTGCTCTAGGCCTATACTTTTTAACTAATGCTTTAAAAAATATAAATCAGAGGTGATCACTTTGAAAATCAAACGTTTAGATCATATCGTTTTGACCGCGAGCGATCTTGCCAAAGCAACTCGCTTCTATCACGAAGTATTTGATATGCCGATCTTAGAAGAAAGTGAGACCGTAGTGACTTTACGCTGTGGCCATCAGCTTTTAAAATTACAAACGACTGCCCGAAAAGATGCACTCGTTGCTAAAACGCCTACGAGTGGCAGTGCCGATCTTTGCTTAGTAACTGGGGATGCTCTAGCAGATGATATCAATCATCTAAAAAGCTATTTTGTTGAGATCATCGCTGGTCCAGTTACCAGGATCGGGGCTAATGGACAAATGACTTCGATCTATCTCAATGATCCCGACGGTAATCTGATCGAGATCTCTGAATACTAAAAAATACCACCACTTCCGGTCTGGGAATGGTGGTATTTTTTAGCTATATAAATTATATTTTACAAAACAATAACTTTAATATTATATATCGGTTACGAGCAACTTTTTTAGATCTAGCTTGCTATAATTTGGATACGCTGATAGATCACTATTAGCGCACAAACTTATAGGGGGGATCTATTATGAAAGGATCAGTCAAATCATTACTCTTTGTTGCAACCGTCTTTTGTTTGTTGTTTTTAACCGATTTTTCCGTTCATGCTGCTAGTGTCACTGTTCCCGACTCGCTTACCTCTGGTGAAGTACAATTAGATGATCACGATCATGTCGTTTTTGCTTCATCGATGGCGTTAGTTGAACCAAATGAACCAAAACCACAAAACTTGACCGATAAGCAAGCACTCTTCGCTCGTCTCTCAAATGCTAACTTTACTGCAGTCAATATGCCAAATAGTCGGTGGGTCTATTATTCCGATCACCATAACTACTTTAATGGCTATAAGTGGGGACATTCTAATTACTTTCATAGCTTCGCTCGGCATACTGCAACTGCTAAAGTTGGTAATAATACTAAATTAGTACCTGCTTTAGAAAATCATTGGGCATTTGCGACTGCCAAAGGGTATGGCACGTTCAAAGCATACTATAATTACACCAGACCTTGATAGCAATGTTTTTAAGCGTGGCGCGCCACGCTTTTTTATCGGAGGTAGCCATGAAAACCAAAAATTTATTTCTGAGCGTTATTTGTTTATTTAGTTTTATCCTAAGCAGCATCACAGCGTATTCGAGTAATTACCATTCCGAAGTAAAGCTAGCATCACAGCAGCTCGATACTTCTGAACACTTCATCGCTTTTAAGCTTCCCTTAGTTGCTCACACTAAAAAACAATTTCGCCAACTCATAACTATCGTAGATGAAAGTGCTCAAAAATTTGAACTAAATTATATGGAAAAAAATGTTTATCTCGGTTATCCATTAGAAAATGGGAGACTAAACTATGCTAAAAGTATTTCTGAACAGAACTTTTACGTCAATAATTTACATAAAACTAGTTTTTTAGGTAATTTTGGCGCCTTAGGATCTGATAACTCGGAATATACATATACCTATCCGTTACTAAAAGGTTATAAAGTTACTATTCGGCCACTTGGATCAGTTTTTAAAGATCGAAAGAATTTTGAAGGTGTCTTTTTTCTTGAAACGCTTGATCTAAATAAATATAACGCCTTTATTACTTTATTAAATCAGCACTTGAATCAAAGTTTTATGACACATTATAAGCCAAGAGATTATCAGATCACTCGTTCAACTGAATTATTATTACCGTTCTTAGATGATGAGCTTGATCTTTCACCACTTATCAACTCTTTAAGTGTCTTTATCTTGATCGCAGTTTTGATCTACTTACTACTAGAATGGCGATCACTTCGCCTTTACAAATTAAATGGCTGGTCCTTTTGGCGTAGTTTTTTGTCACTTACTTTAAAACCGTTATTTGCAATATTATTTGCTTTTATTTACGATCTTTGGGTGATCTCTAAACATTTAGAACTAACTGAATTATTAAATAGACAAGGCTTTACCTTCTTTGCAGTTTTGGTAATAAGCTTTCTAATGGTCGGCTTGATGTATTTGGTAAGCTTAGCTCCCACTAAGGAACGCTATTTTTCGCTTTCACTTTTTTGCTTACTTGGCGGGATAAAAATATTTTTCTTACTCACTTTGATCACCTTTTTTGCTCCACTAGGCTCTTTACTAACAGGTAACTATGGACATAAAGATCCTGAATTAAAGAAATATGCTGAATTTTTTCCGTATATGATCGGGGGAAATGTAGTCGATGACCGCAATAATGCTACTGAACTAAAAAAGATCTATCAAATAGCCGACAGCCAAGGCGCACTTTTGTTAAATGATAGTGATTCTAGCTATAAGCAACCAAATACCGTTGCCCGTGAACTTACCAGTGTTATCATCAACACTAATTACTTGAAACGCTATCCTTTAAGAGATGTTCATAACAAAAAGATCATCCCTGATCCAACATCCCAAAAATTAGTTTTGGTTTTCCCTGATACACCTAAAGATTTAGTCACTAAACGACTCAAATATGAACAAAAAAATGATCCGATCGCACAAAAATATGGTATCAAAGTTTTTTACTCAAACCCTCGCTCCAACCAAAACTTTAAAAATATCGTAACTGGTAAAAATATGGCAAATGAGACCATTATGATCGTTACTCCAGGAAATATCGCGCACGGTCTTACGCAATATCATCTCAATATCTTATCTGGCTTTGCCAATGATAGCTTGCTTTTACCACTTAAAAAAACTTCTTTAGGCAAACTGTCTCAGCAATGGGAGCCGATCCTAAAAAAATATAATTTAAGTGACAATGTTGCCCAGTTGATCCGTTATGATCATGGTGAGCTTGAAGAGCTACGTCAAGGATTTGGTGATCTGTTAGCGCATTTTTATGAGCAACTTTTGCTCTGGCTGATCGTACTTGCGCTTAGTTTCTATTCTTTGCTCAGCTTTTTTAAGAAAAACCTCACTCAGATCGAGCTTAAAAATATGTTTGGTTATTCACGCTTGCGAAATTACTATCCTTACTTAGTAATGCTTGTATTCCAATACATCGTAATGCTAGCTTTTTATCTAGATCAAAATATTCCAAAAGAGGTATATCTTGTCGTTATTAGTTTGTTTTTTGTGCTTGAATTTTTCATCTTAAATCTCTTTATCAGTTACTTAGAAAGTGAGGCTAAAAAAAATGTCAAATGATCTCATCTGTGTAACGGATCTGACTAAAAAATTCAAAAAGAAGTACGTTTTTTCAGATCTTTGTGTAAATTTTCCGAAAAATCAGATCACTGTGATCTACGGTAAAAGTGGTTCTGGTAAATCAACGCTCTTGAAGATCTTAGGCGCGATCGAAAACTATCAAGGTGGTAATGTCTATTTTAATGGGCAAAAACTCCCCAAAGTTGGGCGCCACAAAGCCACTTTATATCGGCGCAAAAATGTCAGTTTTATCTTTCAAGACTATGGTTTGATCAAAGAAGATACGATCAAAGCTAATTTAGAACTTGGTGTTGCTTATAGTAAACTCAAACATCGTGAAAAACTCAATAAGATGCAAGCAGCTTTGGCAGAAGTCGGTTTAAATTATTCCTTAAAGACTAAGGTCGCTGTCTTATCTGGCGGTGAACAACAACGGGTCGCTATCGCTCGAGCGTTGTTAAAACCTGGTGAACTCATCTTAGCCGACGAACCCACCGGCTCACTTGATCTTGAAAATCGTTCGCTCGTCTTTTCCTTGCTCCAAAAGCTAAAGGAAAAGGGTAAAACGATCATTATGGTCAGTCATGATCCATATTTTGAGCAGGTCTGCGATCATATCGTCAGACTTTGATACCTGATAAAAAGTCGTACAAACTGTGATGGTTCAGTTTGTACGACTTTTAACTATATTTAGTTGTTATCTAAATTTTTGATCACTCATCTTCTTTTTTACGTTTTTTAGTCGCAAAGCCTAATAAGCCAGCTAAGGTCGTTAGCATCACACCAACAAAGGAAGCTTTTTGCGTATCGCTAGCATCACCTGTTTGTGGTAATTGAACCTTACTTTCCATCTTAGTTTGAGTTTCTGATACTTTTTCAGAAATTGGAGCTTGCGTTTCAACGCTCTTTTGGGCCTCAATGCTAAATCCAGTATCATTGTTTTCTTCCAAAGACTCAGCTTTAGTTGGGTCGTTTGAGACCTCTGGTTTTGTCTCAGGTACTTCATCTAACATATATTGGACGGTTTGAGTCTGATCTGCCATCGTTGGTGTTAGAACACGTTCAGCGATCAATGTTTTATCTGGTGTATAACCTGGGATATCAGGGACTGCACTGGAGGCGATCTTACCATCACCACTCCAAGTCGTTTCTATAGTCTCACCAGTTACGGCATCGATCGTATAGGTCGGGACAAAGGTCTTTTCGATCACACTTGGGGGATAGATCGGCTGTCCTTGTTTTGGACCATTACCGTAAACGTAATTGATCGTGTCGGTTACGACCACTGGTGTACCA
>NZ_BCVJ01000044.1 GCF_001591685.1 Ligilactobacillus murinus DSM 20452 = NBRC 14221 | reverse complement strand
TAGCAAGAAACGTCAATAACTTTTTTAGATTTTTTTGAATATATTCAAAAATTTTTACCTGATCCTAAATCCTCTAGCACACTATCAAAAAACTATGACATAGTCTCTTGCTCACGGCTGGACCAGCGACTTGTAGATAACAAAACCGCTACGATGCGTATGTTCATCGTAGCGGTTTTACCATTATCTATTTAGGGCTTATACTCTTTTACCTAAACTATTTCAATTCAGGTGCATCTGTTTCGTATAGGTTTTCAGTTGAATTGCCATTATTTTGCTGCAAGACACTCGTTGGTTTATCCTTTTGTGCCTGTTTGAGCTGTTTTAGGCCTTCTGAATACTTATAGTTATATTTAGTCTTATCAGTCGCTTTAAAGCCTTCAGGCGTGTAGAAACGCAACAGATCACCTGTGATGATCTTATCAGAAAGCGATAACTCTTCATCAACGTATTCTGTCTGCGCTTTAACTTGCGCCTTTTGTTCGGCCGTTAAACTATTTGTAACATCTTCACCTTTGTCATTATAGATCGTACTTCCGATCTTGGTAAATGTAGGTGAAACAAAGTCACCATTTCTAAAGGCAACTGTCTGGTTTCGATCCTTAGCTAACAAGTCGTTCCCTAATTGGATCGTATCTGTATTCTTGATCCCCAAAAGATCTAATAAGGTCGGCATAACGTCGATCTCACCACCATAAGTGTGATCTATCCCACCTTTGATGCCATTAACATGGATCATAAATGGAACCTTTTGGAATTGTGCTAGATCATAACTATCTACGCTCTTCTTACCAAGTAATTGTGCGATCGCCTTTTTATGGTTATTTGAAATACCGTAATGGTCACCATAAACAACGATCATCGAATTATCATATAGACCTGCTTTTTTCAAATAACTGATAAATTCGCCAAAAGCATCGTCTAAATACTTAGCAGTTTGAACATATCCGTCAACAGTACTATCACCTGTTGTCGTCTTTTCAATCGTTTGATTTTGCTTATCAAGTTCGTATGGATAATGGTTTGTGACCGTGATCAATTTTGCATAGAAAGGTTGCGGTAACTGTTCGATGTACTTGACTGACTGTTGTAAAAATAGCTTATCTTTCAAACCATAGCCAATACTATAGTTGGATTTATTCTTGTAGTAGTCTTCACTAAAGAAATATTGATATCCCCAAGATTTATAGGTATTATCGCGATTCCAAAAACTACCAACATCTCCGTGAAATGCCGCCGTTGTATAACCTTGTTGGTCCATAATAGCTGGCATTGCTTGGAAGGTATTATTGGTACCATAAGATGTCATAACTGACCCTGATGGTAGACCAAAGAGTGATGTTTCTAACATCGTTTCAGCATCAGAAGTCTTCCCTTGTCCTACTTGGTGGTAGAAATTATCAAAGGAGATCGTGCTTTGATCGCTATAAAATTGATTGATATTTGGCGTTACTTCCTTACCATTAACTTTATAGTTGATCATAAATTGTTGGAAACTTTCCAAATGGAAAACAAAAACATTCTTACCTTTTGCTTTACCATAGTATTCTGGATTGACCGTTGTTTTGTTTTTTTCCAAAAACTTCAAGACCTGATCCATATCACTACTACTTGCACTAGCTCTTGTAGCACTTTCCTTATGCGTTTGGTAAGCGTTATAAGCAGCATAGAAGTTAATACCTAAATATTTAACAATATAGTTATTGTCAAATGTACGTGTCAGCAGTTGTGGGCGATTCTTTTCGGCTAAACCTAGATTAGCTGCAAACAAAACACATGATAACAGTGTGACCCCGATCGGATAGCGGAACTTTACAGGGCGTGTATCGATTTTGATGACCTTAAATACCAATAGTAATGTCAAAATGATCACATCTACAAAGACCCATAAGTCACTGAGATGCAAGATCTCGCCAATACTTAACGATAAATTATTTGAAACTGATCCCGAAGACTTAATGATCCCCATTGATAGGAAATCAGAAAACTCCCGATAGTACAAAATATTAGCAAAAAGCCATAATGAGGCGATCAAATCGACGATCATCATGATCCAATAGGACTTCTTACCTCTAAAATAAAGGGCGATCCCTAAAAGTAATAAACCTGTTGGGAGCGGATTTAACAAGAGCAAGAAGCGTTGCATGCTGTCATTGATCCCTAAGCTAAACTTATTAACATAAACAGCATACGTTTTAATCCAAAGTAATACCAGAGTTAAAATAAAAAACCCTGTGCGCGTATTCAGCCCATCATGGACTTTCTTTAGCACTGAACGCATCTAATTGCCTCCAATAATAAGTAGTATTTAATTGTCTATGCGTCAAATTATAGTTTAATATCCTATGAAAAAGATAGTTATTCCACAAGATTTAAAAATATTTTAAAATTAGTCGTTTAGCAAGTCGTAGATTTCCATCGCTGCTAGATCGATATCATCAAAATCGAACTTTTGATGTGTTGCTAGTTCTTCTAATTCAAAAGTTTGTGTTGCTGGATCGTAGGTTACAAATCCTCTTTCTTGTCCTTCACGCTCAAAGCGACGTGATTGAACTTCATTTGTGTCTGCTTTCATCATCGCATCTAGTCTTTCGATAATTGCCACAAGTTGTGAATTTTCCATAGATATAAATCTCCTCTTCATTTAAGTAGATCATGGACCTACTTTTGATATATCTTAGCAAATTATATACTAACACACCAAATATAATGAAACAATTCAAAAAAATTGAAGATTTTAAGATGATCTTCTCTTTAATCTTGTTTTGAATATTTATCTGGTTTGATCACCAAAGCTACCATACCACCAAACATCCCTAAATAGTAAGTAATGATCCGCCAAATTATCATCGCCAAGACCAGTTTACTTCCACTGTTAACAAAGGTCGAAAAAATCAGCGAAAAACTATATTCGGCCCCCCCAGCACCCCCTGGGATCGGAAATAGTGAGATCACCATCACGATCAAAACGTGAAGCGTCATTACTGTCAATAATTCAGCATGCTCGACTCGTAAAGCTAACAAAATAAAAAATGGGATGATGTAATAGAAAAATAGTTGGATCAAAGTGATCAAACTAACTTTGAACAATAAGCGGTAGTTCGCCTTTAACTGTAAACTCTCCCGATAAAAGTTATCGATCTTCTCATTGAGTAACTTATCGTATTTTTCATAACGTTCTGGAGCTAACAAGCGTTTAAAAGGGCGCAAGCATAGATTAGTCATCTTTTTAGTAAAGTCATACCAATACATTATCAATAACAAACCTAAGATCACTGCCAAATGGATCAAAAAACCAAAGATCAACAGCAATCCCATAACATGCAATTTATCGGCGATCAAATGAAATCCTAAAAATAAGCAAACGATGAAATTTAAAACGATCATCGATTGATATACCACAAATTTCATCAATAAGATCGAAGTCGCCCGGCCAGCATCTACCCCGGATTGCAATAAGGCAAATAGCTGTGCTGGTTGCCCACCTGAAGCAAACGGGGTGATCCCATTGAATAAAGCTTCGATCAAGGGGATCCGCAATGAATCCTTAAAAGAATAAGTTGGAAACTGTCTTTTTAGTAATTCCTTGACCACAAAGCCCTCGCAAACGATCGACAATGCCATACATAAGACAGCCACTGCGATCCACCACCAATTAAGATGCATGATATCACCGACCAAGTCATGATATGAGATCCCTTGAACAGAATAAAAAAAGATCCCGACTCCGATCAATATCATTAGCAAGAGGGCTAATTTATTTTTCTTTGACATCACACTTTCCCCGCTTGTTTTTTATAGTAGTCCAACCAGATCAAGGCCAAGCGATCTTCTGAATAAAACTTTGCTGCTGCTTTAGCCCGCTCACGTAATTTGGCTAATACAGCTGGGTCTTTAGCTAACTCTTTGAGCTTTTTTTCCATCTCATCTATATCAGCACAACCAGCATAATAACCCGCGATAACGCCTTCGTAAAGTTCAAGTTCACGTAAAACAACGGGCGTCTCACAACTAAACGCTTCAAGCACACTCATCGGAAAAAGCTCATTATATGATGGTAACAAGAAAACATCAGCTAAGTTGTAGTACTCACACATCTCAGTCCGTTCAACGATCCCAGGGAAATGTAAATTTTCAGGTGGATCATCAACGACCTTTTTTAACTCGGCATAGCCGTCAGTGATCATCCCAAATGAAAAGCCTCCGACCCAAACGAATTCGAATTCAGGATTGCGCTTAGCTAACTCGATAAAATCAAAGACACCTTTTCTTTCCTGGATCTGTCCCACACCAACGATCAAAAATTTATCGGTAGGCAACTTTTTTTTCACCCGTAACTGCTTTTTTTCCTCACTAGCGATTGGATAAAATTCCTTTTTAGATACAAAATTAGGAATATAAGTTATCTTTTCACGAGCGATCCCATAAGCTTCTAGTTTTGGAATAAAAGTCGGATTAACAACGACCAAGGCATCCATCCGCTTATAAAACGCGATCACATATCGATACAATACTTTACGTGCGATCCACGGTAACTTAAGACTTCCTTCCAGTGTTTCTGGTAAAAAGTGGACGTAACCCACTTTTTTTCCTCGACGTTTGGAAAAAGTCGAAAAGAAAAACTTTAAGTCGATCGTATGATAGTGACTGATATCAGCTGGGCTAAACTCATTGATCGTGATCGCCAACTGCTCAGGATAGTATTTTTCTAGCAACTTTATCAGTTCGGTGTATGCACTGCCCACCCCTTGGCCTTTGACCTTGGTTGCCGACGAATACATGTGAACATTTAACATCAGAAAACTCCTTTTAGCTGTGTTCTTTTGAGTAAGTGGTTTGACTCAACTCTAGATAGTGTTCCTTACTGCGTTCATAAAATTGTAAGATCTTTTCACCAAACTCATCAGCTGAGATCTCTTTTAACTTTTGTTGTAGCGGCTTAGGATCTTGATATTTGGCTGGTTTCGTCAAATATTCAACTACTAACTCAACAAATTCTTCTAAAGTCTCAAAATTTGCCCCGATCGCCCGATCACTTAAAAGTTCAGCCGTATATGGGCTTTTCGAGGAAACTACTTTAGTCCCTGCTGCCAATGCTTCAATATAGGTTAAGCCTTGTGACTCTGAGATCGACGTTGAAACAAAGAGATCAGCTGCATGATAAAATTCACTCACTTGAGTATTGTCAACTTCACCTGTAAAGATGATATCTTCGGTCAATCCGAGTTCTTTTACTTGCTCTTGCAATGACTCTTTAGCTGGACCATCCCCTACGATCAACAATTTGACCCCTGGAACTTTGGTTTTGATCGCCGGAAAACTAGCCACCATGCGATCGATATCTTTTTCAAAAGCCAAGCGACTCAATGTTAATAATAACGGCGCATTCTCAGCTATTCCATAGTGTTTTCGAACGTTATTTTCACTAACGACTTTAAATCGTGTCAAATCAACCCCCGTCGGAATAACAGTGATCGGTTCTTTGACCCCATACCGAGTCAAAGTCTCTAAAACACGGGTACTTGGCGCCACGACCCCACTCATTTTTTCGCAAAATGAACAAGTCATCAAACGTACATGGGAGGGTTTCAATAATTTTCCTTTGGCCACATAATGTAAATAATCTTCATACATCGTATGGTAAGTATGAACACACGGGATCTTTAGCGCTTTAGCTACAAACTTCCCGATCAAACCCATTGAAAATTCGGTTTGCGTATGAACAATATCTAGATTTAATTCTTTAGCTACTTGATAAGACTGAAATAGCCCCCTAACAGCGATGCGTCTATCGGTAAAAGAAATAAACGGAATGCTAGCAAAGCGAAACACATTGCGCTCATAGACATTTTTCTCGACATCAGGATCGGTAGTCGTAAAAATATAGACCGTATGTCCTTTTTGTTCTAATTGTGAACGCAAAGTATCGATCGATGTCGCAACCCCGCTAACTTGCGGAAAATACGTATCTGTAAATATGCCGATATTCACAAGCACCTTTCCTCCTCAACTTTTTATCAGTTTTAATTATATGGTTTTAACTATTCCTTTGCAATGCTCTCACTGATACGAAGAGCAAAAAAATACCATTCTTAATATTTTAACATTTTCCAACTGATTTTAGACAAAAAGAGACCAGAAATCTCTTTCCGGTCTCTTTTTAAGATAAGTTGATCGAATGTTACTTCGTATATTCAGCTACTAAAGCTTCAACTTCTTCAGTTGTTTCGCAATCTTCAACTGCTTTTTGAGCTAATTCTTGCATCTTAACTGAATCAAGTTTCTTCAACAAGCTACGTGTCTTCAAGATCGAAGTTGCACTCATTGAGAATTCATCTAGACCTAAACCAAGCAACAATGGCACAGCAACTTGATCGCCAGCCATTTCACCACACATACCAGTCCACTTGCCTTCTTTATGTGAAGCATCGATGATGTTCTTGATCAAACGCAAGATAGATGGGTTATATGGTTGGTAAAGGTAAGATACACGTTCGTTACCACGATCAGCTGCCATAGAGTATTGGATCAAGTCATTGGTTCCGATACTAAAGAAATCAGCATACTTAGCTAACTTATCTGCGATCATTGCAGCAGCAGGGATCTCCATCATCATTCCGACTTCAATATCGTCAGAAACAGGGATACCTTCTTTAACTAACTTAGCTTTTTCTTCTTCAAAGATCGCCTTAGCATCTTTGAATTCCTTGACAGTAGCGATCATTGGGAACATGATAGCCAAGCGTCCATAGTGGGAAGCACGTAACAATGCACGCAATTGAGTACGGAAGATATCTTGACGATCTAATGAGATGCGGATCGCACGGTAACCCAAGAATGGATTTTCTTCTTCTGGTAGTGGTAGATAAGGTAGATCCTTATCCCCACCAATATCCATTGTACGTACGACAACTTGTTTGCCATCCATACCTTCAACTGCTTCTTTGTAAGCTTTGAATTGTTCTTCTTCTGTTGGAAGCTCACTTGCATCCATGTATAAGAATTCAGAACGGAACAAGCCAACAGCTTCGGCCCCATTATCAACAGCACCCGTAACATCTTTAGGGGTACCGATATTAGCCCCTAAGATAACTTGTTTGCCGTCTTTTGAGACAGATTTAGCATCTTTTAATTGTTGCCATTCAGCTTTTTGAGCCTTGAAATCAGCAGCTTTTTGTTCATATTCAGCTAATTGATCAGCCGTTGGATCAATAACTGCATCCCCAGCAATACCATCGATAATGACCATATCGCCTTCTTTGATCTCAGTTGTTGCTGAGCCAGAGCCTACGACTGCAGGGATCTCAAGGGTTCTTGACATGATAGCAGAGTGCGATGTCCGGCCACCGATATCAGTGATAAAGCCCTTAACAAAATTGCGGTCTAATTGCGCTGTATCAGATGGTGTCAAGTCATGTGCTACGATCACAACTTCTTCGTCGATCAAAGCTGGGTTAGGTAAAGTTACACCTAACAAATGACTCATGACACGCTTAGTTACGTCGCGAATATCGCCTGCACGTTCTTGCATGTAAGCATTGTCTGTCATGCCTTCAAACATGGAAATAAACATGTCTGTTACGCTCTTCAACGCAGCTTCGGCATTAACTTTTTCATTTTTGATCTGATTTTCGATTTGACCAATCATTTCAGGGTCAGCCAAGATCGTTAAGTGCGCCTCAAAAACTTCAGCTTCTTCAGCCCCTAAGTTTTGGGCAGCTTTTTGCTTGATAGCTTCAAGCTCACTCTTGGAGGCTGCTACAGCATCATCTAAACGCTTGATCTCAGCTTCTGGATCAGAAATACTGGTTTCAGAAAATGAAAGGTCAGGTTGCACAAGCATATAGGCTTTTGCGGCTGCAATTCCGTCACTAGCTGCGATACCCTTCAACATTTTCGTCATTATTCAGCAAGTCCTTCCTTTGTCATTGTTTCTGCGATAGCTGCGATAGCTTCTGCTTCATCAGCACCATCAGCAGAGATCACAACATCAGCGTTTTGACCTACACCTAATGACATAACACCCATGATAGATTTCAAGTTTACTGATTTACCTTGATATTCTAATGTAATATCTGAGTTAAATTTGCTTGCTGCTTGCACCAAAAGTGTAGCTGGGCGTGCGTGAATACCTGTTTCTGCGATTACGTGAAATTCTTTCTTTTCCATTGTGGATCATGCTCCTTTAAATATAAATAAGATTTGTGCAACAATTAGTAAACAAATTGATTACAACTACAAAAGAATTCGTTTACATTAGCGATTACACTAAGTGTTACACCTACTATAAAAAATAATACCATGAATTATTTATCAAGACAAGGTATCACTCTTAAACATTTTGATAATATATCAAAAAAATTTATTTATCATTTTTATGATAATGATAGATAACTCCGCCACCACGTTTAGCTGTACCGACCACATTTTTCCGATAATTATAATTTAGTAAAATCTTTTGAAAATTCATAAATTCAGCTGTTTCGATCTCAAATTCTGTTATCTCACCTGCATGCAAGCGATCTAATAATGCTTGATAATCCTTTTCCATCCTGCTACCCCCTTTCACACATTTTTAAATTATACCATCTCCAATTTTTTTTGCTTGCACTTAAGATAAAAATTTGTATAATAAAGCTACAAAGGTCAAAGTTGGTCAAACCAATTTTGACATTAAATTTAACCGGAAAGGTCGTGAATAGCTATGTTATGCCAAAATTGTCAGCAAAACCAAGCTACGCTACATTTAACAACAAACATCAACGGTCGCCAAACTTCGATCGACCTTTGCCCTAACTGCTATCGAGCTTTGAAAAATCAAAGTCAACTACCACCTTCCTTGGATGGTATCTTCCAAGATCCCTTTGGTAGTGATCCATTCGCTGATTTCTTTAAAGAGATCAAACGCCAAAGCCAACAGCGTCCCACACCAGCGCAAGATCCCCAAACAAAAGGCGGAGATAATGGTGATAACGAAGGAATTTTAGATAAATATGGGCTTGATCTCACCGCCCAAGCAAAAGCGGGCCAGATCGACCCAGTTATCGGGCGGGACCGCGAGATAAAACGTGTAACTGAGATCTTGAATCGGCGCACTAAGAACAATCCTGTCCTTACTGGTGAAGCCGGCGTCGGGAAAACAGCAGTTGTCGAAGGTCTTGCGCAAAAAATCGTTGACGGCGATGTTCCACAAAAACTATTAAATAAAAAAGTTATCCGCCTAGACGTTGTTTCCTTAGTCCAAGGGACCGGGATCCGTGGTCAATTTGAGCAACGCATGCAGGAATTAATGGATGAGTTGAAACAAAAACAAGATATCATCCTCTTTATCGATGAGATCCATGAGATCGTTGGGGCTGGAAACGCTGAGGGAGGCATGGATGCCGGCAACGTTTTAAAACCAGCTCTAGCTCGCGGTGAGTTCCAACTTGTCGGAGCTACTACTTTAAACGAATTTCGTACGATCGAAAAAGATGCTGCCTTAGCGCGGCGTTTACAACCCGTCCAAGTTGAAGAACCTTCTAAAGAAGAGACTTTAGCGATATTACACGGCCTACGTGCTAAATATGAAAGCTACCATCAAGTCGCCTATACCGATGAAGCTCTTGAAAGTGCGATCCAACTTTCGACTCGCTACATTCAGGACCGCTATTTGCCAGATAAAGCGATCGATCTCTTAGATGAAGCCGGCTCGCGTAAAAATTTAGCTTTACAAGCTTTTGACCCAAGCGAAGTCAAAGCTAAGATAGCTCAGGCTCAGACAAATAAAAAAGCTGCTTTAGACCAAGAAGATTATGAAAAAGCCGCCTTTTATCGCGATCAAGTCGCTAAACTAGAAGAATATTTAACAGCTAAACCTCAAGTCAAAAGCGAAGTTACCGCCCAAGACATGGAAAAGATCGTCGAAGAAATGACTTCTATTCCTGTCGGTGAACTCAAACAAAAAGAACAAGCACAATTACAAACTCTAGCCCAAACACTCAAGCAAAACGTTATCGGCCAAGACCGTGCCGTTGATAAAGTTGCCCGCTCGATCCGGCGCAATCGGATCGGCTTTAACAAATCAGGCCGGCCGATCGGTTCATTTCTTTTTGTCGGTCCTACAGGGGTCGGGAAAACGGAAGCAGCTAAACAACTTGCTTTAGAACTATTTGGAACGACCGAGGCCATGATCCGCTTTGATATGAGCGAATACATGGAAAAATTCTCTGTCTCTAAATTGATCGGTTCGCCTCCGGGTTACGTTGGATATGAAGAAGCGGGCCAGTTGACCGAACAAGTTCGGCGACATCCATATAGCTTGATCTTATTAGACGAGATCGAAAAAGCTCATCCCGATGTCATGCATATGTTCTTGCAGATCTTAGATGATGGGCGCTTGACTGATTCACAAGGTAAGACTGTCAGCTTTAAAGATACGATCATCATCATGACAAGTAACGCCGGTTCAGGTGATCCGATCGTCAACGTTGGCTTTGGCACGACCAAGAGCACCCCTAATTCTGTGGTCGATAAATTGACTAAATACTTCAAGCCAGAATTTTTGAACCGTTTTGATGATATTATCGAGTTCAATGCTTTGACTAAAGAAAATCTTGACCAGATCGTTTGGTTGATGCTCGAAAAAGTCGACCAAACGCTACAAGAAAACGGAATGTCACTTAAAGTTTCAACTAAGGCCCGCCAAAAACTAGTCGAATTAGGCTATGATCCTAAGATGGGGGCGCGTCCACTACGCCGGACGATCCAAGACCAGATCGAAGACAAAGTAACTGACTTTTACCTTGATCATCCCCAAGTTAAAAACTTTTACGCTGATCTAAGTGACGATACGATCGTGATCAGTGAAGCAAACGTTATTGAATAATTCAACAAACTGGGAGTTTTTTTACCAACTTCCCAGTTTTTTATTTTCAACATTTCTAGCAGATAGTTTATAATAGTTATATAGAATTGGTAATTTGAAGCATGCTTTTTACTTCAAAATTTTACGATATTTAGCAAGGGAGGAAATCAACATGCAATTGATCGATGTTACCAATAGTTACTCACGTATGATCCACCATGAATTAGTTAAATCACCAGTTCATTTCATCAAAGTATATACCCTAGGGAATTCAAAAGTCGTCTATAAGAAAAAACATGCTTTTTCTGAGATCGTGATCTCAAACAAAATTCGTCGGATCACTCCTAAAGAAATTGAATTTGTCAAAACTAAGCTTTTAAAAGACCGTGCCGATGCTGCGACTGTTACTGCTCAAGGAAACTTAGTGGAAATAAATTTGGAGAACTAAGACCTAGAAACCTCGTAAGCTATCTTACGGGGTTTTTTATTATTAAGTACTAAAAAATTTAAGTTATCTAGTAATAATTTTGTGCAATCATTTTAGAGATACGTTATAATTGACGTGACACCGATACGAGGGAGGCGAGTTCAAGTTGGCACCGAAAAGACAAAAAAAGACAAAACATCCAAAGAATGAAAAACACCGGTCGCGCTTTGCTAAGCGTTCTAAAATCGAAATAGCTCCAGTCAAAGAAGCACTACTCGAAGAACAACCAGAGATCGAGATCGAAAAAACTGCGCCAGCTCAGCAACCTATCGCCCCGGCGCCACCACTAAAAAAAGAAGCAGAGATCGTATTAGACCAAAAACAAGCGGTCACGACTAAAAAAGAGATCAAGAAAAAGGCCACTACCCAGGATTCGACTGTCATCTTGCTCTTCCAAGATGAAGATAAGAAATTCTTAGCTTCACCGCAGATCATCTCAGGTAAGCGCCACGAACCGATCAAATTCAGATTCAAAGATTTTGACGGTTATAATTTGATCCGGGTCGATGGCTTTACGAGTGATTTTGTCTTACCTTACGCTGCGATCACTTTTACCTATCGCAAAAAAGATGCTGGTAATATTTGGATCTTTTGTCAAGATATCGATGATCGTCGCTTTTTGCAAAAACCAACTTTTATTAAAGGAAAAGTCGGGGATGAGTTTTCCCTTTCATCACCTGCGATCCGCAACTACACTCTCTTACGGGCTCGTGGTTTGACGCATGGGATCTTTACTTACGATCAACAAGCTGTGACCTATTTTTATCGTCGGGACAGTTGGAAAGATGTTGATTATACCCCACATTATCTAAAATTCAAGCAGTCTCTACCTTGTTTAGATGCTCCTGAAGGACAAGTTACCGATGTGATCTTAGCTAAAGATACTATTTGGCAAACTTTTGAAACGATCACCACTGATAACGATCAACGTTGGTATTGCTTAGGCGGTAGCATTTGGATCAAATATGATGCCGAATTGATGACAATGTTGGATAAAAAACCAGCTGTGATCAGTGAGCAGGATACCCTTGAGATCGATCTACCACACTCGATCGACCTTCGCCATAATGCAATGATCGACTTTATCCCCGATGGTGAACTTGTCTTATACGATAAGCCGTTTGGGCAAAAAGTCGGACTGATCAAAAATGGACAGATCGTAACTTTGACAGGACGGATCAAAGTTGACGGGATGCTTTGGTTTGAGGTCAATGGACTTGGTTGGACGATCCGCGAATACCTAAACTTGGACCCGTGATCATATATACTAAAAAGCTCAGAACTGACAGTTGAGACATAGCTCTCTTAACTGTCAGTTCTGAGCTTTTGTTATTAACTAGCGCCTATCGATCACAGTTTTGCCGTTAATTTTACATCAGGATATTTATCTTTGAACCATCTTTCTGAAAATTCATTTTCAAACAGAAATAGTGGTGCACCTTGCCGATCTTTAACAAGTAAGTTTCTTGAACTCGACATCTTTTCATCTAATTGTTCTGGATCGATCCAACGCGCGATCTTATTGCCCATTGGTGTCATAACCACTTCAGAATTGTATTCATTTGCCATTCTAAATTGGAAAACTTCAAACTGCAATTGACCAACTGCACCTAAAATATAGTCACCGGTACTATAACTTTGATAAAGCTGAACTGCCCCTTCTTGCACTAATTGTTGGATCCCTTTGTGGAATGACTTTTGCTTCATCACGTTCTTAGCCGTAACACGTGCAAATAATTCTGGCGTAAATTGTGGTAATTTTTCAAATTCGATCGCTTTTTTACCCGTGTAGATCGTATCCCCGATCTGGAAATTCCCCGTGTCATACAATCCAATAATATCGCCAGCAACAGCAGTTTCAACTGTTTCACGTGTATCAGCCATAAATTGAGTCGAATTAGAAAGGCGGATCTTTTTACCTGTTCGGTTCAAAAAGACATCCATTCCACGGTCAAATTCACCCGAACAGATCCGGACAAAGGCGATCCGGTCACGATGGTTAGGGTTCATATTAGCTTGGATCTTAAAAATAAAGCCTGAGAAAGTTGGATCAGCCGGTTTTATCTCACCACCAGCTTGCGTCTTATGGGCTGTTGGGGCTGGTGCAAACTGGAGATAGGCATCTAAAAATGTTTTGACCCCAAAGTTCGTCAAAGCCGAGCCAAAGAAGACCGGTGTCAATTGACCATTTGCGATCTTTTCTTCGTCAAATTCATTGCCTGCATCCTTGACCAATTCAACTTCTTCTAAAACTTGTTGATAGATACTATCTTCTTTTAACGGATCATCACCCTTGATCTCGCCATTTTCATCGAGTTCGAGGAATTTTTGACCATCAGCTTCCGAGCGGTAAAGTTCGATCCGATCATTATAGATATCATAGATCCCCTTGAGACCTTTTCCCATCCCGATCGGCCAATTCATCGCATAGGCATCGATCCCCAAAACTTCTTCAAGTTCGGCTGTCAATTCCAAAGGCTCACGGCCATCACGGTCTAATTTATTGATAAATGTAAAGATCGGGATCCCACGCATTTTACAAATTTGGAAAAGTTTTTTAGTTTGCGGCTCGATCCCTTTAGCTGAGTCGATCACCATCACCGCTGAATCGACTGCCATCAATGTACGATACGTATCTTCGGAAAAGTCTTCGTGCCCAGGGGTATCAAGGATGTTAACGCGCTTGCCGGCATAGTCAAATTGCATGACCGAACTCGTAACTGAGATCCCACGTTTCTTTTCGATCTCCATCCAGTCAGATTTAGCAAAATTACCACTTTTTTTGGCTTTAACTGTCCCAGCTTGGCGAACGACGCCCCCAAATAAAAGCAATTGTTCTGTGATCGTTGTCTTACCCGCGTCAGGGTGAGAAATGATCGCAAAGGTCCGTCTTTTTTCAACGGCTTGTTTTAATTCATCTGTTTTCATACTTACCTCACAATTAAATTTTATATCAGCTTTTGGCTAACTTCTCTAAATGTCACATATTATCTTACTTTAAAAAAAGGTCGGTTTCAACACTTAGTTAAGACCGACCTTTACTATATAATCAATTTTTTTGATCTTCTTTTGGATCCAATGCTCTAAGTTTACGCCAACCTGAAAGTTCAGGTGGGATCACTGCTAAAACTTTAGTGATCCGAGCATCATCAACGATCTCAACTGTTTTCAACACTAGACCATCGTCTTTTGTAACAGTCAACACTTCATCGTCGTCCGGGATCTTACCTGTTTTAGCAATAATATAACCAGCAACGGTATCGATATCATCCATTTCAAGCTTAGTCCCAAATTCATCATTAAATTCTGTCAAAGTCATTTTCCCTTGAACGATAAATTCATTTTCAGCTACTTGCTCGATCAATTTAGCTGGCTCATCAGATTCATCTTCGATCTCACCGACGATCTCTTCTAAAATATCTTCCAAAGTCGTCAAACCTACGACCCCACCATATTCGTCTAATAGGATAGCCATTTGGTTTTGTGTTTTTTGCATCTGCAAGAGTAGCTCATCGACTGGCATCGTTTCAGGGACAAAAAACGCTGGATGCATCACCTGCCGGATCGTCAGACGTTCAAAACCATAACGACGTGCACGCTTCAAAATATTTTTGATATGCACGATCCCGACGATATTATCTTTATCTTCATGATAGACTGGTATCCGCGAATAGTCCATTTCTAAAATACTGTCGATATTACGATCATTATCATTTGTAATATCGATCATAAATGCGTCGATCCGTGGTACCATAACTTCTCGTGCCGTCTTGTCGTGCAAAGATAAGACCCCATTTATCATCTCAAAATCAGCTGTATCCAATTCACTTTCTTTACGTTGTCGTTGAATATTTTCCACGATCGTTTCAAAAGACATCTCCGTTGGTCCAGCGATCTGGCCTTTTTGCTGAACTAACGTGACTACCTTAGTAAGTGGCCATAAGATCACATTTTCAAGTTTGAGTAACCACCCTAACTTTTGGCACAATAAACCACTATTTTCGACCGTCACTTTGCTAGCTAAGCCAAATTCTGATCCGACCAAGACCACGACTAAGACGATCAAGGCCATAAGCTTCCAAGTACCATTGATGATCTGTGTGATACTAGCCATGGCTAAGAAACCAAATGCGATTTTGCTAAAATAGGCTGCGATCCAACTATTAGCCCGATAATTTAGACTTTCTTTTTGCGCCTCCGTACTTTGACGTAATGCCTGCTCCCCAATTACATTTAAGCTAAATAAAACGACTGCGATCAATGCGCTCATTGCCCATACCAGGGGCTGTCCAGGATCTGATCCCATACATAAATCACCTTTTCTTAATTAATTTTATTTTGGTACATAAAGTGTTTCACCAGCTGTTAGATCGACACTTGAACCTAAATTATTCAACTCTTGAATTTTTTCGACTGTAGTTGCGTATTTTGCAGCTAATGACTCAAGCGTATCGCCATCAGCCACATTGATCGTTTGCGCATCAGCTTGAGCCGAAGACAAACTAGCGGCACTTTCGCTACTTGCTTTAGCGGCGCTCTCACTACTTGCCTTAGCTGCACTTTCTGAGCTAGCTGCAGCTTGTTTACTTGCCTCTTCTTGTTTACGTTGACTTTCCTCTGCCGCTTTTTGAGCACTCTCACTGGCGGCTTTTTGACTGGCTTCTTTAGCGCTTAACGCTTTAGTTTTACTTTGACTTAAAGAAGAAGCCTTTTTTTGTGAGTTGACCTTAGCGATACTTGCTGAATTTTCCTTAGCTTTCGTTGCATTAGAAGCTTGGGTCTTTTGATACCAAAAACTACCCAAAAAAACAAGTACTATTAACGCTAATAGCGCAAAGATCACTTTAGAATCGACACGTTTAGCTGGCTTATTTGTCTGTGTAGCCTTTTCGCGTTGCACTGGATCATTACCGCGTTCAACAAAAAATTCTTTACGCATCCGTGGTTCATCTTTACGGGTATAACCATGCTTAAATTGTTCACTCTTGAACACTTCATAAACCTTATCGATGTCAAAATTGATCTGTTCAGCTTGCTTTTCTGCTAAATAGTCATTTTTTTCAGGTAAAGTCAAATTAGCGATCCATTCACAAGCATATTCATACTGTCTGACCACTTCTGTTGTGACCCCAAAATCTTGTAAAACACCAAATTGTAGCAGAGCCGTACGTTCACAGAGCGTCTCGATGATAACTGGACGCACTTCAGAAACGATAAAAGTAACGCCTGCATCCTTTAACTGTTGGATCTTTTGAACGGCTTTAAAGTAAAAGTTTCGGTCAACAGGTGATAAAACTTCATCTAAAATGACTAATTCTGGATCGATGAACAATACGATACTTAAAGCTAACCGCGCATACATCCCCGTTGAATACTCTTTAACTGGACGATACAATAATTCACCGATCTCAGAAAAATTGATGATCCCGTTCGTATAATGGTTACCCTTGAATTCATCGATGTCAGCTTGTGCGATCGCTTGGCGAATATTTTCAAGTCCGGTCTTTTCTGGATCTAAACTCGTACACGAAGCATAAGATCTTTTGGTCTTAGTCGTGATAAAGCCCGTTGTTTGTCTGTCTTTTTGTCCTAAGATCTTCATCAAGGCTGCTTTGCCTGAGCCGTTATCACCGATCACCCCGACTGCTTCACCGTCATTTACAGCCAGATCGATCCCGCGTAATTCCCAAAAGTTTTTCGTATCGTGTTTTTCTTTTTTATCTAAGAGCAACGGCACGCTCTTAGTAATATATTTGATTTCTATTTTTGCCATACTCTCTCACCAATTACCTTATCAAATTAAGCTAGTTTCAATAGTACAAAATTGCCTTCCTAGCGTCAACTAGAAAGCTGATCGAATCCAAAATTTGCACTAAAACATGTGTTTCTACTATAATATTAAGGTTAGTTGCTATTTTACGCAACTCTGATCTAAAACTAATGTAGACGGTAGTAAACAAACTTAGGAAAGGAAAAGCTATATTTGACTAGATCCGATATAGTAGCTTTGCCAACTTGAAAAAACTCTATCGTAAATATCAAAACTTCTTTGCTTATACTTTCTTTGGGACCTTAGCTAGTGCTATCAATGTTATCTTATTCCATATTTTGGAAAAAGATCTTGGTTTTAACTACTTGATAGCTAACTGCTTAGCTTATATCGTTGCGATCATTTTTACTTTCGTGACCAATAAACAATGGGTCTTTGCTTCTAAAAATACGCCCTTTAAACAGACCCTCCAAGAATTTGCTTCATTTTGTAATGTTCGGTTCTTCTCGTTTATCTTGGATATTGGGCTGATGTTTACCGGTGTGCAACTCTTAGCCCTCTATAAAGATCTCGCCAAAATACTCGATCAACTCATCTGTGGTATCTTGAATTACTTCTTTAGTAAGTGGTTCATCTTCAAAACGACCGCTAAGATCTTGCCCAAAGAAACTAGTGAAGAATAACTAAGCTATACTAAA
>NZ_BCVJ01000043.1 GCF_001591685.1 Ligilactobacillus murinus DSM 20452 = NBRC 14221 | reverse complement strand
CCCCCTAAAGTTCACAGATGTTTTTTTATTATCTAAAGCGCAGCTTTGACTTACAAACCAAATTTGGCTTTGACGAAGCGGAGACCGGTACTCTTGCGATAAAAAATATAAACACAAGAAACGCTGAGTACAAGGAGCAAGAAAGCTTTGCAAATAAAACTCAGATAACCAGTCACAAATAAAAACCTTGAAAGTAAACTTCCTAAAAGAAACAGCACAAGTAATAAGGCTATATTTTTCAAGAGCTCTAAAAAATAACTGCGACTTGAATGTCCAAAAAATTGTTTGAACAATAAGATCGGTTCATACCAAACATAGGTCAAAAGCTTTGCGAGTACTGTTCCAAATAAAATACCAGGTAGACCAATAAAATGTCCTAAAATGATCGAAAGCAACAGGTTGGAGCATGCTGTCCCCAACATAACGTATTTGATCTGCTTGTAAAGCCCAGTTGCTTCACGATAGACCCACACTGGGAGCAAGATCACTGAAAAATATAAATTGATAATGATCGCATATAAGACTAGAGTATCTAAAAGGTAAGCTTTGCCAAGCCATAACCTAATAAAATCTTGCAAGAGAAAAAACATCAAGGTGACAACGATCACACTTAACCCGCTACAAATAGTTTGCAAGATCTGAAAAACTTCATATCTCTTCGCTTTTCCTTCTTCAACAATAAGATTGCCTAAGCTTGCAGTCAATGAATTGAAAACCGTTGTCAACAATGAGATCGCTTTTGACACGACCAACATATAATTTGAATAAAATCCCACTACTGTCGTACCAACTATGATCGAGATCAAAGTACTATCAGTCGCATTGATCAATACATTTGAAGTTTTATAAACAAAAACGGCTTTGATATTATCGAAAAGTCCCCGAATGTCATCTTTTGCTAACGAAACTTTTTTGTTTATATACGGATATTCTTTACTTGCTATCGCTGATACAACAAAATTATAGATGTAAGTAAAAAACACTTGAATGATCAGATAAACTAAAAAATTATGGGTCAGCCATAAAAACAGACATAAAACGATATTTTGTAAAATATTGAAAATGCTACCGTATTTAGCCGTGATATAGCCTTTTTGATCAGCAACTAAAACCGTCGTTTTATAGACAACGATATATGAAGCAACGGTATTGAGCAGATAAAGCAAATAATAAAGCGTTAAGTGTGGCATATCTGTTTTCAAATTGACCACATATTTCAAGAAAGGGATCAAGCCCAGACCACCTAAAAAGATGACTAAAGCGATCACATTACACACTTTTTTATAAAAATGCACTAGACCACTGATGTAAGCCTCATTTTTTTCAGCTAACGGCTTATAAAAACTGTACGTCATAGCTGTGATCAGCCCTAGATCAGCCATAGACAATAACGTCAAGATATCTTTAAAAACGGCCTGTATCCCCAAATATTCAACGTTAAGAAAATACAAAAATATCGTTCGATTCACAAAACCTAAGACTAGCATCAGTAACTGATAGCCAATATTGTAACTTATATTTTTTATCGCATTATTTGTCCTTGTTGACATCATCTTAACTAACTATATCGCAGATCCACCTTTTCAGAAGAAAATATAGCTTTTCCTTTCCTAAATTTTATTTACTATTATCCGCATAGCTTTACGGGACAGATCGTCTGACAAAATACCGATCGCTTATAGGCACCTCAGCACACACTTACCGTCTTTTTTTGAACTTATAATAGGTCGTGATCACTTTTTTATAGCATTTTGGATGGAGTTGATAAAGCAAAAACGTTACGTAGCGTGAAAAACCTTTCTGCCACCCACTTTTAAAAAACAAGCGCGTATTAGCAGTAGCCAGCTCTTGTAAGATCACTTCTTCATACTGCTTGGTAGCTTCTTTATCATCAGCTTTATAAAGCAAGCGTAAAAGCCACAGTAAACTATTGACTTGATGAAGTTCGATGATCTTTTGCTCCGCTTCGGTGAATGGAAGGGCTAGCAACTTGTGAAAAGTCTTGATGACAGTCATATTATTTTCAGAAAATTTTTGGTGCATGACACTAGCTTCGTTTCTTCGATAATAGTACAGCTTCTGCTCAGAAACATAGATCGTATCGATATATTGACAATACAGCATATTAAAAAACATATCTTCCATGATTTTTAAGCTTGGATCAAAGAAAATGTCGTGGCGTAAGATCAATTTTCGTGAATATAATTTATTATTACACGAGCCAAAAAGATGTTTTGTCAACCAAAATTCATATACGAAGCGCTCTTTAGTTATCAAACCTTGAAAAGGATCACTCCCTTTACCAAAGCCAGCGCCCCCGATCCCTACGACAGACATATCTCCGCGTTTCTTACCTTGCAAGAGTCTTTCTAAAAATTGCGGGGCAAGGTGATCATCTGCGTCAACAAATGTCAGATAGTCACCGCTAGCCGCTCTTATGCCGATATTACGTGCAACTGACACACCTTGATTTTGTTTATTACGGTATAAAGTTATCGCCATCTCTGGGTTATCTTGTCTGATCCCTTCTAAAAGTGCCCATGAGGAATCACTGGAACCGTCATCAATAAAAATAACTTCAAGCTCTTTTTGTAAGTCTGTGCTTTAATACTTTTGAAGCATTCTTCTAAATAAGCTTCTGCGTTATAACAAGGAATAATTATACTGATCATTTAAATCCCCCTGTGACTTTAATTAGATCATTGGCTTTTTGTAGTCCAAACAAGCGTAATATGTTAAAGCTATAAATATATACTGTGTAGGGCGAACGCCAGCTTCCATCAAGCCCCCAAGCAGAAAACAATAAATCGTAATAAATAAAATATTTGCTAGCGTTGTTGGGATCCTTCCTAAAATCAAAAAAACATATATATGCAGACAGATATAAAGAAATAACGTAAGTAAGCCACCCCTAGCTGCAATATCTAGCAACTGGTTATGGGTAGAAAAATAGCCCCCCCATATTTGAATGATCTCAGGATCATTTCCCCAACCAAGCAAAGGTTTTTGCTTGATCAATTCTAAAGCTTGTTCCCAAAGAAGACTTCTTCCTGTAAAACCTGCGTCTCGTCCCAACAAACTCGTAAAATCTGCCACAAGCGGGTTACTATCACCTAATACGATGATAAAAACAAAAAAGCTAAAGTAAAGGCTGACCAGTGGCCAAATATTATGTTTTCTGTTAGCTAAAGCACTTAGCTCGAGCAATATGATAAGAGAGCTGATCACCAGCAGTCCAGTCGCTGAACCTACGAGTAGCATACTTAAGATACTGACCACGTTAAAAATGAATATTCTTGGTGTCAGCCTTATGAAGTAGTCACCTATGAGCAATTTCACTTTAAAAATCGAATAGTTTTGCGCAGCAAGAACATAATTGAGCCCTACTAAACTTAGCAAATTATATACGATACCATTGTCTTGCCCTAAAAAATACAGCGGGTTTCGTATTTGAGTATAAAGACTCGCAAAAGGTAACCCCTGCGGATAAAGGAGCGTCAAGCCAAAGTTTACAAGTGTTAATGTGGCTAAGATCACAAAAGTCACATGTACTATTTTGGCTATATCTGCTTCAATACCTAACTCCACCAACATCGGTAGGGCTAAAGCTGGCAAAAGATCTGTATAGGCATTTAGATCACTTAGTCCGTTAAAGACCGAAGAACTGAGCAAGAGCAAGTTAATGGCCCAGATCATTGAAATTATGACTGAGATCTTTCCCCGTAGTAAATATAAAAAAAAGATGAGCATAACTGCCCCTAACTTCCAAAAAGAGGTCAGCTCATAAACTTTGGTCAGACTAGGAATATATTTGAGTGAATAAGGAATAAAAAAGGGTATCAACAAGAAATATAACACCGGCTTGTTTTGGACCAATGTACGCCACGTCATTTTAACCGCTCCTTTTAGGCTGATCTCATTTTGCCAAAAGAGTTAAATATTCTTCATAGAGCTGCGTTGAGATCTCATGGCCATCAAAAATTTTTAAAGCTCTTTTTTCCTCTTCACTCAAATGATGTTCAACACCGGCTTGTTGTAAAATCATTTCAGCCCAATATTTACTACTTTTTTTTAATGAGACCAAATGAACTTTGGAAGTCACGACTACTGTTGGTGGGATATTATCAGCAGCAAATGACACTAACCCGTTTGCCTGTGCTTCAGCTAAAACGATCGAAAAACCTTCAAATAGGCTGGGCAAAATAAACACGTCCATCGCTGAAAACCAATTATAAACATCGGTCACATTTCCGATAAAAAACACTTTATCACTTAACTTCAATTGCTCAACTTTTGCTTTGATCTGATCTTTGCGACTACCTGTCCCGATCAGCAATAAATTCGCATTCGGCATAACGCGCTCAATTTTTTGAAAAACATCGATCAAGAAAGTATGATTTTTTTGTTGGTTAAAGTGACCGACATGTCCTAAAATAAACGCATCCCTTGCTATCCCTAAGCTTTTTCGGATCGCACTTCTCTGCCGCTCTGAAAATTGAAAGCGTTGCAGATCGACCCCGTTATAGATCACCTTAAAATCATTTTCCAAAAAAAGCCATTTACCAGCAGCTTGACTACAAGCCAAAGCCTGCGTATAGCTTCTTAAAAACAAAGGTCTAAGTAATTTATGCAAGAACTTATGATCACAAGTCGTATTATGACTATGCGCGATCCTAACATCCACTCCAGCTAATCTTGCCGCCAATAATTCAAGCGCCATCAAGGAGCTACTTCCGTGAACATGAACTAAGTCAAAGTTATTTTTTCGCAAATAAGTAAGTAACTTGCTGAAATACCCTAACGGAAAGCGCGTTCGACCATTAATGACTACTAACGATAACCCTAAATTGTTTAGGCGTTTTTTCAAAGAATGCTCGACATTAAACGGCGATAGGATATGGCACTCTAACTTTTTTTCAGCGCTCAGTTCTCCCATAGTATCCAAAATAAATTTAGTGATCCCACCAGCATTGACTCCACTAGTGGGAATATGCAATACCTTTAGTGTTTTCTTTGGACCATTTGTCTTACCTTTTGCCAATTTTCTCAATATCCTTTCTAAGTTCATTCACGAAAACAGCATTAGTCGACTGGAAAGTCCGATATTTTTTTTGCTTACTTCGATACAAAACTTTTTCTAGATCATCAACATCATAGAGCGCTTCAAGATAATTTAATTTTGAAAACAAAGCTACGATCTGAAATTGATGGTCATCTACATGCTCACCATATTTACTATCTCGAGGGATCGCGATCACTTTTTTACCTTTTTTCAAAGCTGTGATGATCACCCCAGTCCCACCATGACAAATAATGGTATCAGCCTTTTCGATATATTGATCAAACATTTCTTTTTCGATAAAATCAAAATTTTCAAAACTACTAGGACGATAATTACTGTAACCGATCTGTGCGATGATCTCTTCTTTGATCTTACCAGCACTTTTTAAACTATCGATTTTCTTCAAGAGGCGATCAAATTGAAATTTTTGCGACCCTAAAACAACAAATATCATAGTTATACACATCCTTTAGTCAATAGATCCCACCTATATATTTAGCTTTAGGATAGACCTTTAGCATTTCTGGCCACTGAACATAAAATATGTCGGCAAATTTATACATGACCCGACCTGTCAAAGTTGGAGAGTTGATCTTAGCAAAGGATTCTATATATATGACCTTTTTTCTGAAAAGCTTGGCGATCAAACATAATGGGATCGTTGACAAGACCCCTGTCGAAACGATTATATCTGGTCTTTTTACTCCAAAAATGTAAAACGAAAACAACACATTGTAGAAAAATGCAATAAAATAAGTCACGTTTCGCCGATTGACCTGCTTTGTAAAATAAATCGGTACTTCACTAAAATTTTGATTATACTTTGTTTTTTCAGTCACGATAAAACTGTCATACTCTGCAAATAAACTTTTCAACATTAAAAGTTGCTCAAAATGTCCCCCAGATGATGACGTAAAACAGACTTTCATGGAAGCGCACCTCCTCACACCAGCTATTTAGACATTTCCTTTAGCGCGCGTTTGATATTTTGGTAAAAAAGTTGCTCACTAAAACGCTGCTTTGCCTCTTGTTGAGCTTGCAAAGCTTTTTTTTGCCAACTTGGAAGATCACTTAAAACTTCTGCCATTGCAAAGGCTAGATCTTTGGACAAATTTTCCGTCACTTCTAACAAAATACTATTTGTAGCACTCGTTGTTTCTGGAATGCCTCCTTTATTAGTCGTGATCAGTGGCTTACCAGCTAATTGTGCCTCGATCATTGTTAGACCAAGTGGTTCTTCCCAAAGCGAAGGTAAGACCACTAGATCAGCTAGAGCATAATATTTTCCCAGTTCTTGATTATTCACAAAGCCCGTCGCATGGATCCGTGGATGCTCTTGCACGATCTGAGATAACTCACGCTCAAATAAGGTCATTTGTCCCATTCCAAAAGAACTAGCTCCTACTATAACTAAATGGGCGTGAGTATTTTCTAGTTTTTGAAAAGCTTGGACAACTTCTAAGACCCCTTTTTTAGGCATGATCCGGCCAACAAAGAGAATGACTGGCGCATCTTTTGGGATCTGATATTTCAGCTTCAAGCGTTCTTTTTCATTTTTAGTGACCCTTCGTTCGAATTGCGCTGTCGCGACCCCATTATAAACGACTTTGAATGGAAGCTGTTTTCCAAAACACCATCTAGTGTTTTTTTCTAAAAAGCGACTGACACTGATCACACCTGCAAAAGCTTTTGAAGGATAAATTTTTCGGAAATGTAAATTATGCGTATGAAAATAGACTTTCCCACGATACTTAGTTGCTAATTTCTTAGAACTGAATAATTTAGGCAAGAAAATCGCATTTTCGATGATAACTAGATCGTAGTCTTCTGCTAGTAAAAGTTTTCTAGTTTTTCTTTTGCTCACCAGTTGCCAAAGATAATTTTTTTGCCACAAGTTTTTATCTCTTTTGAGTAGACGTAATAACGTAGTCACATTTTTATCGATAAGATCGATATAAGCTGGTCTTTTTAACCATTTAAAACTGACTCTTGGGTATTTTTTCGATACCTCGAATGCAGCTTGATCATAAAGAGAAAACACAGTAAGTTCCACTGTTTGATCTTCATTTGCGCCTTTGACAAGACTTTCGATAAGTGTTTCAACAGCCCCACCTCTAACTGCTGGGATCGGAAAAATATATGAATTCAAGATTGCGATCTTCATTACTTTACTGCTATATAATATGGAATTATGAAGATATTCTATACGATACCTGCCATAATCTAGAAAGAACTATAGCTTTCCCTTCCTGATTTATTGACCTCAACACAAATGACCGCTCTGTCTCCACCCCATATTTTTCTTTCTTAATGGATATCAAGTCAGCCTTTGATCTGTGCTACGCGTTATGCTAATCGCGCTTAAAAATATCTTTCGTATAAACTTTCTCTCTTACAGGATCTAATTCTTTGACATAGCGGTTAGCCACGATGAGTTCAGCCTGTTCACAAAAAGTTGCAAAGTTTTTAGCCACGGGATACCCTTTCCATGTTTCACCAGCTATTTTAGGTTCAAAGATCAGCACTTTGATATTTTGAGCTTGTAAACGCTGGAGCACCCCTTGGATCGAACTTTCTCTAAAGTTATCTGAATCAGTCTTCATCGTTAAGCGGTAGATCCCAACGATCGCATCTTCTTTTTTATCTGCCAAAAGTTCCAAGATCCGCTGTGCGATAAAATCTTTCCGAGTCTCATTTGAATCGACGATCGCCTTCATCAAGTTTTGGGGGATAGAATCATAACTGGCTAATAATTGTTTCGTATCCTTAGGTAAACAATATCCACCATAACCAAAAGAAGGATTATTGTAGTAAGCTCCGATCCTAGGATCTAATTCTACTCCTCGAATGATCGCACGTGTCTCTAGCCCTTTCATCTCTGCATAGGTATCTAGCTCATTAAAAAAACTGATCCGCATTGCTAAATAAGTATTTGAAAAAAGTTTAACGGCCTCTGCTTCGGTAGTTGACATCGTCAAGATCGGCATATCTTTTCTATACGCCGTTGTCTGAAGCATCGTTTTGAAACACTCAAGCGTCTTAAAAACGGTTTGATCTTTTTCATCAAATCCAAAGATGATCCGACTAGGATACAGGTTGTCATATAACGCTTTCGTTTCGCGCAAAAATTCTGGACTAAAAGCCAAATGCGCTTGGGGATAACGTTCACGCATAGTTTGCGTGAATCCTACAGGTACAGTTGACTTGATCAAGATCGTCGCTTGCGGACGGTGCCGTAAAATTTGCGCGATCGTCGTTTCAACTGAACTTGTATCAAACTCTGCTAAGTCTGGATCATAATTAGTTGGAGTCGCAATGATCACTAGATCTGCTGAACCAAATGCTACAGCTGGATCCAAAGTAGCAAATAATTTCAGCTCTCTCGTTGCGAAAAACGTCATGAGTTCTTTATCTTCAAACGGCGAGATCCGTTTATTGACTTGAGCTACACGTTTAGCATCGATATCCATAACGCATACAGGATATTTTTGACTAAGTAACGTTGAAATACTCAAGCCAACATAACCTATGCCGACGACCGTTACCGATAACGCTTTATTTTTTTGCCTATTCTTCTCCATTGCTACCCTCTAACTTATAAATCGCTATATTTCTCATTTAAGGACTAAGTGCCAATTTCCGTGAGTTATCAACCATGTAAACTTATTTTATCTAAATTTAAATTAATATTTCCTTTTAAAAAAACATTTATGACTTTTCTTAATTTAACTTTATTATAAAGCGCTTAATATCTTTACCATATAATATACCATCTAGCTTTGACCTAGACAAATATATTGTTTTTTTTATGTATTATTATATATAGATTAATATTTATACTTTTTCTGTTGTTCAGCTAACTTTTAAACACGATTTTTTATAAAAAAACCAGCGCCACACTCCAAAAATAAGCGTTAGCGCTGGTTTTTCTTATTTTTATCTTAGAGCATAACGGTAACTGCGGCAGCACTTAGGATCAAGAGCAAGCCAATGAGCGTAACGGTCATTTCTTTAGCTGTCTTCTTTTGCCCTAAGAACCAAATACCAGTCAACGTTGCTAAAACGACTGAAGTTTGCGAAAGGATAAAGCCTGTTGCTAATCCGTTCATATTTGGTTGCGCTGAGATCAAGTAAGTCAAAGCTGCAAAAGCAAAGAAGAAGCCAGAAAAGATCTGCTTATACGAAACACTTTGCCTAACCGGTGAGTTCTTTGGATCTTTGATCGATAAGTATAAAGCATAAACGCTCGCTGCAATGACCATTCCAAGCGCTTGAGGCAAGAAAGCTGTCATCCCATCGATCTTAGCTTGTTGTGGCGCGGCTGAATAAAGCCAATAGCCGATCTCACCAACAGCTAATAAAAGCACTGCTTTCGTCAAAACTTGTGTGTTTTCAGCCGTCTTTTGTTCACTCCAGACTGTCAAATAAGCACCGATGATGATCACGAATAAAGCTGTAAAGCCGATCACTTTAGCTGTTGTTCCAGGCCAATCACCTAAGTAAAATACGCCCCAAAGTGAAGCACCTAATAATTGAAAGGCAGTCGTGATCGGCATTGCTTTGGAAGAACCGATCAAAGTAAAGGAGTGAAACGTGATGATCTGTGCCGTCCCCCAACCGATCCCAGAAATAACTGAGAAAAAGAGCGCTGCACCACTTGGAAGTGCTAAACCTTTGATCATCGCTAGTACTAAAGCAAAAATCAAAGTCCCTAAAGTCGAACCTAAGATCTGATTGACCGGTTTACCGCCGATCTTAGATGCGATCGTGGGGTAAAGCCCCCAACCTAATAATGGTCCTAAACCAACTAAAATTGCCGTTGTATTCAATTCAATTTCCCCCTAATTTAAAACGTAACGCCACTCTCTAAAATAATGTTGGAATATGGTGTCATTTCACCAGTACGGATAAATGCATGACACTTGCGTAGATCTTGTTTCATTTCAGCATGTGGGATAAAGACGAGCTCTGTTTTTGGGAAACGTTCTTTGATCGCTTTTAGCTGGGTTGGGTTTTGAGTCTTGATCTCTTCTGCTAAGTACACTCGTTGAACTTCTAATTCAGTCAACACATTATCTAAAACTTGGAGAAAGCTAGGAATACCTTTGGAAACTGCTAGATCGATCTTTTCTGTTTCACGTGGTACTGGCATTCCAGCATCACCAATACTCAATGTGTCAAAGTGACCCATTTGTGAAATCACCCGGGAAATATCTGAATTAATAACTTGTGTCTTTTTCATGATCACGCCTTCTTCTTTTTAATTTAATTCATGCTTGTATGGAATTGACGGCTGAGCGCCAAAACGTTGTACAGTCAGTGAGGAAGCTTTATTACCGTATGTGATCGCTTCAACGAGATTGCTAAAGTCAGGTTTTAAAACCGTACTCAAAGCACCAATAAAGGTATCACCGGCTGCCGTTGTATCTACTGCGTTAACTTTAAAGGCTGGAACGATCCCACTTTGACCGTCCATGCTGTAAAATGAACCTTGGCTACCGATCGTGATCAAGACCACTTTGATCCCTAATGCATGAAGTTTAGCAGCTGCTTTTTGCATACTTTCTTCATCGACCACTTTGATCCCAGTCAAGATCTCTGTTTCTGTTTCATTAGGTGCGATCACATCTGTCGTCTTGAGCAATTCTTCAGGAACTGTTCGCATCGCAGGCGCCGGATTCAAGATCGTCTTTACACCAGCTTGATGAGCTACTTCAAAAGCTTTGATCGTACTTGCCAAGTCGCTTTCAAATTGTGCGATCACAAAATCACTTTCTTTGATCAAGTCGGCATGTTTAACTACATGCTCTGGTGTGATCTTACCATTTGCACCAGCATGGATCATAATACTGTTTTCGCCTTTTTCATCCACAACGATATAGGCTTGCCCAGTTGCGACCTTGTCCAATTCAGCGATCCCAGCTAGATTTATCTCTTCATAACCCAAAAGCTCACGCATCATCTTGCCAGCATCATCGTTACCAACAGCACCGATAAACGCTGTCTTAGCGCCAGAACGTTTAGCGGCTACAGCTTGATTTGCACCTTTACCGCCACCAGCTGAAAATACTTCGGAGGCATGGATCGTCTCACCTGGTTTAGCCATCTCTTTTACTCTGATCGTTCTGTCTAAATTGATACTTCCGATCACTGTCACTTTATTCATTGTACCCACCTCGTGTCTTTCTAGCAAATTAATTTTGGTAACTTGTAGCACTTATTAAAACGTTTTAATTGCTGCAACTAGACTATAACACACTTTTGAAAACGCTTCAAATTTTAACTTTAACTGAGCCCCGGATCGCCAATTTGACCGGTAAGACCCGCTTAACATACGGACTAGTTGGGGTTGCTAGTCGTTTTATCATTAGATCGGCTGCTTGTTTGCCCAATTCATAGATCGGTTGGGCAACCGTCGTCAAAGCAGGCGTAACATAGCGACACATCTCAACATCATCGTAACCGATCACACTAAGATCATTTGGAATACTTTTGCCATTTTGTCTCATCCCGAGATAGATCCCAAACGCTAATTCATCACTAAGTGCAAAAACCGCCTCGATATTTTGCTCCAGTAACTCAGCAACAACTGCTTGGCCCCCACTCTTGGAAAGTTTGGTTTTGATCTGAAGTGCTTGCGGAAATTCAGTCAAAAAACCCTGTAATCGACATGAAATATTTTCCGTCGCCAAATCAGGGACGATAACTGCGACTTTTGTATGCCCCATCTTCTTTAAATACTGGGCAGCCAATAAACCACCATTGAAGTCATCTGTAGTTACCTCATCACTGCGTTCGGCGGTCGTTTTTTGATCTAACACAATGACCGGACGCTTTTTGACCTGCAAAACTTCTTTTAATACTTCATCTGAGATCGAAGGGCTAGCAATGATAAAGCCATCGACCCCTCTTTTAGCTAATTCGAGTAAGGCTTTTTCTTCCTTAGCCCCGTTAAATCCCCCATTGCACAGCATTGAAATATAACCCGAGAATAACAGTTCTTCTTCGATCCCTTTGACTAAAGTACTGAAAAAAGAGTTAGTTATCTCCGGTACGAGGATCCCGATCGTTTTACTTTGTTTACCGACCATTTGGCGTGCCAAATGATCGGCTTTATAGCCTAATTCATCTCGAGCGGCCTGAACTTTTTGAACTGTTAGTGGATTAAAGTTCATAGCCTTACCATTTAAGATCTGTGAAACCGTTGCGATCGAGACACCAGCGCGTTTAGCAACTTCACGGATCGTCACTTTTTTAGCACACATCTACCCATCCCTCACAAATATAAGTTCGAATGTAGGCACAAAAAAACAGCCCATACTCAGTAAATAATACTCGGAAACATCATCTTGGAGGTTCACCTGTTACTCCTAAGATATCATCAAGAAACTGAGTACGTGGCTGTTAAATTACTATAAGGAGTAATCGTCCCCACATCCTTTATCTGGTTTTGATCTTGTTCGCTTTCCAGAAGCACTCAACAAGATCCTCGTTACTAATTGCAATTAGTGGCGTTTGCTTAAAGAGACTACAACACTTTTGTTTTAAACTCAACTTGTTGGTTCCATCACCCTCCAACCTAATTATAGGAACAGTGACTAACAGTTTGGACGCCCTAATTGTGGGAATCTTTTGACTCCTCACTTATTTTATAACATAAAACCAAATTTTTAGCAAGCGCTAACATTTATGATAAAATTAATTTTTTTGAATACAATTGACAATATCGCAAAACCATGTTATTCTGAAGTTTCTATTATACGGTGCGATATTTACTGTGGAAGGTAAATATCATTAAAAGAGCTGGGAGATACCTCCTAGCTCTTTTTTTGTGTACTGTAATAATAGTCGTTCCTAAAAGTAATGCCTAGAAAATAATAATATCTTGGACCTGATGCAAAATACGTATCATGCCCAAGGCCTCATTATTCGTACGGCATTTTTCGCTTTGCTCTGCACTGTGATCTAAAAAAGCCAAGTGCGCCATCACTCGCACTTGGCTTATTTGAGGATATACATCGTAATATAAAGAGCGAAATCTCTACATCACACAATGCATTTTTAAAACTTACTACGTGTAGCATACTTAAAGGAGTTCTACTCCTCACTGCACATTATACCCTAGTTTAAACCGTGATTAAAAATGATTTGCCCTTGCTAATTTCGATACATTTTTAGCTCCAAAAATAGGTCGTTATATTTTTCCAAATACTTAGGTCCTAGGTCTTCGTAGATCTCCATCTGCTTGATCCGAGCAGCACTTGGATAAAATTCCTTATTGGAGGTGATCGCTTTTGGCAAATATTTCAAAGCCGCTTTATTGGGGGTGGAATAACCGATATATTCCGTATTTTGCGCCGCATTTTTTGGATCTAACATGAAATTGATAAATTCATATGCGCCTTGCTTATTTTTAGCGGTCTTGGGGATCACCAAATTATCAAACCACAAGTTAGTCCCACCATTTGGGATCACATAATGCAAATGACTATTTTTTCCCATCATATCAGCCGCTTCACCCGAAAAAGTCACCGCTACACTGCTCTCCTCATTTGCCATATATGTCTTGATCTCGTCAGAAACGATCGCTTTGGCATTGGGTGTCAAAGCTTTAAGCTTATTATAGGCCTGATCGAGCTCAGCATCATTTTTGCTGTTGAGCGATCTTTGCATGCTAGCCAGACCGATCCCCATAAATTCGCGCGCCCCATCAATGAACATGATCTTGTTTTTCAATTGTGGATCCCAAAGATCATTCCATGTCTTGAATTGTGAAGCCTGATAGAATTTATCATTGTAAATGATCCCCAATGTTCCCCAAAAATACGGTACTGAATACTCATTATGGCGATCAAAGGCAAGGTCCATAAACTGCGGATCGATATTTTTTAAATTCGGTAACTTACTATGATCAAGTTTTAACAACAGATGCTCTTTTTTCATCTTTTGGATCATATAGTCACTTGGGACCGCGATATCATACGAAGTCCCGCCTTGTTTGATCTTAGTCAACATCGCTTCGTTTGAATCAAACGTCTCATAGTTGACCTTATACCCTGTTTGCTTTTCAAATTTGGTGATCAATTTAGGATCGATATAATCGCCCCAGTTATAAATGTTTAAAACTTTGGCATCTGACATCCCAGTCGAGCGTTCGAGCCAAACTGTCCCTAAAAAGAGCAAGCCAATGATCAAACAGATCCCGATCAAAAGTGAACGTAATTTTTTCATCGCAAGAGCCCCCGTTTCTTTTTCTTGGAGCGTGGTTGATTATCCTTACTGATGTAGTAATAACCGACTACTAATACAAGTGCAAATAAAAAGACTAGCGTACTCAAGGCATTGATCTCTAAACTAACACCACGCCGCGCCCGCGAATAGATCTCAACTGAAAGGGTGGTAAAACCATTTCCCGTCACAAAAAATGTGACTGCAAAATCATCGAGTGAATAGGTAAATGCCATAAAATACCCTGCGATGATCCCCGGTGAAAGATAGGGCAAGATGATATCTTTTAGGATCTGGCGGTTATTTGCGCCAAGATCATAGCCAGCTGTGATCATTGAATCATTCATCTCTTGGAGTTTTGGTAAGATCATCAAGACTACGATCGGGATACTAAAGCTGACGTGTGCCAAAAGGACCGTCCAAAAGCCCAGTGAAAAGCCACTAAAGATCGAACCTAACGTGATAAATAAGATCAAAAAACTAGCCCCGATCGTTACGTCTGGCGAAACGATCAAGATATTATTCAACGATAACAATGTATTACGGTGACGTCGTTTTTTCAAATAGTAGATAAATAACGCCCCAAAAGTACCGATCACCGTCGCGATCAAAGCCGACAAAAATGCCAATAAGAAGGTATTTAGCAAGATGATCACCAACCGTGTATCGGAAAATAACTCGCTAAAATGGCGCAACGAAAAACCGGTAAAGCTATTCATCGTATCGCCGGCATTAAAGGAATACCAGACCAAATAAAAGATCGGCAGATATAAAAAGATAAAGACTAAGATCAAATACAGATCTGCCCATTTAGATCTAGTTTGTTGCATCATTTGCCACCTGCTTTCTTTTCACCAGTAAAGAGCATCACGATCACCATTGCAATGATCAAAACGACCCCGATCGTTGCCCCTTTGCCCCAGTTTTGCGTTACCATGAAGTGCTCTTCGATCGCAGTCCCCAGTGTGATCACACGATTTCCCCCGATCAAACGAGTCAACATAAAGAGCGAAAGGGATGGGATAAAGACCGCTTGGATCCCACTTTTGACCCCATTTAACGATAAGGGAAAGATCACTTTAAAAAATGTCTGAGTCGAACTGGCACCAAGATCTTTGCTAGCAGCAATAAATGAAGGTGGCAATTCCTCAAGCGCATTGAAAAGCGGGATGATCATAAAGGGCAACTGAATATAGACTGCCACGATCAAAAAGCTAAAATCAGTGAACAATAATTGCTTGGGTAAGATCCCAAAAAAGCCTAAAAAGCTGTTTAGGCCACCGTGAACACCAAAGATCCCAATGAAGGCATACGCTTTTAATAGTAAGTTGATCCATGTCGGTAAAATGATCAACAATAACCACAAGTCTTTATGCTTTAATTTTGTCAAAAAATACGCTGTCGGATAACTGAGCAAAAGTGTGATCAAGGTGATCAAAAAAGCATACCAGACCGAATTAAACGTCATCAATAAATACTTTCCCGAGCCAAAATACTCTGCGTAATTAGCTAACGTGAAATGACCACTTTGATCAAAAAAAGAATATCCGACCACTAAAACAACTGGTGCTAAGACAAAAAAGAGTAACCAGAGAAAATATGGGACTGCTAATAAAGTATTATACTTTTTCATATTGTCCCCCTTAATCGTCGTAACTTTCTAAGCGTGCATCAAATTCTGCTTCTGTTTCATTGAAACGCATAACATGGATATCTTCAGGATCAAAGTACAAGCCGATCTCACTGTCGACCTGGGCTTTTTTGGTCGAATGCACGATCCATTCATTTCCCATCTCATCATGACAGACGATCTCATAATGGACCCCGCGGAATAATTGTGTATCGACTTTGACCTTTAATTTCCCCGCCTTGACTGTGGTCAACTCGAGATCTTCGGGCCGTAAAACAACTTCGACCGGCTCATTTGGACGCATTCCTTCATCCACACATTCAAATTCTTTACCGGCAAATTTTACAAGACAGTCCTGGATCATCACCCCATCGACAATGTTACTTTCACCGATAAAATCAGCTACATAGTGATTGATCGGCTCATCGTAAATATCGACTGGACTGCCACTTTGCACGATATTTCCGTTATTTAAAACAAAGATCTCGTCACTCATCGCCAACGCTTCTTCTTGATCATGAGTCACAAAAATAAAGGTGATCCCCAGGCGCTGTTGTAATTCGCGCAATTCATATTGCATGTTTAGCCGTAATTTATGGTCTAAAGCTGATAAAGGTTCGTCTAACAATAAGATCTTAGGTTCATTGACGATCGCTCTGGCAATGGCGACTCGTTGTCTTTGCCCTCCAGACATCTCACTGATCCCACGCTTTTCATAACCGGCTAGCTGCACTAAGCGCAAGGCCTCTTTGACTTTAGTTTCAATTTCTGCTTTTGGTGTCTTTTTGATCTTCAATCCAAAAGCGATATTATCAAAAACATTCATATGCGGAAAGAGCGCATAATCTTGAAAAACAGTATTAACTTGACGCTTATTTGCCGGAATATCATTGATCCTTTTCCCCTCAAAGTAAATATCACCTGCAGTCGGCTCTGAAAAACCTGCGATCATCCGTAAGATCGTCGTTTTACCACATCCAGATGGTCCTAAAAGTGTATAAAATTTGCCCTCTTCGATATCAAAGCTGACCTTTTTTAACACTGGAACATCGTCATCGTAGCTTTTAACGACATTTTTAAAAGAAATAATTGGTTCTTTCATAATTTGCCACCCCTTTACCAAAATAGAAACTAAAGTCCATTATACTAAACATTTCCCCCTTTTAAAAAGACCCATAGTCAAAACTATGAGTCGCATGATTTATTTTTTAGCCGCGATCACATAGGGTACGGCTAAAAAGCAGATCGCCCCTAGCATATTTCCTAACGAGACCCAAAACAGATTATACAGCCACGCCCCGCCGGTGATCACTGCGCCAGCGGGTTTGATAACGGCTGCCGTCAGTAAAGTCATATTGGCGACACTATGCTCAAATCCCGTCGTAAAAAAGGCCAATAAACACCAAAAGACCATGATCAATTTAGCCGCATCATTTTTTGTCTGAAAACTCGACCATAACGCCAAACAGACCAAAATGTTACATAAGATCCCCCGCACAAGTAAAGACAGCGGACCAACCGTCGTCTTGACTACAGCAGTCGCAGTGAGCGCCTTAGCTACTCCGTCAACTTGCAAGCCAGTAGCATTATAAAGAATTGCTAATAAGATCGCCCCACAAGCATTGCCTAACCAGCAGATCACCCACAGATAACTTGCTTGAAGCCACGTATTTTGCTTAGTCAAAGCACCGACTGCTAAAACAAAATTATTGCCGGTAAATAATTCACTACCAGCGATGATCACTAAACTAAGGGCTACGCCAAAAACGGTCCCCATCAACAACTTAGTAATCGAAGCACCTTGTAACTGTCCACTGACAGTAAAAGCTAACAAGATACCAAAACCGATATACATTCCCGCTAACATGGACAATAAAAAATACCCCAGCGGATTTTGGTGCAAAAAAGATAACTTCTTACTCGCAGCCCCTTGAACTGCTTTGATCTGTTCTGTATACATATGTGTAC
>NZ_BCVJ01000042.1 GCF_001591685.1 Ligilactobacillus murinus DSM 20452 = NBRC 14221 | reverse complement strand
GCCACCCTGGGTTGGATCTGTTGGATCATTTGGATATTGTGGCGTTGGTGCATTTGGAATTGGATTTCCTTTTGGATCGACTGGTGTTACCTTACCCATTGGCTTGTAAACAACTTTTTCGACCAGATCTTTTTGTTCAGTTGGCTTTTCAGGAACAACTGACTTGTCAGCATAGTACCCTGGAACTACTGGAACGTTTACTTTAGAGTAATTTGGCTTATCTGGAGTCCAAGCTTCATTTGGATTTAAGATCTCGCCTGTAACTTTATCTACATTTAAAGTACGTGTCCAAGTAGATGTTTGCTTATCATCAGGAATATTAGGCATCTTATTGCCTTGTTCATCAACAAATTCAACGGTTGAAGTATATTCCTTTTCATAATTGTCTTTTTCAGGCCATTTTGGACCATCTGGATCATTAGGGTTGATCGGTGTGCCCGGTTCATGTGGGTCTGTTGGTCCAACTGGAGCAGTATCATGTTCTAATGTTACATAGTATGTTTCTGGTGCATCACCAAATGTAGCATTGGCTGGTACACCATCACTGACTAATTTGTAACCCTTAGCAACATAGCTAGCGATCGTATCTTTAGTCGTATATCCTAAAGAATCACCTGGTGTCCCTTTAAGTTCTTTAGTCTCAAGGACCTTGTTGTTTTCTGTCTTGTCTTGATAAATGATCGTTACAGGTTGTTGTTGAACTACTTTCTTATAAACAATAACTGTTTCGTAGTTAGCTGGCATTGGTGCCACACCGTTATTATTTTTGAAAGCTTCAGTCAACTTACCATTTTCAACGACAGTATCATTTGGAATATCTAAAGTAGCGTGGATCGAAGCAGCATTCCCCCCGACTGTCACACCATTTGCATTAGTTGATTTGATACTTGCAGTATAACCAGCGATCTCTGGTGTTGCTACTGCATCATAAGCTGTCTTAGTGTTAGAGCCATTAGCAACCTTCCAACCCGAATCTTTGGAAACAACATACAAATTCTTGAGGTAATCTAAGATTTGATCAGCATTATGCGTTTTACCGTAATCTCTGACACTAATAATTTGTTCTGGGGTCAATTCAATAACGATATCACGTGTTACATCAACAGTTTGGGTAACTGTTGGAGCTGCTTCAGTACCATCTTCGTAAACATACTTGATCACGTTTTGATGTTGTCCAGCTGCTTGTGTTTCTGTTGAGTGTGGGAACCAGATCTGGTGGGAAGCACGCATCGTAGAGATACCATAGTATGGTGCTGTACCTTTTGCGCCTTTGACTGTTGGAGAAGTTTGATTATCCTTGATATCATTTGCAAGAATACCAGCTGTTAATCCTACACCACTGATCGATGAATCAGGATTTGCCCCGTTATTCCAAATATCTTTAGCCGCAAATCCATTTTTATCAAATTCTACTGAGTTAACGTTCAACCAAATTTGCTGTGCGCTATCAGACTTGATCTGTTGGTAAACAACGTAATCTGTACCACCGATCTTAAGTACACCTTTTGTGCCTCCCATATAGATCAAGTTAGCCGTGTACTTTTCATTTGTAGTATTGATACTTACACCACCAACAGGCATCCAACCTGTTGTGGCACCACCAGCAGAGTAACGTTGCAAGTTAAGGTACAACGGATCTTGAATGTCGATCACTGATTGGGCTGCACCTAATGGGAATGAGATCAATTCAGCGTAGAAGTTCGTATTGTCATCACGGATATCAACAACTGCACCTTTCTTAGATGTAAAGGCTGCATGTGTGTTAGCATTTTGTGAATCTAAAGAAATAACGTCATCCCATGGATTATCTCCACGACCAGTCAAAATAACGCGGAAAGTAGCGTATTCATCGATCGTGATATTACCGCCTTCGTTGACCCCGATATAGTTATAACCATCATAACTACCAGACGTACCGGTCTTACCATTTGATTCAAACAATGTATTGGAATGCTTAGAGATCAAGATGTTTGAGTTATTAGCGAGATCTAACGCAACCCCACGACCATTATTTTGGAAGTGAACATTTGAATATTCACCAGAAGTAAAGTTTGCGTTGTTACCTAAGATAAAACCATCACGTCCAGTAAAGTTAAAGGTCGAGTAATCACCAAACGTTACTGTTGTTGGACCTGCATTACGTGAACGTGCTGCATAACCACCAAAACGATCTTTATCAGTGGTAGCAATGCCTGGACGAGTTGCCCCGATCGAAACGGCTTGACCGATGCTTGTGTTCATATTGACAGTGGAGTTCTTACCTGTTAAGAAATTACCACCATTTAACATGAAGATCCCGGCATCATGATAACGAGCACTATCGGTTGCATTGTTAGTGTTCATGTTGATCGTCATTGTAGCATTGTCACCAACACGAACCGTGGAACCGTCTGGTAAGTTGATACCATCACCGATCGCAGAACGGTTAAGGGTAAAGTTAGCCCCATCCTTAATAGTTACTGACTTAGCACCCCAAATGTTAGCATCGTTACCGTTAGCTTTATAGGTGTCAACTGTTGGTTTGCTTGAAGTTGAAACTGTCGATGTCGTCGTACCATCGATCACGACATCTCCCTTTCCGCTCCCACCGTAAAGGGAAGCACCGGAATGTCTTACATCTTTAAAAGTAACTGTTGAGTTATTACCTGTAAATGTTACCGCACCATTTGCACTTGAAGTGATCAAGTTCAAATTGTCAAAAGTAAGGTTCAAGTTACCATTTACTTTTAATGGGTTAGTACCAAAGTTGATACCAGAATTATTGTTAGTCCCTTTGATCACAACGTTGCGACCATTAGCATAAACTGAACTTGAACCAGCTGTGATCATACCGCTAACGTTGATCGTGTTATATTGTGAGCTGTTTAAGGCATTGACAAGACCTGTCCAGTTGTTGACAGTGGTGGAAGTACTGTTATCATTTGCTGTTGTTGCAGCCCGGAAAACAGGATTGGTTTCAACAACTTGAGCTTTATCAGCTGCTGTCTCTTCATTTACTTGACTTACAGCTGTTTTTGTTTCATCATTATTGGATAGTGTAGATTCTTTTGTTGATTCGTTTGTTACTGTATCTTCTTGTTTACTGTTGTCTACTTGCGTATTTTGTTCTTCTTTAGCGGAGGAAGTTGTTTGTGTTGTAGCATCATCGGTGGAAGTGGAAGCTGATGCTTGTGTTTGAGTATTCTCGTTAGCTTCTGCTGTTTCAGAAGTATTATCAGCTGTTGTCACATCATCATTAGTGGAAGAGGTGGAAGAAGTTGATGATGCAGCTTTCAACTTGACCGTTTGCTCATTGATGTTTGTGGAAGAATCATCTTGAGTTGCGATCTCTGGTTGCTTATCGGTATCAGTATTTTGTTCAGCTGCACTAGCACCTGTGGCTTGCCCAAGGAAGAAGGCCGTACCTACTAAAACCGATGTTACACCTACACTGAGCTTTTTGATCGTATATTTGGAAACTTTATTGGCAGATTTTCGCAAATATAGATCTCGATTATTTCTTGAGACCATTGTCTATGTTTCGCTCCTTTAACTTAAATTTTAGAACTATATTGATTATAAATACTGTTTAACATTTTAGAAATGGACAATTCAATAAAAATTGTAAAAAACGTTATGAATTTTATATAAATAATTGTATTTTTCAATAAAATTTGTAAAAGTGTTCTATCTCTTGACTAGATTAGACTGAAAAAAGTTATAATGATACTTGAGTTGATAAATTATTAAAAAGTTTATGTATTTATTTTAATTTATATATGTAAAGAGGTCACGATTTATATGAAAAGGCTAAAAATGATAAAATCTCTGCATGTTTGTCTTAGACTTCCAATTATTGTCTTTGACGAAAACCTAGAGATCATCGAAGAGTATCGTTCTAATCAGACACCGGTGCTCTTTAACGACTATGAAAATATTCTAAATGAAGCTTTGAATTCACATGAGTTATTCAGTTTCATTAGTGGGGAACTAAACGACATGTTTTTACTCTATAATTTTGAGAATTTTCATATCCTATTTGGTCCCTTCAAATGCAATATCGTTGACAAAACTTTCTTCTACAAGGAAATGAAAGATTTAAAGATCGGCGCTAAAGATCAAGAGATCCTCTATAGTTATTTAAATGACCTACCGTTATTTTCAACTAGTGAACTCCGTGATATTTTGATCATGGTCCACTACTTCTTTTCTGGTGAAATAAAAGATCTAATGTCTGATAAGATCCACCTTGAAACAAAGAAATACTCAACTGAGATCACCGATGAACGGATCGAATATTTGGTTTCTCAAAACTTCGATTCAAATATGTATCTCTATCTCTATGAACACAAAATATTAGACTATGTGCGTAGTGGCGATGTCAATAAATTACGCGATATGATCTTCAAACTAAGCAATGGTGTCATCCCTGCGGTTACAGACGATACCCTACGTTCAGAAAAAAATTATTCGATCGTGGTCTTTGAAAAACTATCTCAGGCTGGGATCGAGTTAGGCATGGATATCATCACTGCTTATGGTAGTCGTGATCTTTTCATCAAAAAGACTGAGCTAAGTAATACTTTAGATGAGATCTTGCAGGTCAGAGATTCGGCGATCGTTTATTACACGAGCGAAGTAAATAAGGTCATCACCTTACATTTGTCACCACTGACAACTTCGATCATTCAATATATCAACACTAATATGTATCGCCCTTTGAAAGTCAAAGAGTTAGCCAGTTATTTCAATATCAGTGAATCTAAACTGCGGACACTCTTTAAGACTGAATTAGGCTCAACAGTCCAAGATTATATCATCGAGCGTAAAATCGAAGAAGCAAAACTCATGCTCAAGTCAAACGTTACAACCAATGAAGCAGCCTATACTCTTGGTTTTGCAGATGCATCTCACTTCTCACGGGTCTTTAAAAAGATCGTGGGCAAGACACCAAAACACTATCAGCAATCAGCTACTTTGGTCGATTGATACAGGAGTTTTATTTACAAAAAGACCACCCGAATTTTTTCAAAAATTCGGGTGGTCTTCTTTTATAACGCTTATTTAGACAGATCATCACGCAACTTAGCTAAGACATCCAACTGCTCATCACTAAACGGCGAGCGTCTAACTAACGCTTGATCTTGATATTGTCTTGCAGCCACGTGCACTTCACGCTTGGCTCGTTTTATATCTTGGTACAATTCCCAAGCGGGCTTGCGCAAAGCACCTTGGGAAAAGATCGTCCACTGTTCAGCTCCATCACTGGTCGCAACTTCTACTTGGGTCAGACGTGTCTGTAATTTTCCAGCTAAAGCTTCAATATAACTATCAGCTGTTTGACCTTCATCAGTCCAAACAACTTGCAGACCGTACTGTTCATAACTTTTTGATAATCCTGGCACATACATCGCATCAAAAACTACGATGATCTCTGCATTACTTTGCTTATAATAATCTGAGAGAATATATAATAGTTTATCCCGGGCTTCTTCTAAACGATCGGCCTTTTTCAACTTCTCTAATTCTGGCCAATGCCCGATCATATTGTAGGCATCAACGATCAAAATTCGCTTCTTCATCGTTAGTTGCCCCGTGAAGTAAAGCCTTGGTAGATCAAAAGACTTGCGGCAACACTAGCATTTAAACTTTGAACATGTCCGACCATTGGGATCGTCAACATCTCATCACAATTTTTCTTAAGTAATGGAGCGATCCCTTTACCTTCATTGCCGATCACCAAAGCAGTCGGCCCCTTGGCACTCCATTTTCTAAAATCAGTCCCATGCATATCAGTCCCAAAGACCCAAACACCACGTTTTTTAAGCTCTTCGACCGTCTGCACGAGATTAGTTACGCGACATACTGGCACATATTCGATCGCGCCAGTTGAAGTCTTGGCTACTGTCGAAGTCAATTGCACAGCGCGCCGCTTAGGGATAATGATCCCATGCACTCCCGCAGCATCAGCCGTTCGCATGATCGATCCTAAATTATGTGGGTCTTCGATACCATCTAAGATGATGAAAAATGGATCTTCAGCTTTAGCTTGGGCTTTAGCAAATAGATCATCTAAACTCGCATATTCATAAGCTGCTACCGCCAATACGACTCCTTGGTGGTTTTGGCCATCAGCTAATAGATCTAACTTAGCTTTTGGAACTTGGTTGACGATCACACCTTTTTTCTTGGCCAAACTAGCCACTTCTTTTAAGGCATCAGCTTTTAAACCTGCTTGCAAAAATACTTTATTGACCGCTTGCTTGCTCTTCAAAGCTGCCACAGCTGGGTGGCGTCCGATCACAAAATCTTCATTTGTTGCCATTATTTCCCCTCCGCTTCAACTGTTTTGATACACCAAGCTGCTAATTCATCTAGACGCTTTGTCTGTCCACTTAGATAAAGATAACCAAACAAAGCTTCAAAACCAGTCGAGATCCGATAAGTCACAACGGAAGTGTTCTTAGCCGAAGTATAACTCTTCGCATTTCTCCCGCGGCGGAAATACTCTTGTTCTTCTGGTGTTAACAGTTCTTGTTCTTCCATTTTCTTGATGAGCATTGCTTGGGCTTTAGCCGACACATAATGCGTTGCGCGATGATGCAAACGTGTTGGTTTGGTCATCCCTTCATCTAATAAATGCTTTCTGATATAGACTTCATAGATCGCATCTCCCATATAAGCAAGTGCGATCCCATTTACTTGTTTGTAATCTGCCATTTTAGCCTCTCTTCCATCGTGTCCCTTGTGGGGTATCTTCTAAAATGATACCTTGATCTTTCAAAGTATCTCTGATCTCATCACTTGTGGCAAAATCACGGTTTGCTCGTGCTTCATCACGTTTTTTGATCAACGCTTCGATTTTTTCATCACCGAGCTCTTCATTTTCAAATTCGATCCCAAAAATTTCGACTAAAGTTGCAAAATTTTGTAAAAGATATTCCAAAGTTGCACGGTTGACCTCTTCTCTAGCTGCATAAACATTTAATTCACGTGCTAATTCATAGACCACTGTGATCCCATTTTGCGTATTGAAGTCATCATCCATCGCTACTTTGAATTTCGCCACTAATGCTTCGACCTTGGTTTGGACCGAACTTTCGAGCGCACCCTCTCCAGCATCTTCCAAGCGATAGCGCACATTTTGTGCCGCTGTCTTTAGTTTGTTCAAGTTAGTCTTAGCATCATCTAAATTAGCTTGGCTATAGCGGATCGGATGGCGGTATTGTGTCGTTGCCATCAAAAAGCGGACGATCTGTGGATCGAGTTTTTTGACTAATTCATGGACTGTTACGAAATTGCCTAGTGACTTACTCATCTTTTCATCGTCTTGACCGATCGTCACAAAGCCATTGTGCATCCAATAGTTGGCAAATTTTTGACCATTTTTAGCCTCACTTTGAGCGATCTCATTTTCATGGTGGGGAAATTCCAGGTCTTGACCGCCAGCGTGAATATCGATCGTCTTACCGAGATATTTACCAGCCATCACGGAACATTCGATATGCCACCCGGGACGCCCTTTGCCCCAAGGAGAATCCCAAGCGATCTCCCCAGGCTTAGCACTCTTCCAAAGGGCAAAATCTAATGGATCTTCTTTTTTGCCTTGATCACTTGCTTGGACACGTTCACTGGCCCCTTGTTCTAAGGCATCGATCGATTGACCCGAAAGTTTTCCGTAGTCTTTAAATTTGCGGGCACGATAATAGACGTCACCTTGCGCCTCATAGGCATAGCCTTTATCCACTAAAGTAGCGATAAAATCGATTATCTCTGGCATATTTTCCATGACTCGCGGATTTTTGCTTGCCTTTTTGATGTTCAACGCAGCAATATCTTCATAAAAAGCTGCAATAAATTTAGTTGTTACTTCTTGAACCGACAGCCCCGTTTCTTGACTAGCTTTGATGATCTTATCATCAACATCGGTAAAGTTAGAAACATAATTTACTTCATAGCCTCGATATTCAAGGTAGCGTCGAACAGTATCAAAAGCGATCGCTGAGCGGGCATTACCGATATGAATATAATTATAGACAGTTGGCCCGCAGACATACATGCTGACTTTACCTGCAACAAGCGGTTTAAATGCTTCTTTTTCTTTTGTTAAAGTATTATAGATCTGGATCATCTTGTAAACCCCCTTTTATTTTGAGTGTGGAGCAAGTTTAACTAAGGCGTATGAATAACTGCGCTTTAAGACTGATGCGCTTTTTGCATCTGGCTTAAAGCACTGTTATTCACTAGCCTTAAACTTGCGCAACACGTTATCTTGAGTGTGGAGCAAGTTGGGCTTAGGCGTATGAATAACTGCGCTTTAAGGCTGATGCGCTTTTTGCATCTGGCTTAAAGCACTGTTATTCACTAGCCTTAAACTTGCGCAACACGTTATTAGGCGCAAAGGATGTAAACAAAAGGGCTGCAACTTTTGTCACAGCCCTGATTAAGCTGCCTTTGCGCAGACTAATGTCTTTTTATCGCAGCTTGTTATTATATTCTAAGCTTTCATTTCAGCTAAAGTCTTATCCAAATGTTCCAAAACTTTTTGGCGACCTAAAAGCTCGATCGAAGGAGCTAATTCTGGTCCGTGCATTTCACGCGTCGTTGCGATCCGGATAGGCATGTAAAGCTTACGCCCACGCACACCAGTATCTTTTTGGATCTGACGGATCATGTTTTGAATCGAGACAGCATCAAAAATCGGTAATTGTTTTGCTTGCTTAGCAAATTCTTCTAACACGATCGTTGCTGACTCATCTGCTAATTCGGCTTTAGCTTCTTCATCTAGCATTGGTGGTTCAGTGAAGAAGATCTCAGCCATTTCAGCTAATTGACCCGTATAAGACATTTGACGCTTATACAAGTTAACTAATTGGCGGACCCATTGGATCTTCAGCGTATCTGGATCTGCTTTGATCTTGCCTGCTTTGATCAATTGCTTCAAAGATGAATCTGTGATCTCATCACTATCAGCTGATTTGACATATTGGTTGTTGATCCATTCAAGTTTCTTACCATCAAAAGCTGCTGGTGATTTACTTAAACGTTTTGGATCAAACATCTTGACAAAGTCTTTTTGTGAGAAGATCTCAGATTCACCCACTGGCGACCAGCCGAGCAGGGTGATGAAGTTAAACATTGCTTCTGGCAAGTAACCTAATGAACGATATTGTTCGATAAATTGCAAGACAGATTCATCACGCTTGGAAAGTTTCTTACCTGTTTCGGAGTTGATGATAAGTGACATATGCCCAAAGACTGGCGCTTCCCAGCCAAAAGCATCGTAAACCGCCAATTGTTTTGGTGTGTTAGCCACGTGATCATCCCCACGTAAAACGTGTGTGATGTTCATCAAATGATCATCTACAACTACCGCAAAGTTGTAAGTTGGCATCCCATCGCGTTTTTGGATCACAAAGTCGCCCCCGATAGTATCGGAATTGAAGCTAACTTTACCTTTAACGATATCATCCCATTCGTAGACCTTATCATGTGGTAAACGGATCCGGATAACTGGTTTTAAGCCTTTTGCTTTAGCTTCTTCTTGTGAAGCCTTGATCTGATCAGCTGTCATACCTTCGTATTCGTAGATATAACGTGGTGCTTCACCGTTAGCTTTTTGTTCTTCACGTTGCGCTTGTAATTCTTCTTCTGTCATGTAAGATTCATACGCTAGACCCTTGTCCAATAATTCTTGGATCAATGGTTGGTAGATATCTTTACGTTCGGATTGACGGTAAGGACCATATTTACCTGGTTTATCTGGACCTTCATCCCAGTCGATCCCTAACCATTTAAGGTTGTCGAGCTGGCTTTTTTCGCCGTCTGCAATATTACGTTTAGTATCCGTATCTTCAATTCTTAAAACGAATGTCCCTTTATTGTGACGTGCAAATAAATAGTTAAATAACGCGGTTCGTGCATTACCGATATGCAAATGCCCCGTTGGACTTGGTGCATAACGAACGCGAATCTTATCTTTTGCCAATTTAAGCGCCTCTTTCTTGTTATTACTTTACATACCCTACAATTTTACAATGAATAAGGTAAAAAATAAACTACTCTAGGCTAATTCCTTAGTTTTTTTCCCGTAACTTCTTCTTAGAATGATAAGGTTTCGCAAAGATCATCCGCCCTGCATCGGTCTGGATCGCTGAAGTAACTTCAACTTCGAGCGTCTTATTCATGTAATAACGTCCATCTTCAACCACGATCATCGTGCCATCATCAAGATAAGCGACCCCTTGTTGACGCTCAGTCCCGTTCTTGATCACCATGACGTTCAAGCGTTCACCAGGGATCACTCGAGGCTTGAGGGATTTAGCCAAAGCATTGACGTTTAAGACCTTCACATTTTGAAATTCGCTGACTTTATTCAAATTATAGTCATTAGTTACGATCACTGCATCTAACATCTTAGCGAGCTTGATCAATTTTGAATCAACTTCTTGGATGTCATCAAAATCGCCTTCATACATCTCAACTGGTACGATATTTTCATTTTGCAACTTATTCAAAATATCCAGCCCACGGCGCCCGCGAACACGTTTGATGCTATCACCTGAATCAGCAATATATTGCAATTCATACAAGACAAAGTTAGGTACGACTAAGGTCCCTTCTAAAAAGCCAGTCTTGGCGAGATCATAGATCCGACCATCGATCAAAATGTTAGTATCTAACAATTTGTATTTATAGAAATTGTCGCCTACTTTACGTTCTAAAACATTATTTTCTTCGACTTCTTTTTTCTTAGACCGCGCCGAAAACAACTTAGGCAGATCACCCAAACGCGTCCGACCTACGAACCAGCCGAGATAGGCAAATAAGATCATCACGATCACTGGCAAGATCGTATTGATAAAGAACAGTGGTGATTGCCAGAAAAGCGTTGAGATCAAGACTGCGATCACAAGTGACACAATAATTGCAATACTCTCAGAAATGATCGCTTCGGTCTTTTGTTTAGCCAGTGTCTCTTCGACTTTTTTTAGCGCACCTTCAAGTGGTTCCGCTAAAATAAATGAGCATAGCATCATTAAAATTAACCCGATAAACATATTTACGATCGGATTATATAAAACTTGTAATTGGATGTTTAATAGGTTCCACAGACCGGGTAAAAAGGAATACCCCGCCCCGATACCAAGGAACGCAAAGATCAATTGAATTATTCGTTTGCGCATGTATTAATGACCCCTTTCTTAAAAAATATGCCGTAAAGCTTCACTGATCGTCTTAACGCCAACTACATCGATATTAGTTGGCAATTCCAGACTATTTAAATTATTTTGAGGGATAAAGACCCGTTTAAAGCCTAATTTAGCTGCTTCAGCTATTCTTTGGTCGATCCGAGTCACCCGTCTGATCTCACCGGTCAAACCTAATTCACCGATAAAACAGTCATCTGGTGCGGTCTGTTGGTCACGATAACTCGATACCAAACTCATCGCGATAGCTAGATCGATCGCTGGTTCATCTAATTTAACGCCCCCAGCGGCTTTTAAGTAAGCATCTTGATTTTGTAAAAGTAGCCCAGCCCGCTTTTCGAGCACTGCCATGATCAACGAGACCCGATTGTGATCTAGTCCTGTCGTGGTCCGCTTAGCGTTGCCAAAGGCTGTTGGGGTGACTAAGGCTTGGATCTCTGCTAAGATCGGCCGTGTTCCTTCCATTGAGACCACGACAGCCGAACCGGTCGCACCACTTAAACGCTCTTCTAAGAAGATCTCAGATGGATTAGGGACTTCAACTAGCCCGCCATCTCGCATCTCAAACACACCGATCTCATTAGTCGAACCAAAACGATTTTTGACTGCACGTAAGATCCGGTAGGTGCGATGCATGTCACCTTCAAAGTACAACACCGTATCGACCATATGCTCTAAGATCTTGGGCCCAGCGATCGCGCCACCTTTAGTCACATGACCAACGATAAAGATCGTGATCCCATTTGTCTTAGCAACTTGCATCAAAGTAGCAGTCACCTCGCGGATCTGAGCTACACTCCCGACCGCCGAAGTAACTTCTGGCATCTGCATCGTTTGAACTGAGTCAATGATGACATAGTCTGGTTTTAAGTCTTCGATATTTTGTAAAATACTGCCCATATCGGTCTCAGGGTAAAGGTAAAACTCACTGCCTGAGACTCCCAAGCGTTGGGCACGCATCTTGATCTGGTTTGCACTTTCTTCACCCGAAACGTAGAGCAACTTTCCCCCTTGGTCTGATAAACTTCCCGAAACTTGTAAAAGTAACGTTGATTTACCGATTCCAGGATCGCCCCCGATCAAGACCATTGAACCGGGAACAACGCCCCCACCTAAGACCCGATTTAATTCACCATTTTTCGTATCGACTCTAGGTGTTTGTGAGATCTTGATCGTATCGATCTTTTGTGGGGTATTCGTTGTTCCTGTCAAAGTAACGCGTGGGGTAGCTTTAACAGCTGCACTTTTTTGTTCAACTTCTTCAACTAAAGTGTTCCATTCGCTACAGTTAGGACACCGCCCCAAATAACGTGGTGATACATAGCCACAATTTTGACATACATATCTAGTTTTGACTTTTGCCATAATTGCCCCCCTCTACTTATAAAATATAAGTATACCCGAAAATTATTAAAAAATTTTATAAGATATCTTTAAATTCCTAACGTCCTGATGAGCCAAAACCACCGGTTCTCTTAGCTAAAGGCGTGGTTTCATCATCAGCCAAAAGGTACGGTAAAAAGATGCCTTGGCCTAATCTTTCACCTTTTTTGATCACTTTGTCCGTTAGCCCAAAATTGACCAATTGGAAAAAGATCTCGCCTTCATTATTATCATTTCCATAATAATCAGCATCAACGATCCCGACCCCATTTGGTAAGATCAAGCCGTGTTTTAGCGGATTGCTAGAACGGTTAGCCAGCATCAAGAACTCATCAGGTTGCATATAAGCCTTGATCCCCGTCGGTACAAGGTATGGTTTTAAGACCTTATTAGCAGCTACTAACTCTTTAGCTGTGTACTCTTTTTGTTTACGTAACGTATGTAAGATCTGTAAAAAGTTACGCTTCCAAATACTTGGCAAGACAAAATCTTTAGCGGCACAAAAATCATAGCCCGCTGCATTTTGTGTTGCTCTAACTGGCAACGTCAAGTCCTCACCTTGATATTTTGAAACGATTTCAAATCCTCTTTTCATTTCTCAAACCCCATTCATTTTAGTAGTTGTCAGTACTATATTTATGATACCATTAATTTTGAAGGCAAACAGCATTTCACATTATTTAATGTTATGTTTTTTACCGCTGATAATTATTTAATTTGGGGTGATAGATATGGATTTCATCTGGCAAGACGACCAGCTAATTTGTCAAAACGAGCAGCAAGAAATGCTCGGTAATATTGGCTTTAAAATGATCAATAATGACCAAACTTATGTTATCGAACGTACTTTTGTCGCTGAACAAGCACGCGGCCAAGGACTTGCAAAAAAGATGACCGTCTTCTTTTTAGAGCACGCAAAGGCGCAAAATAAGACGATCCTGCCTTTGTGCTCTTACACGCAAAAATATTTTGCAGCCAATCCTGAACTTGAACACTTATTATTCAAGCAAAATAAATAAGTTAAATCTGAAAGGGTCTTTTACATGAATCAAAATGAACTAAAACGTCTGGTAGGCGAAAAATCAGTTGAATGGGTCAAAAATGGAATGATCGTCGGCTTAGGTACCGGCTCGACAGTCCGCTATATGGTCGACGCTTTGGGACGCCGGATCGCTGAAGAAGATCTCCAAATAACTGGCGTGACTACTTCAAGTGTTACGGCTAAACAAGCTGAAGCGTTAGGCATTCCTTTGATCTCAGTCGATGAGGCTGATCATATCGATATCGTGATCGACGGTGCCGATGAGATCTCAAGCGATTTTCAAGGTATCAAGGGTGGTGGCGCTGCTCTTTTATTTGAAAAGATCGTTGCCGTCAACTCCACTAAAGTCCTCTGGATCGTGGATGAAAGCAAGATGGTCGATAAATTAGGTGCTTTCCCATTACCAGTTGAGGTCATCCCATATGGTAGCCAGAAATTATTTGACCGTTTTGCCGCTAAGGGCTTAAATCCAACTTTCCGCAAGAACGAAAATGGTAGTCTCTTATTGACCGACTCAGATAATTACATCATCGATCTTCACCTCGAACAGATCGATGATCCACACGCTTTAGCTGAGTATCTCATCCACCAAGTCGGAGTCGTTGAACACGGCCTTTTCTTAGACATGGTAAACGATGTGATCGTCGGCAAACAAGTTGGGCCTGTAGTCTTACATGCTCGTAATTAGCTAAAACTTGTAACTTTTATCACCATAGACTAATATTTTAAAAAATAGATTTAATAATTTAAAACTAATTCATTATTTACTTATAGCTAAAAGAGGACTACACTATTAGTAGTTCATTAAAGGGGGATGATTTTCAGTGACTAAATCAATCAGCACTGCGCAACTCAAAAATTTTAAAAATTTACTTGAAAAACGTAATGATCACCGTGTTCTTGAACGGACTGTGACCCAAAATGGGATCTTAGCTTCCAGCTGTGACTATCGTGCAAAAGTAAACACAACACCTGTTTTCTCGATCGATCTTGATACAGGTAAGGTCGCTGACCAAAAACGATCCGGGCGTTGCTGGATGTTTGCAGCCTTGAACACTTTGCGTCACGATCTACGCAATCGCTTAAATCTACCAGATGATTTTGAATTATCACAAAACTTTACATTCTTCTGGGATAAACTCGAAAAAGCAAATTATTTTTATGAAAACATCTTAAAAACAGCCGGCTTCCCAACTTCTGACCGAAAAGTTGCGTGGTTGTTAGCAACTCCACAACAAGACGGTGGACAATGGGATATGATCATGGGCTTGATCGAAAAATATGGCGTTGTGCCTAAGTCGGCTATGCCAGAGACCCACAATTCCTCAGCTTCAAGTGAATTCAACTCACTTTTGAACCTTAAATTGCGTAAAGATGCCGTTTTGTTGCGCGAATTAGTTCAAAATAAGGCAACCAAAGCTCAGATCGAAGCCAAAAAAGAAAAAATGTTAGCTGAAGTTTATCGCATGGCAGCTTACAGCTTTGGTGAACCACCGGCAACATTTGATTTTGAATATCGTGATCAAGCTAACAATTATCACCTTGATCGTAACTTGACACCAAAAGAATTCTTCGATAAATATCTCGGTTGGGAAACCAAGGATTACATCTCCGTGATCAACGGCCCAACAGATGATAAGCCTTTCAACCACATGTATACAGTTGATATGTTAGGCAATGTCGTTGGTGGGCGTGAAGTTCGACATCTAAACGTTGATATGGACACCTTCAAAAAATTAGCTATCAAGCAATTAGAAGCGGGCGAAAGCGTTTGGTTTGGGTGTGATGTTGGCCAAGCTTCTGACCGCAAACAAGGGATCATGGATACTGAACTCTATCACCGCGATCAACTCTTTGATGTTGATCTTTCAATGTCAAAAGCAGAACGCTTAGATTACGGCGAAAGCTTGATGACACATGCCATGGTCTTGACCGGGGTCGATCTTCTTGACGGGCAACCTACAAAATGGAAAGTTGAAAACTCTTGGGGTGATAAAGTCGGGACAAAGGGCTTCTTTGTGATGACAGATGACTGGATGAATGAATACTGCTACCAGATCGTTATCAACAAGAACTTCTTACCTGATGAATTAAAAGAAGTTCTAAAAGAAGAACCTACAGTCCTAGCACCTTGGGATCCTATGGGTTCGTTAGCTTAACATCATAAAAAATCTCACTGAGGTCTGATAACTTCAGTGAGATTTTTTTATAATGTTGTTTTAGAGATGATCTGTAATTTCTCGTCTAATTCATAGATGATCGGCGCTGCATTAGCAACTTCGACCCCATCGATCCCTGTATCTGAGATCGCTTCTAAGTATTTGATCAACGCCCGTAAAGTACTACCATGGGCTACGATCAACTGCGCTTTTCCTTGCAGTACTTTTGGAGCGACCTGATCGACCCAGTAAGGGATGATCCGAGCTGAAGCCTGTTTTAAGCTCTCGGCTCGTGGAACGATCGTTTTAGGATACTTTTGATAACGGCGATCGCTTTGTGGTTTTTCCAACAAAGGTGGGACAGCTTCAAATGACCGGCGCCACAAAGCCACTTGCTTTTTACCATAAAGTTTACGGGTATAGTCTTTATTTAGTCCCCGCAATGCGCCATAATGTCGTTCATTTAACCGCCAAGTTTTGGTGAGCGGTAAATACTCCTGCCCTAACTCAGCTAACACGATATCAGCTGTTTTGATCGCACGTTGCAAAACTGATGTATGTACGTGCTCAAACACGATCCCTGTTTGACGTAATTTTTCACCAGCTATTTTAGCTTCTCTGATACCCTGAGCGGTCAAAGGCGAATCCGACCAGCCAGTATATTCATTTTCTTGATTAGCTAAACTTTGGCCATGCCGGATCAATACTAACTTTGTCATCCGTCGTTTCGTTTCCTTTCCAATTGCTCTTACTTCTACTACTATAACGAAAAAAGAAGCGTCAAAAAAGGTCTGTCGCTTCTTTTTTATTAAAATATCAATCACTATACCGCCATTTTGGATCCGTCAAGATCCGGGCTGCGATCAAGCCCAAAGGTAAAGCCAAGACGATCAATGTTGCTTGGGTCAACCAATAGGCCCCCACACTGATCGAATTTAAACCAATGTTGTACACCGCCCGATACATATAAAGCCCAGGAACCATGATCACGATCGCAGGTACTGTCAAAGAAATGCGGGGGTAACCGGCTTTTCTCCCTAAGATCGAAGCTAACAACCCCGCCAACAAGGCGCCAACAAACGCGGCGGCTGCAGGGGGAACATTGGTAAAATCGACCAATTCCAAACGTAACGTATTTGCCAAAGCACCGATAACTCCTGCTGTTGAAGCTAGTTTAGGTGAGCTATTGAACATCAAAGAAAAGCCAAAGACACCACAAAAACTAGCTGGTAACCTTAAAGCAAGCAACTGCCAAGAAGTCAGTTGTAAGGGGATAAAATCTTCAGGCTTGAAGTTGATGCTCATCGCAGTCAACCAGCCGACCATAGTAGCAACGATGATGATCGTCAAGGCATGTGCCATGCGTTCCAATCCTGAACGCATATCAAGTTTAGCGATATCTAATCCACTCGTGATAAATGGAAAGCCTGGGATCACAAATAACATCGCCCCTATATAGCCGGCTTCGTGTCGACTAGAAACCAAAAACAATGCCTCGAGTCCTCGAAAAGAGACCATATACATCAAACAGGCTACCGCCACACTGACGAAGATCCCTGCAAATAATGTGATCTTGTGCTGATTCATCTTAGCGCGCACATAATTACCAAAGCCCGCCCCTATAAAGGCACAGATCATTTCGATCAAACCACCACCGAGCAAAAAAACAAAAGCACTGCAAGCAAGGGCAGCTGCTAAACCTAAAACAGGCGGTTTATATAAGCCTGATTTAGCTCGGATCTGATCGATCAAATAATGGATATCTGAGATCGTCATCTGCCGGCCGTGGCGTTCAAATTCGCGCACAAACCACTCAAGATCAGTCAACTTACTTGTATTGACCCCTGAAGTCGCTAATGCCAAAGTTTGGGTGTAACTTTCATCAAGTTCGACACAAGTGTATTCGATCGAGACTAGCCCAACATCAGCCGTACAGGTCAAGCCTAGAACTCGGGCAATACTATTCATTGAATTTCTAACGCGCCAGGCTCCAGTTCCACAGGCAAGCATCAAGATCCCGATCCGCCCAACGATCGCTGCTCTCTCCTTTAAACTTGCATCAATTGCCAATTCATCGCCGGCATCTCCGATAAATTCGTCCCATCGGATAGTCATATGGTGATGCTTGGATAATGGCGCACGTTTTCTTTTAGTAGCTTTCTTACTAAAATTTTTCTGCTGTTCCATTTTTGCCTGCTATATAAAATGTAGAATAATATAGAATAATATCTATTAATTCTATATTATTAGAAAGAAATATAGA
>NZ_BCVJ01000041.1 GCF_001591685.1 Ligilactobacillus murinus DSM 20452 = NBRC 14221 | reverse complement strand
TAAAAGTCGCCCCCCAAGTTATACTCTTTACCGTTGAATTTTGCTCCGTTATCTTGATTAACTAAGACATAGCGAACTTTATTATTAGCCTGTGCATTTTCATCATGTCGCACGACACTGTGGTTTTTAAGCCCCAACCAGACTAAACTAAACACCAAACATCCCCCTAATAAACTGATCAACGCTAAGCTAAAATGCCGCTTAGTTATGTATTTTTTCATGCGTATCGTTCACCTCTTCTTTTTTCTTACCAAAAAAGGGACCCAACTTATAAAATTGAGGTCCCTTTAAAACTAGTGCAAACCAAAAGCGTTGCGATCTTCGTTATCCCGTTGTTCAACGGTATTAGCGTATGTTTCAAGCTGTTGATCGATCTGCTCTAAAAGCTGTGTCATTTGATTGACATTCCCCTTCAATTGTTCAAATTGTTGGAGATAAGCCTGAAAAGCTTGCCCTCGCCATTCATTTGCCATCGTGTTATTCTCATTTTGTACCCGTTGCATCTGTTGTTGGATCTCTTGTGATGCATGGATGTAAACTTTTGCCGAAGCACGTAATTGCTCAGGAGTTACGGAAATTGCGCCCATATGTGCCCCCACCTTTCTCTTATTTTTAACAAAATTGATATTATCATCATAATATAATGAGAGTCAATGTAATTTTAACTAAAGGTCGGCTATATTTTACCCAAAACATTTAAATTTTTTTACAAATAAAATTAGCTATTTTTTATACGATCTATTGTCACTCAATAGTACACATTGGTATGACCAGATCTACCAGTAGCAATATAATTGCTAAAACCCAAATGATTATATTTTTATTAATAAATTAAATAACGTTTTAATTATCAATTCCCCTTTATTACATTTTCATTACAAAAAAGCCTCATTGCTTTCACAACAAGGCTGCTTGACTCTGATCATGCTTTTTTACCTGGTTCAGAAGCGATCAACATCATCTTCCCAGCCAACGTCCAAGATTTAACGGCATAAGGTAAGATAAAATGCATCCCCTTCTTGAGTTCATAGGTGCGACCCTCTACTTCCAACTGGCCGTTTCCATCTAAGACTGAGACCAGTGTGTATGGTGCTTGCTGGCGTTCAAAGGTCGCACTACCATCGATCTCCCATTTATAAACGGCAAAGAAATCAGTATCGACAAAACAGGTAACTTTTTTATCCCCTGTTACAGTCGTTTGAATATCCAATTTAGGATCAACATGGGGAACGTTGGTCACATCGATCGATTGCTTCAAATGCAACTCCCGCTTTTTACCAGTCGTTTTATCGACCCGATCAAAGTCATACAAGCGATAAGTCGTATCTGAACTTTGTTGCGTCTCAAGGACCATGATCCCTTTACCAATCGCATGGATCGTACCTGCTGGAACATATAGAAAGTCACCGGCTTTGACTGGGATCTTGCGTAACAACTTATCCCACTGTTTATTTTCGATCATCTCAGCTAACTCTTCACGCGTCTTTGCATGATGCCCGTAATACATCTGGGCTCCTTTATCGGCAGCTAATACATACCAACATTCAGTCTTACCCAACTCGCCTTCATGCTCCTTAGCGTAAGCATCATCTGGGTGCACTTGCACAGAAAGATCAGCTTTAGCGTCCAAGATCTTCGTCAATAGCGGGAAAACATCGCCTTTAGCGTTACCAAAAACTTCACGGTGCTTATCCCAGACCTCAGTCAAAGTCAGACCCTTGTATGGTCCATTTTCAACGATCGCCGGTCCATGTTTGTGGGCCGAGATCGCCCAACATTCACCTGTATGATCACTTGGGATCTGATAACCGTATTCAGTATGTAAGCGGTCGCCACCCCAAATTTTTTCTTGAAAATATGGTTCTAAAAATAATGGTTCATTACTCATCTTCATCATCGCCTCGTCTAAAAGTCTATACATTTATTCTATCACACTCAAATGAATTGTAAACCTTTTCCATCTAGTCTTTTTCCGCAAGATACGTAGCGACGATCTTATCACGCCATTCTAAAAATGCTTCATTATCTGCCCTTGGATGCACGCGGTTTGTTAAAACGATCAGGGCATTTTTTCCTTTTTGATCAAGCAGCATAAAAGTTCCGGTAAACCCAGTATGATAAAGACACGGTGTCTTACTGCGATCATAACGCAGATCCCAACCTAGCGAGCGTCCAAGATCATGGGTCGGAGTATGGTCAGCATAGAGCATCGCGACCGTTTCTGGTGCTAATATTCCCGGGATCGTTTGGGGAGCAAGCATCCATTTAGCAAATTTGATCAGATCAGCTAAATTAGAAAATAACCCCGCCGATCCACAATGTTTTCCTAAAATAAAAGCTTTAGGATCATGAACTTCTCCTTGGACCAAGCCTCTAGTCGCCGTTAGCTCAGTTGGCACACACTGCTGTTTTGGAGGAGCAAAGGTCGAATTTTTCATACCCAATGGCCGTAAAACCTCGGTCGTGATCACCGCTTGCACAGGTCGATGGTAAAAAACTTCAATGATCTGTCCCAGTAAGATCAAGCCGATATCGGCATAAACGACCTTTTTCCCCAACCAAGCAGCTGGTTTCAAGGTATACAAAGCCGCCATCAATTCAGTTGGTGGCAGTTGATCACGATTTTTTATGTAACCACTAAGAGCAGATGTGTGGGTCAATAAGTGGCGCAAAGTCACCCTTTGATCGCTGAAGCGCGGTAAATATTTAGCAACTCGATCGTCTAATCGTAACTTTTTAGCCTCCAACAGCTGTAAGATCACCGTCGTCGTCCCAATGACCTTAGTCAACGAAGCCAGATCATATAAAGCCCCATCTTCTAGTGGCTTTAGCGCTGGAACTAGTTGCTTATTGCCAAAGACTTCAGTTTGGACATCATCTTGACAGATCATGGCATAGGAGACCCCAGGCACGATCTTTTGGTCTACCAGCTGGTGTAATAAGGCAACTGTTTTTTCGTTCATGCTCAACTTTCCTCTTGTTTCAATTGATTGATATAGATGATCTTAAATTTACCATCAGCATAGTCTACCCGACTTGCCCGAGAGTTGTCGACTAAAAATAGCGGTACATCACCGTTCAACGACTCTAAGAAATTCGACAAGATCAAACCATGCGTTACGATCAAAATATTACAATCCTTACCTTCATATTCACAGGCGATCGTCTTTAAAGCACGGGTAAAGCGCTGTTCGAGGTGAACCGACGTCTCGATCTCTTCTTCACCATCCATCGTGCGAAAAAGCTCAGTCAACTCAGAGACATGCTCTTCATTGGCAAAAGCCCGCAAGATCTTTCGCAAACCCAAAGTCCGCAAAGCTGTAGGGACCATCGTAAAATTATTAGCTTCTTCAAATCTACCAAAACTCAGTTCACGCAGATCGGGATCACTATAAATTGGCGGATAACCCTGTTTATTTTCCGCAAGAATATAGCGCGCTGTTTCCTTGGTCCGCTGAAGATCACTCGTGTAAACAGCTTCAAAACGGATATTTTTCAATTCTTGGCCTAGTCGCTTTGCCATACGGATCCCTTTTTTGGTCAACGGAGAATTCGTTGTCCCTTGCAAGCGACGCGATCGATTCAAACGTGTCTGTCCGTGGCGGACTAAATAAAAATGTATCACTAGTTTCACCAACTCTCTTTTTCTAAAAACACCTATCTCTATTATAGATTTACCATGCCAACATGCAAAACATTTTACCTAAAACTTCGCACAACCATAATTCAAATGATTGTGCTAAAATGTTGATAGATAATGGGGGTAGTATTTTTGGCAAGTAATTCTGATTCGATTTTCAGCATTTTATCATATTTGAAGCGCCATCCTGAAAAGATCTTTGCCTTAAGATCACGTTACGACAATGTGATCCAGATTTTTTTCAAAGACGTGATCAAAGTTGCTGATGCAAACATTTATTTTCCGGACAATAAATTAATGGTCAATTGTTTGACTGATGACTTTTTAGCTCAAAACGGTGATCTTTTAGACAGTTTTTGGCAACTAGCTGGTCACGACTACATTGATCATCACGAAGTTTGGGCCACAACATCGCATTTGACCCAAAAAAACATGTACTTATTAGAGCTCTCATTTGAATAGTAACTGTACTATAGTGAGACAAGATAACAAGGACCTCAAGCTGATGCAATGTATCAGCTTGAGGTCCTTGTTACGTATACGGCGCTGACCGCATTTATTTACACTTTTTGATCATTTTTCGTTTTCAAGTGGACGGTGGACTTTCCAGATCAAAAGTAAGTTTAACGCCATCAAAGCTGCTGTTACCAAAAAGACCGCTTGATAGTTGAATAATCCCGAGATGAGCGACCCCATCATCGAGCCAAGCATCGCCCCCGCTGCTTGAAATGATTGATTATAACTAAAGATCCGTCCAAAAGCTTCCCGTGGGACACTGACCGTCAAAACAGTTTGAACTGCAGGTAATAGCGCTGCATTAGCGATCCCCAATAAGAAACGCCAAAAACCTAAACTCCATGGTGAAGTCACAAAGTACATCGGCAAAAAAACTACCATAGCAGCAACTAAACCAAAGACTAATACTTTTAAAGGTCCGATCTTATCCATCTTGACACCTAAGCGTGAAGCAACTAACAACGTCCCAAAACCAGGCATTGCCGCCACGACCCCACTGACAAAGGAAACATTTCCCGTACCATGCATCAATGATTTGACTAACAAACTGACGATCGGCGCGATCGACATCAAGGCCGATTGGATAAACAACGTTGTGATAAACATTGCAATGATCAACTGTTTGTTTTCTAATTGTGCAAAGATCTCTTTCATTGGCTTCATCTTTTTAGCTGGGATCGGCGTAAAATGTTCTTTCGTGTTAAATAAGGTCAACAAAAAGACGATCCCCATCATCGCCCCACAAACAAAAAACGTTACCCGATAACCGGCAAAACCAGCTAATAGCCCCCCCAACTAGTGGACCGAGCAAATTTCCCGTCACATTGGCTGTCATCATGTTTGCCATAACAGCACCGGAACGATTATGTGGGGTCTCACCTGCCATAAAAGCAGTCGCATTATTGATATAACCAGAAAAAGCTCCTTGAACGAAGCGCAGTAATACGATCGTCCAAGCATGGTGGACTAAGCCAACGGCAAAGATCGTAAAAGTCATCACCCCAGAGGCCCGTAAACACATGAGTTTGCGCCCTTTTTGATCGGCAAGATTGCCCCATAGTGGTGAAACGATCGCTTGGGCTAGATATGTAACAGCAAAGGCTAGGCCCGCATATAAGTTCAATTCAAATTTTCCATAAGGATGCAATGTTTCAATATAAAGCGCCATAAATGGCATCGTCATCGAAAAATTCAATCCCGTCATAAAACACCCTAGCCAAAGGGTCATAAAAGTTTTACGCCATGAGGCAGGCAGCTCAGGGTCTGCTACCATATTCATCACTCCTGTCATCATAATATTTACACTCTAGCAAAAATAACTTCAAATTACAAACCCAAATAAAAAGGCGAACTACCTGAGCAGTTCACCTTTTAATTACATTTCAAAGTCTTTTTCAGGATCCAGGCCGTAGAGTTCACTGACTGGATCAGTCTTAGCAGTCGGTTTAACTACAAGGATCGCCGTAACTGCTTTGGCCGACTCATATCCAGCTAAAGATACCACATCTTCGATCAGATAAGTCAGACCGTCATTATTATAAATATGCTCACCGATCACCGGCAACTTTTCAAAAGAAGTTTTGTTCATCCGGTAATAATCCCCGTTTTTTTCGTGCATGACTAGAATCGCTTGCGTCACTTCGATCCCCCCTAAAATTTTTTACTTTATCAAAGCTCTTTCATTATAGTATATATCAATATTTTTTTACATAGGTATTTGTCAAAAAATATAAAAAGTTCTGCCAGTCTCCAGACAGAACCCTTTACATTAGATATTGATAACTTTTTCTAAGAACGCTTTAGTCCGTTCATTTTGGGGATCTTCAAAGATCGCTTCGGGACGTCCTTCTTCGACAACATAGCCATCAGCCATGAAGACGACCCGATCAGCAACTTCCTTAGCAAAGCCCATTTCGTGGGTCACAACGACCATCGTCATCCCCTCTTTAGCTAGATTTTTCATAACTTCCAAAACATCGCCGACCATTTCTGGGTCAAGCGCCGAGGTCGGTTCGTCAAACAACATGATATCTGGATTCATCGCTAAAGCACGTGCGATCGCTACCCGTTGTTTTTGTCCACCTGAAAGTGAAGCTGGCATCGCATCGAATTTATCAGCTAAACCGACCGTTTCTAGTAATTTTTTAGCAGTCGTCATCGCTTCATCTTTATTGGCTTTACCCAACTCAACTGGTGCTAGCATGATGTTTTCACTCACACTCAAATTGTTGAATAAGTTAAAATGTTGGAATACCATCCCGATATTTTCACGAGCCTTATCGATATTTGTCTTAGGATCACTGATATCATGTCCATCGATCACGATCGATCCAGAAGTTGGTTCTTCGAGCTTATTCAAGCAACGTAATAAAGTACTTTTCCCTGAACCAGAAGGCCCGATCAAAACGACTACTTCATTATTTGCAACTTTAAAATCAATGCCTTTTAGCACTTGATTTGAGCCGTAGTTTTTCTTTAAATTCGTAACATCTACTTTTAAATCTGTCATTAATTATTGATCCTCCGTTCGATCCACTTTGAAAGAAGTGTTAAAACTGTAATGATGACTAAATAGATCACTGCAACGATCGCCCAGACCCTAAAGCCTTCTAGGTTGCGAGCGATAATGATCTTACCAGTCTGAGTAAGTTCAAGCAACCCGATAACAGATAAGATCGAGGTATCCTTTAAAGTAATGATGAACTGGTTGATAAACGATGGGACCATGATCTTGATCCCTTGAGGTAAGATGACCCGACGCATTGATTTACCAAACGGTAGCCCTAAACTACGTGCTGCTTCCATCTGCCCTTTATCGACCGATTCGATCCCACCTTTAACAAAGGCAGCCGTATAGGCACCTTCATTTAACATCAACGTGATCACACCAGCTAAGAAAGCTGGGACTTTACTACCGATCAAACTTGGGACCCCATTATAAATGAACAGCGCTAACACGATCAATGGTAGCCCCCGGAAGATATAGATGATCGTTGTCGAAAGACCACGGCAGAATTTGTTTGGTACGACACCTAACAAACCGACAAAGATCCCAAAAATCGTGGCACAAAAAATACCCACAACCGTCAACTTCAGCGTCTCAATGATCCCTGAGATAAAGGCATCTTTATTTTCTTTTAAGATACCTAAAACTGTTCGATCTTCAGCAGTTGCTGTTTGTGACTTGACCTTAGTTTCAGAGGTTGCTTTGCCTTCTGTATATTTTTTGATGATCTTGTCATACTCACCGTTAGCTTTCAACTTAGCTAGACCTTCATTGAACATCTTAAGTAGTTCTTGGTTTTGCCCTTTTTTAACAGCAAAACCAGTTTCTGTCGTATTAGCTGGCTTAGTTACAACTTTTAGATCTAAGCCATTTTTGATCGCATAATACATTACAGCACTATCTTCAAAACAGGCGGCCGAGTTACCATTGAGGACATCATTGTACACACCATCTGAATCATCGAACGTTACGATCTCAAAACCGTATTTATCTTTGATCGAATTAGCATAATCAGCCCCAGCTGTCCCAGTCTTAACAGCAACTTTTTTACCCTTTAACTCAGATAAACTTTTGATCCCACTACCATCTTTGACTGCCATTACGATCCCGGCAGAATAATATGGATCTGAAAAATCAAACTTTTGCTTTCTTTCTTCTGTGATCGACATCCCAGCGATCATCCCATCGGCTTGGCCAGCACTCACGGATTGAACAGCAGCGTTGAAGCCAACGGGGCGGATCTTTACTTTAAAGCCCTCTTCTTTAGCAATTGCACGTAAAAGATCTAAATCGATCCCCACATACTTATTCTCTGTGTTGGCATACACAAACGGTGGGAAAGTCACATCCGTGTCGATCGTATATGTCTTTTCTGATGCAGCTTGGATCTGTGGTTGGGAGAAAACACCCAACATAAACAATCCAAGCACTGCACTTAACATTGCAATAAACTTCTTCATGGGAACTCCCCTTTACTAGAATTTAATATAAAATTATTATAGCACAACTTTTGTCAGAAGATAGTACATGAAAGCTCAAATCATAATATAAAACTTAGATTTTGTATCATAACACTATTAAAAAAGCCTATAAAAACAGGCTTTTATCTTAATCCCAAAAAATAAAATTAATTTTCGATTAACTTTTATGACATGTAATTAATCAAAAAGAGCCAACACTTGCTAAAAACCCTAATATAACAACATTTATAATTAAATCAGCACTATCGGAATCACAACCTGCGAATGTTATAAAATATAACATATCATTTACGCAATCTTTCAAATTCACTTGTTTTCCCCTGTAAAATTTTTTCGATCGCTTGGGCTAGTATTTTTCGCTTGACCGGTCGATACTTCTTCAACCCCGGCAAAAAGGTAATTACGTGTAAGATCTTTCCTAAATAATAAGTTCTCTTTTTAGTACGATCATAGATCAAGCCGGGATACACCACATAGGCACGTTTCCCTAAAACTTGGTGTGCATATTTTTCAACAGTCCGTTTAGCTCTTAAATAAGCCGGAAACCCCACATTAGCGGAGATGAACAAAAATTTAGTTTCGCTTGTTTTGATAGTCGCAATGATCTTTTTAGCAGGTTTAATGCTAGCATTTTGATAATCCAACTGCTTTTTACGATCAGGCCATAAGATCCCCACACAATCAATGACCCAATCCGCCTCTTTGAGCAAGGTTTGCCAAACATTTGGGTGCTCTAGATCTACTCGTTGATAAGTAACACCAGCTACACTGCCTGGGCGTTTGCCACCACGCGATAAACTATATAATTCAAGTGTCTTATCCTTAACTAGGACCTGCAAGATACCTTGTCCAACAAAACCAGTCCCACCAACAATGACAACTTTCATCAGATCACCTACAGAACTTGATTTTTTCTGATTATAGCACTAAAAAAGTACGAATACGTAAACTTTTGCCTACATATTCGTACTTTGACGACTATTTATCGAGTTTTCCCTTAACTACTGCTTGATGATAAAAGAGCCAAGCGATCACCCCAAAAAAGACTGGTCCAATGATCGTCCAAAAGGCAGTATCATACTCGTGTCGTAAAATAGGTTCAACACAAGTAAAGATTATCCCACCTGCAAGGACTAGTAACACCACGGCTGTTACGATCCATGTCCATTTACGGCTCTTGAAAAATTCAAAGGGCCGCTCGATATCAGTTCTTTGTTTAAAGAACGGAAACGCTCCAACTAAAAAGAGATACGGACAACTCGTTGAGACATTAGCCATATCCGTCAAGATCGTATAGAACTTTTGGGCAGCTGAGCCCCCAAAAGCCACTAAGAAGATGAAGATACAAACGATCGTTGCTTGAAGCCACATTGAAAAGGCTGGCATTCCTGCTTTGTTTAAGCTTGTCATTTTTTTAGGCCAAAGCTTAGGATCAGAACCTAAAATAAATGATTTGATCGGTGAATAGACTAAGATAAAAAAGGCCCCAACATAACCGATAAACATCCCCAAGCCAGCAAAGCGCGTCATCAAGACTCCAAGAAATTGGCTCGTTTGTGCTGATAAGCCCAGCGTTTGACCTAAAACGACGCCTAGATTATTCATCAAAACATATGTAATATTTCCCAGGTTAGCTTCATTATTTCCAATGACCTCTTGCCAATTAGTACTGATCCCCCACATAAAGATCATCAACGAATAACTAAGCGCGATCACTAAAGTTGAGATCAAAACCGCCCGTGGAAAAGTTTTTTCTGGCTTTTCAATATCATCCATGACGCCACCAAGCGATTCCATACCAGCGTATGCAAAGATCGCATAGACTACAAAGGATAACAAAGCGACCAGCGTACTAAAATCTGGATTAGGTGAAGTCGTAAAGCTGCTCCAGCTTGTGATCGGTTGTTTTAAAGCACCATGATCAGCGATCCAGATCACAACACTAGCCACACAAAAGATCACATTCAAAACGATCGTGAAGAATCCCCCGATCGAACCGACCTTAGCAACAAAATCCATCCCACGAGTACTAAAAAATGTGACTCCCAAGATCCAAATGATCGCTAATAACCCGATCGTCTGCGTTGCACCTAGACCCAAAAAATTCCAACTCTGAGTGGTGTCTTTGCCAAAAAGCAAAGCCGATAACGGGATCCAGACTTTATTTGACGTTGAGACTAACCAAATGACCCACGAAGCTAACCAAATAAACGTCCCGATAAAAGCGATCTTTTCTCCGACTGAACCTGCTAGCCAAGAATAGATCCCTCCCTTTGCTTCTTTGAAAGCAGCACCATACTCGGCTAACATCAAAGCACTGGGAAGAAAGAAAAAGAGCGCCGCTAAGATATACCACATGATACTACCATATCCCATCTGTTCATAAGCGACGGTCGAATTCGCAAATCCAAAGATCGTTGAAAAGATCATCATTACCAAACCAAAAAGTTTGATTTTCTTTTTATTCACATTAAACCCTTCCTCTTATACATAATTATTAATATTTATTCATTATACACTTTTTGTTAACAACATAAAAGTGTATATCAAAATATTTTTAACGATTATCTATACAAAAAGAGTTATGATCTGATATATTAGTGCAACAAAATAATTCTATTTATAAGTATTGACAAAGCTACGCGACAGGCATAAACTGTAATAGTTGAGTTTTTATTGGGCATTCGCCAAATCGGTAAGGCAGTGGACTCTGAATCCATAATTTACAGGTTCGAACCCTGTATGCCCAACTACTAAAAAAGATCACTCAAATTTTTGCTAAATTTGAGTGATCTTTTTATATACTCTTAACTATCATATACACAGCTAAGCTTTCTTTAACTAGCCTTTTCTCCAATAAAAAAGCTTGGGCGTTCCTGCACCCAAGCTCTCCGTCTTATATCCTACCCACGTTTTGCCGTATGCTTGTTACGGTCTTTTTCCTTAACATAACGGTGGGCATGCTTTTTCAAGTACTGTAATAATTTAGCCTCGTTGGCAAATTCACGTGGATGTTGTTGGCCGTGCAACCGTAAAGTGATCTTATTGATCTTGTCACGTCCTGTCCAGGTATAACTATGTTCAACGATAAAACGATTCAAAAACTTACCGTCTTTTTTGCCAAACTTCAGTACATATACTCTCTCAGGCACCATCAACGGATTAACGTGCTCTTTTTCATACTCGACACCGTGTGCACGTAGAAAATTTTTCGTTTTTCTAAGCATGTTTCTCCTCCTAACTTGATAGTAATCCTTTTTACTTACTCCACCTATTATAGCACCTTTGAACTTATTTTTTGATAATAATTTATTAACATTAACAAATTTAAAAGAATTATTCACTAACTTTATAAAAAAAGCCGCTGGTAAAACCAACAGCTTTGACTTATCACCCGTACGGGGATCGAACCCGTAACTCCGCCTTGAGAGGGCGACGTCTTAACCAATTTGACCAACGGGCAATGACTACTCTTATTAGTATACTCTCTTTTTAAATAACGTCAACTATTTATTCAAATTTTTTAACGCAAAAAAGCAATAACTTAAAAAGAGTAGTCCCGTCCAAATAACACAGAGGACAAAAACCAGATCTAACCATGCAAAAGCTAGGTAAAATCTAGTAGCAAACACTAATAAGGTGATAACACACCAAATAACTAGCTTACGTTTAAGATATGCATTCTCATTTGCCATTAAATGTCACTTGCAATTCTGGGATCGCATTTAACTCACGGTCATAGTATTGGACCTCGATCTGCTTACCATTTTCGTCAGCAAAAGTCTCAACTATCGCAAATGTTCCACCGATCGCAGTGTATTTTCCACGTGGATAGCTGATACTTCCCGGATTCAAAAGTAGTTTACCATTAATTACTTCGACCCCTAATTGATGAGTATGCCCAAAGAAAGCCATATTGGCACCCAATTCATCCATTTTAGCTTGTAGACCACCCAAGCCAAAGCCTACACCAAGTAAATGCCCGTGAACTAACAAGATCTTGTCTTGACCACGATCAAAAAATTGTTCGTCTTGTAGATCCAGATCATAATCACAATTACCACGAACGACTTTAAAATATTTGAAAACTTCATCTGTTACTGGCAACTCTGAATCACCACAATGTAACATCAGATCAACTTTACCTGCGTAAGCTGTGACCAATTTTTGCAAGATCGCCTTATCACCATGACTATCACTAACAACTAAATATTTCATTTTATCGTACCTCATTTAGCCATGCATCAAAACGTTCCATCAAAGCATTGACTGCTCGCCCACGATGACTGACACTATTTTTTTCTTCCATTGACAATTGGGCAAATGAGCGCTCAAATGGCGGATAATAGAACAGTGGGTCATAACCAAAACCACCTTGTCCGCGTTGTTTCTCTAAGATCACACCGTTGACTTCACCTTCAACTGCCAACTGTGCGCCAGCTGGACTAGCAACGACGATCGCACAATGAAAATGAGCTGTCCGTTTATCAGAAGCAACACCGGCTAATTCAGCCAACAATTTTTGTTTATTGGCTTCATCATCGTGATCGCCAGCATAACGTGCCGAATAGATCCCTGGGGCCCCATCTAAATAGTCGACCATCAGCCCTGAGTCATCTGCTAAAGCGATCACTTGGTATTTTTCAGCTAAGGCTAGCGCTTTGATAGCTGCATTTTGCGCAAACGTTTTACCATCTTCGACGATCTCGATCGGATCATTTAGATCATTTAACGTCACAACTTCAAAGCCCTTTGGTTCAAATAGTTTCCGATACTCTTTAGCCTTACCTTCATTTTTAGTTGCAATTAAAATCTTATCCATGAACATCACCTCACTACAATTATGCACTAAAGCACACCTTGATTTCAAACTAACCACTATCCACCGAGTTTAAAAATCATTAGTAACACGGTATAATTAGAGTAATAACTATTATTAAGGATGTGTCTTTTTTAATGCAAGATAATTTTTATGAACTGGCAAGTTCGCAAGATCAACTCGGTGCGACTTTGATCCGCGATGCCTTGATCCCCGATATCTTGGGTAAGGATAACAATATACTTTATTGGGCTGGCAGACGTTTAGCCCGTCTCTTTCCTTTAGCTAAAGATGAAGAGTTACCGATCTTCTTTGAACAGGCAAATTGGGGAAAGTTAGAGCGGGTCAAAGCCAAAAAGGAACAACAATACTTTGAATTGACTGGTCAGATCGTTGAGACGCGACAAAAATTGAATTCAGCTTGTGAATTTTTGATCGAAGCGGGCTTTTTGGCAGAAACGATCCAAAATCAACTCGGTTTCGTCACAGAAGCGATCATTGATAAAAAGACACATGGTACTGTAACGATCTTAGTCCAAGTCGACACTAAAGATCCCCTTGATCTCGACTTTATCGAAGAACAACAGCCTCTTAACATCTTGACTGGATCAGAAGAAAATTAAACATAGATCTATTTATCTTTTACAGTTATCCATCTAAATAAATAACGCGGGCGCTACCACGATACAAAACATCATGGTAGCGCCCGCGTTATTTATTAAAGATATTGTTCTAATTTTGCTTTGAGTGCGCCTTTATCATGGTAGCCGATCAAAGTATCAACTACTTGACCATCTTTTTGGATCAATAAAGTTGGGATACTCATTACACCATATTTAGCTGCTGTAGCTTGGTTCTTATCAACATCAACTTTACCGATCTTCACTTGGCCTGCCATCTCTTCGGCAAGCTTTTCAACTACAGGCGCTTGCATCCGACAAGGGCCACACCATGTTGCCCAAAAATCAGTTAAAGTCACACCACTTGCAGTTTCTTGTGCAAAGTCTTCATCTGTCCATTCTTTTACCATTACGCTGTTCCCTCACTCTTCATTTTATATTTATTCAGTAAGAATATATCATATCTAAACCAAAAAGCAACTTATTTGTTTTAACGGAAATAAACGACCGTAGCTCCATTGCCACCATTATTCGGAGCTGCAAAATTAAAGCTTTTAACAGCACGATTAGATTGCAGATACTGTGTGATCCCTTGGCGCAAGGCTCCGGTCCCTTTACCATGCACGATCGTTACTGACGGATATCCCGCTAAGATCGCGGCATCAATATAGCGATCCACCTCAGTCATTGCTTCTTCATAGCGCTTGCCTCGCAGGTCAAGTTGAGGTGAAACATGGCTCGTTTTGGCTGAGCGCAAGACGGTCCCAGCACGTTTGACTTTCTTTGGTTCAACATTGATCTTTTCGAGATCAGCTTCATCGATCTTCATCTTCAAGATCCCTAACTGAACTTCCCAAACATGTTCACCGACTTTTTGCACCAAGACCCCGCGTTGGCCATACGAGGTCACCATCACATCATCGTTTGGCTTGAAAGCTTGTTTGCGTTTAGCACGTTTCAAGACTTTATTTTTCTTCAAAGCCCGTTTTTGCTCAAGCGCATTTAAATTGGCCTTGGCATCGATCAGTTCATTTTCCTTGATCTGGGTAGCTGCATTTTGTTTTAATGCTCGTAATTCACTGATGATCTCATCAGCTTTTCGTTTAGCTTGTTCGACGATCTCGTTAGCCTTTTGCTTGGCTTGATCTTGCATTTGCTCACGCTCATTGACAAAACGTTCATAGGCCGTTGCCAAATCGTGGTGCAATTTTTGGGCTTCATCAAGGTTTGCTTGCAAACTGATCGCCTCTTCTTCTGCTTGACGCCGTTTTGCAACCAGATCAGCGATCATATTATTTAGATCTTGGCTGTCTTTAGCGACTAAATTCCGAGCGGCTGTGACGATCGTTTGGGATAGCCCTAAGCGCTCGGAAATATTGAACGCATTACTTTGCCCTGGGATCCCGATAAGCAACCGATATGTCGGCCGTAATGTTTCTTCATTGAATTCCATCGAAGCATTGATCGTTTGGGTCCGTTCAAAGCCATATGTTTTAAGCTCAGGATAGTGTGTCGTTGCCAAAACATAAGCTCCACTAGCCCCGATAGCGTCTAAGATCGCGATCGCAAGCGCAGCCCCTTCTTGTGGATCAGTCCCAGCTCCCAACTCGTCGAATAAAACAAGGGAGTCTTGATCGACCCGTTCTAAAATATTGACGATATTTGTCATATGCGAAGAAAACGTACTTAGACTTTGCTCGATCGATTGTTCATCTCCAATATCAGCAAAAATATCCTTAAAGACCCCGATCCGACTATTTTCAAAAGCTGGGATAAATAACCCTGATTGTCCCATCATTTGAACTAATCCCAAAGTCTTTAACGTGATCGTCTTACCACCTGTATTAGGTCCGGTGATCACCATTGCTTGATAATCTTTTCCTAAGATAATATCATTTTTGACCGCTTTATCCATCTCTAACAGCGGATGCCAAACTTGACGCAAGTAAATGTCTTTTTGTTCTGACAATAAAGGTTGTGTTGCTTTGAGCTCTTTAGCGTATTTTGCTTTAGCATTGATAAAGTCAAATTCACCTAAGATCTTAGCATCGTGTGCCAACTCAGCCGTATACGGCATCGTTTCTTCCGATAATTCGCGTAAGATCCGCAAGATCTCTTCTTTTTCAGCAACTTGCTCTTGCTTGAGGCGATTATTTAGCTCTACGATCTCACGGGGTTCGATAAAGTAGGTCTGCCCCGAAGAACTTTGGTCATGAACGATCCCACCAAATTTTCCCTTATGCTCGGCTCGCACAGGGATAACATAGCGATCATTTCTGATCGTCACATTCGCCCCGCTCAGATATTTGGCATTATTACCACGAGTCAATGCCACTAAACGGTTCCTGATCGTGGCTTCAGTTGTTGAGATCTGACGGCGCAATGAGCGCAAAAGACTGGATGCATCATCGGTCACATAGCCATCAGCTTCCAATGATACTTGCAGTCGCTTAGCTAATTGTGGTAGCGTCTCAAGTTGTTCTTCGAGTTCATACAGATAATTCAATTCAACTTTTTCATCTGCTAGAGCCGTAAAAAAGCGATGCACTTCATTAGCTGAGCGCAACACCTGACTGATCTCAGCTAATTCCTTGCCATTTAGCGTTGCTCCGATCTCCAAACGTTTAAGATGATCGGTGATCAACGTTAACTGTGGGATTGGTACCCCACCTTTTAGGCGCAAAATATCTGCGCCATCTTTTGTTTGTAAGAGCTTCACCTGAATCTCATCAAGGTCAGTACTAGGGCTTAAGCGCTTGACTTGACGCTTACCCATTTCAGTTGTCGCATGTTGGAACAACTTATGTTTGATCTTGTCATATTCGAGGATCGCTAAACTTTTACGATTCATTTCCATCCCCCTGTGGTTCAAGTAACCAGTTATCTAATACTTGTTGTGAGATGACTGGTGTCTTTTTTAACATAAATTGTGCTACGCTAGATTCGGCGATAAATGGTTTTGGTTGCACACCAGGCCAAGTATCCACTAGTAGCAACAAAAAGAAGATCACACCATACATCATTGCTACCGAAAAAAGACCACCTAATAGACGGTCAGCTTGGGAAATGATCGGTATCTTCTTGGCTGTTTGGCGGACTGCATTTGTAATGAACCGTAGTCCTAAACCACCAATGATCGCGATGACCCAAAAAGCCAGCATCTGGTAGAAGATCCGATTCACTTCTGTCGTTGCCAATATACTACTTAACTTTTGTCCCAAACTAGGTGCAAAGTAAAGTCCCAGGCCTGCGACTACTACAAAGCCAACTAGCTTGATAAAGATCGCCGCTAGCCCCTTATGCGTTCCATGACGAAAAGCTGCTATTAGTACGATCAAAATACCTATTGTTAAAATCATTTTTTCTCTATTCTTTTGGTTTTGTTTGCTTTAATTTCAGCAATTCTTCTTGTTTATATAACTGATCTGAAACTGCATTGATCGCTAATAGGATCGCTGCTTTTTCATTATTTAATGATGGCATCAATTCTTTGATCTCCGCCAATTGTTCTTCTACGATCTTGACAACAGCTGCCATATGATCTGGTTCTGCTTTACCGATGATCGTATAAACTTCATTTGCAATCTTAACTTTAAAACGTCGCTTATTTTCAGGCATTCTCAAAAAAGCCCCCTAATCAAAAATTAACATACTCTATTTTAGCATAATATCTAAGTGTGGAAAAATATGGATCACACAGCCCTCCACTTACAAAAAAAGCCCTCAATATCCAAAAGATACTCAGGGCCTGTAAGTGAAAAGAATTATTGGAGATTTTCGTCATTCAAGAAAGTATCTAAGACACCTTCGACCATATCCCATTCTTCATCACTTTCGATATCGTAAAGTTCAGCATCCTTAGCTTGACCATCTTCGTCAGGGTTAAAGGAGAAGGCTAAAACATCAACTTGTTCTTCAGGTTCTGAACCGGCTGGAATCAACAAGATATAGGCCTTGCCGTAATCTTCTGATTCAAATGTGAATAAAATTTCGTATAAAGTTTCGTTGCCATCTGCGTCAACTAGTGTGATCATCTTTTCTTCTTGTTCACTCATTATCAATACCTGCTCTTTCTTATAATTCTGAGAGTAACTTGCCTTTGCTATCAAGATAGTTTTGCAAGATCAAGCCCGCAGCTAGTTTATCGATCACTTGCTTGCGCTTCTTGCGTGAAGTATCAGCTTGTTCAACTAGCATACGTTCTGCTTCGACAGTTGTCAATCGTTCATCACAAAAATCAACGGGCAAAGCAAATCTTTCTTCTAAAAGTTTACCATAATTTTTAGAAGCTTCTGCTCGAGGTCCTAAAGTATTATTCATATTTTTAGGTAATCCGAGAACAAAACCTTTAATATCATATTTTAAGACCAATTCAGCGATCCGTTCGATCCCAAACTGTTCTTCATCTTCATTGATCCTAACGATCTCAACACCTTGAGCTGTCCAGCCCAATTCGTCACTAACTGCTACTCCGACGGTTCTTGAACCTACGTCTAGCCCCATCAATCGCGCCATTAATTTTCTTCCTGCTATATAAAATATGAACAAACGTAATCAAATATATCAAATGATCACATTTGAGAAAGCAATATAGC
>NZ_BCVJ01000040.1 GCF_001591685.1 Ligilactobacillus murinus DSM 20452 = NBRC 14221 | reverse complement strand
CTACCTATCTAATCTAATTTAATCTACACGATAATAAACATCTTTCATATCCACAGATTGCCCCATAAAGATACGATCTTTGCTAGTGTCGTCATCGGTAGCGTACTCAAATGAAACGCCCTTTGGTACGATAAACGCCCCAGCACCGCCTGCAGCTGGTTGATCCATCCGAGTTCCGATCACAGCTTTAATATAACCATTGCTAAGTTCACCGTTAGAGATCATTTCTGGATCCCCATTAACAGTTACATTAACTCCAGCTGGTACTGGATGGTTTTGTCCTGGTCCAGCTTCTCTGATCGCTAAACTGTTTTCTACAACTAGGGTCTTACCTGCTTTATTCTTCCATGTACCCACTAAGCTCGTAAAATTGTTATTGGAGATCTGTTCAACGTTAACATCCGCTCCATTACTATCAGCATTGGATGATTCTAAGGCAAAAACTTGCGTATAACTGTTACCACTTGTCCAAACCGCGATCAGATCTTGACTAGCTGTCTCGGGTGTACCTTCATTATTGAATTTCGTGACTGAACCCTTAGGATAGAAAGTGATCGACATATTGGTAGCTACATTTTGATCAGCCAATGAACCAGTCAAACTACCATCTTTTTCACTAAACACTAAATTTTGATTAATATCACTTCCTGCAGCAAAAACTCTTTTAGACATTGCCAGCTCTTTACCTACAAGAACATCTTCAAAGACATATAATTTGGCATCACCGCCATCTTCCCACTGCACACCTGTTTTACCTGGCACATGATTTCTACCATATCTGATCTGATGCCAGGTTCCACGAATGCTAGTATAATTACCATCCTTGATCTGACTTAGATCCATCGTTTTAGCAACAGGCTTTTCACTGCTCTTTGTAGCTGAACTTTGACTTTCAGCCATCGTGGTCTTTTCAGTCGTATCTACTGCATTTGACTCGCTTGTCTTACTTGAATGTTTCTTAGTTGATTTTGCAACTTTTGAAGTTTTTTGCTTGCATGAACTAGAAACTTTTTCTTTTTCACTCTGATTACCACAAGCTGTTAAAGTTAATAAACTCAGAACAGAAACGGCTATATAAAGTATTTTCTTTCTTGGCATTTTCGTTCTCCTTTCTATTCATTACCTTATTTTTCTTCAACCTTCTTGTATTTATAATTATCGATCGTAATAGTCTTTTTGTCTTTTGACAATTCACCCGTTATGCTCTCACCATTTAAAGGTTTAAGGGTAACTTTACCGTCTTTGATCTCATAGGTTCCAGTCGTACGCTTGTCACCATCTACTTTCTCGGTAAACTTATCACCATCAAAAATATAGCTATCTTCCACTTCAGCAAATAAAATATTCACCTTCGTAGTATATGTACCATCTAAATGTTTAGGCATCATCAAGAAAACTGCTACAACAATAACGGCAATTAAGGCTCCAAGCGCACTGATCAAATATACCGGTTTGATCTGCTTACCCATTTTCTTACTTGCAAGTTCAGCTAAATTCCCTGTTTCTTTGATTGCCTTATCACTTAAATTCTTAATAGTGTCTTTGCCCTTAGAAATGTCGATCCGATTTGAAAGTTGTGCGCCACAGTTTGTGCAGACATCTTGTTCTTCACTGACCGGTTTACCACAATGAGCACAATATTTTTTGATCTTCCCTTTATTAACACCACATTTAACACAGATCGAAGCATTGGGATCCATTTCTGCCCCACAATTTGTACAATACATCTTATTATCCATTGGTGATTCCTCCACTCTTTCTACTAATAAATTACATTTGGGCATCTACCTAAATTTTTTTATTAATTTTTTCTAACGCCTTTTAGAAAAAATCAATCTTCTTGATAGAATTCTATCACTTTATGTTCCTATAGGCAATATCAACAATTCCTATAGGAAGTTAAAACTGGCTGATATTTACCCTATCGTTATACTTAACTTTAACGATAGGATGATTTTTTATGAAAAATAATATTAATATCGGTGATAATATTCGTTACTATAGAAAGAAAAACGGCTATACACAAGAACAATTAGCCGAAAAAAGTTCTCTTTCGCTCAACTTTATCTCTGCTGTTGAGCGTGGCGCTAAAAATATCACTTTTAACAATCTTTTATTAATTGCAAGCGCTTTGAACGTTCCAATAGCGACGCTCGTTAGTCCGCTCACCTCAACAAATTCCTCTCATCATCTCAAAGAATTGACTCGTGAACTTCAAAAATTACCACTAAAGGAACAAGAACAATTGATCCAAAATTTCATCAATATCACCCATCTACTAGAACAACAACTTTAAGCAAAAAAGCAGAGTTAGACCGTTCCATCTAACTCTGCTTAACTTTTAATTATTATTTCTCCAAATACTGCACGATCAACGCCTGATAAAGTTCACAAAATGCCAGATACTGTGACTTATCCACATACTCATCGACTTGATGAACACTCTGGTTCCCCGGACCAAAGATCGCTAATGGAAAAGTTGCTGGCTTGTCCAAAGTCAGGTTGGACGCATCCGTCACTGGGGCTAGTGCGATCTTTTTGATCGTCTGCCCCAAATATTTCTCGCCTAAAGCTTGGGCCAAGTGCACCAAAGATGAATCTGGATCTTTTTTGACTGCCACTTTATTTAGATAAGTTGTAGTTGTAAGCTTAGCCCCCGTGGCATTTAGTTTGTTTTTCCACAGCTCGATCAGTGCTTGAACTTTTTCCTTATCCACAGTTGGAGTCGTTCTGACATTGATCTCAGTGGTAGCTAATTCAGGCAACGAGTTGACTTGGCTCCCAGCCTTCAACACAGTCGCATTGAAAGTCGCGTTACCTAACAGTTCATCTGGTTTGGCTACCTTTAGAAAAGTTTTTTTAGTCTGATATAAAAATTCGATCAACGGTTCTAAAGCATTATATCCCTGTTCTGGCATCGAACTATGCGCACTTTTCCCCCGCGAGATGACACTTATATCCATCGACCCTTTATGCGCATAAGCTACCTTTAGATCAGTCGGCTCCGCGATCAGTAACGCATCGACGTCTTGCATATATCCTTGCTCGTAAAGTAACTTCGAGCCGGCTTGCTCCATCTCTTCACCGACCGTCAATAACAGCCGCACTTGTCCCTTTGGCAGTTTCTTAGCGTGGACCAATTCGATCAAAGCGATCACCAAAGCTGCCACCCCAGCTTTCATATCACTAGCACCACGGCCATATAGTTTTTCGTTGCGTTCGGTCAAAACAAAGGGATCACTTTGCCAAGCACTAGCTGTGGCAGCAACCACATCTAAGTGTCCTGCAAGTGCTAGACAAGGTGTTCCAGTCCCGATTTGGGCAACTAAACAAGCACGATCTGGAGCTACTTGAACTAACTGCGAGCTGATTCCATATTTGGATAAATATATATGTAAAAATTGGGCTACGGCTTGCTCATGATCATTGACTGAAGGGATCGCGACCAGCTTTTCCAAGAGTTCGAGGCGCTTTGCTTGATTTAAAACTACCATATAATAAGTTCCTTCTTTCTAGCTAAAAAGACCGACAACTTGTCGATCTTTGGCAAATTTATCTACTTTCTTCTGGGAACCAAATGCTGATCTCTCTTTCAGCTTCACTTGGACTATCCGAAGTATGGATCACATTACGCAAATTACCGTCGGGCCATTCACGCCCAAAGTCTCCACGCACTGTGCCCCAATCAGCTTGGCCAGGGTTAGTTGCTCCTGCCATGCGATGAATGATAGGAACGACATTTGTTCCAGTCACGATGATCCCAACGATCGGTCCTTCTTGCATATATGAGACCAGCTCTGGGAAAAATGGCGCATTGACTTTATCTTCATAGTGCGCTTCAAGTTGCTCTTTAGTCGCTTGGATCACTTTCAAGGCTGTGATCTGGTAGCCTTTATGTTCGATACGGGTGATGATATCGCCGATGTGTTGGCCTTCGACGCCATCTGGTTTAACTAACACTAAAGTTCGTTGTTCTGTCAATTTGATCACTCCTGTCCACAAATAGGATAACACTTATTTTCCTTAATTAATACTTTAATGTTTTTAATAAAAAAAGACGCCTAAACAGCGTCTTTTTGGCTATTGTTGAATGATCTGGGTCGTCATGATCGCTAAATGATTTTGCGCATTGGTGTTCGCATTATCCTTCAATAATTCCGGCAAGATCATCTTCAAGAAATATTGTACACTTGCCATATCATTGAACTTCATGATCGCCTTTAAACTTGAACGATAAATATCCATGTAAACTGGTTCTGGATTACCCTTTTGGATCTCACCAAAGGATTCATACATCAAGTCGATCTTATCTGCGACTGACAAGATCTTTCCTTCTAAAGTATCGTCTTTACCTTCCGCAAATCTGCGCTCATAGGCTGCGCGAAATTCAACTGGGATCTCAGTTTGGATGAAGTTTTCTGTCAATGATTCATCAACTTTAGCCAACATCGTCCGCAATTCATTGGTCGCATACTTGACTGGTGTCTTGATATCCCCGATAAAACGTTCCGTGTAATCGTGATTAAGTGCCTTTTCATACAGCGAGCGCCAATCGACCTCATTACCCGCTTGCTCTTCGATATCGCCTAACATCTGCGCAGCTTGTGTCACCTTAAATGAGTGGGCCGCCACATTGTGTTCTTCAAATTTGAAATAACCTGGGGCCCGATTGATCATCTCAAGATCACTCAAACTCTTTAAATATTCATGCATGCCCATGAAAAACACCTCCGTATATATTTCATACTAGGATACACCGCATGCAACTTTTTTGCAAACATCTTATTCTTTTAGTCCATTAAGCGATGATGTGGGAGGGATATCATGTACAAGTCATTGTTATCTGCTAGGCATTACAATTCGGAGCACGACTACACAATACAAAAAAAATCGGGTAGTGCCTTAGCATATAGCTATGACACACCTGATTTTTTGTGCATTATTTTTAATTTACTGAAACGATCTCATAGATATCTTTATCGATCACCGTTTTACCGTCCTGTTCATACGCACCCTCACCCTCGTGGATACGTTTAACAGTTACCGTACGTCCTTGATAAGTCACACTTTGATCGCCGATAGTTGCTTCGCGATAGAAATCATCTGGAGATACACTTGGAGCACAAATACCCACTTGTACCGCTAAATGATAATAAAAATCCATTCCATCAGTAACAGTTTGTCCTACATAAGAATTACTATTAGTCTGTGGTTGACTTTGGGTAGAACTTGGTTGCTCCCCAGTCACACCCTTTGTCACTGGGGCATTTGATGCGGCAGCTCGACTGCTTGATGTTTCACTGACTTGGCTTTCGCTAGAACTAGAGCTACTGCTACTAGTCTTCTTTTTAGTTGTTTGGCTAGTTTTATGGCTGCTACTAGATTCTTGTTTGACCTTAGTTTGGGGCAAACACCCTGTCATTAAGGGTAACAGACAAACAAGCACGCCCAAAACACGTAAATGCTTTTTCATGTTATCACCTCATGGCACCCTAAACTTATTGTAAAAGGGTATTGTATAGGTCTAAACCTAATTTATTCATGGCAGATTGTTCTTCATTGTTATCACCATTTTGGGTCAAGACAACGACAACAAAGGCACCTTTTTCATTTTCAATGATCGCTGCATCATTTAAGATCCCGTAATTTTGCATGATCCCAGTCTTATTGTAAACTTTAGCCCCAGTTGGTAGATCGCGAACTAATTTATCATGATCACGGTTCTTGTTTAAAATATCTAAGAATTCAGCACTGTCACTCTTACTGATCAATTTGTGGTTATAAACTTTCTTCAACAATTCACCCACATCGGCAGCTGACGTGATGTTGTCTCGGCCAGCCTCAAGTGATTTGGTATCCATCATCTTACGTTGCAGCTTAGTATCATGGGCCCCCATCTTTTCGATCTGTGCATTGACCTTATCAATTCCACCTAAAGCATCGATCATGATGTTAGCCGCTGTATTGTCACTTTCATCGATCATATAAGCTAATAATTCACGGTAAGTAAAGGTCTTACCCGCTGGCATGTTTTGGATCACACCTGTCCCACCAACTTTATCAGCATTAGAAAGAGTATACGTATCATCTAAATTGATCGTACCGATCTTTTGTTGGGCATAGGCTGCTGCTAAAATAAAGAGTTTGATCACCGAAGCTGCACTTTGAGTTTGATTGTTCAATAAATAACTCGTATCTTCGTTCATCGGTGCCACATAAACTGTTTTATCACCAGCGATCCCACCAATATCACTAGCTACTAGTTCTTTGACTTTCGCTTCATCAAAGTTAGACTTTGGACTCGAGGTCTCACTACTGCTAGAAGCAACACTACTGCTCTCTTTTTCAGTCGAACTTTCAGTCTTACTACTTTTAGCTACAGAAGTTGTTTCATTAGCTGGTTTATTGAGTGTATTGTAAGCAAAATACCCACCAACACCTAAAACAAGTAGCCCTGCAACTACCCCAATGATGATCCCAGCTGGATTACTTTTACGTTGGGGAACACCCGCATATGGTCCTTTTGTTCGCGAATAGGTCGGTTCTGGCGCGGGAGCTTGTTTTGGTGCAGTGCCAGCAAAGGGCGCACCACATTGGTCACAAAAATCATTTTTGATATCATTTGAGGCACCACAAGTTTGGCAGATTTTTTCTGGCCTAGCGCTTGATACTTGAGTAGTTGGATCTGGCAAAGTTTCACCACAACTTTGGCAAAATTTTGAGCCAGTTGGATTAGTCGAATTACATTTTGGACACTTCACGTCTTAACATCCCTTCATTATCTCTAGTTCTTAGTAATATTCTAGCTAAAATTGGTCGTTTTTAATAGGCACCTTATCCTTGAAACTTTCCTTGGTTTTTTCACTATTTTTAGCTACAAAATTGCTTTTCTTTGTCTAAGTGGAAAATTAGCGTTATTCTTAAAGTAACGTGAGGTTTAGCGCTTCACGATTTCAAGGGGGTATTAATTATGAATGAAAAATTTAGTTCACACTATGATGTTGTTGGTAGTTTTTTACGACCAAGTAAATTAAAACATGCTAAAGAAGATTTAGCAAACGGCAAGATCGACCAAGCCAATTACGATGAGATCTTGAAAAAAGAGATCAAACGTGTTGTTGAAAAACAAGCTAAACTTGGCTTAAAGGATGCAACCGATGGTGAATTTGGTCGCAGTTGGTGGCATTTAGATTTTCTTTGGAGCTTCAAAGGTGTCAAATGCTATGATTATCGCCAAAGTTATAAATTCCATGGGGAAAAGACCCGAACTGACAATGTTGAGTTGGGTGGTCGTATCGAATATAATCCAGACCACCCCTTCTTTGAACAATTTAAGTATCTAAAGAGCATCGTTCCAAAAGGCGTTGTTGCTAAACAAACGATTCCTTCTCCAACACTTTTCTTTAGAGATGATCGCAGTAAAAATTACAAACTCTTCTATGCTAATTGGGAAGAATTTCTCAAGGGCTTAGCTCAAGCTTATAGTGAAACGATCAAGCATTTCTATGATCTAGGTTGTCGTTATTTACAATTAGATGATACGACCTGGGCCTTTTTGATCAGCAAGTTAAATGAAACAACGGGGGAAGAACGCGACAAATATTTAGCTTTAGCCAAAGATAGCGTCTTTGTCATCAATAAGATGCTTGAAAAAGTCCCAGCCGATATGACCATCACGACCCACATTTGTCGGGGCAATTTCAAATCGACTTACCTATTTAGTGGTAGCTATGACGTGATCGCACCATACTTAAGTCTTTTGAACTATGATGAATTATTCTTAGAATACGATAATGAACGTTCCGGTAATTTTGATGCCTTAAAGCAGATCTGGAACGATCGAAAAGACGTTAAGATCATTTTAGGCTTAGTGACCTCAAAATTCCCTGACTTAGAAGATCCAGCTAAGTTAAAGGCTAGAGTAGCTGAAGCAGCCAAGCTAGTACCCTTAGAAAATCTGGGGATCTCAACTCAATGTGGCTTTGCTTCAACAGAAGAAGGTAACGAATTGACCGAAGATGAACAATGGGCCAAGGTCAAATTAGTAGTCGAAACAGGTAAAGAGATCTGGTAGTGTGTAAATAACTACTAGCAAAAACTCCCGCTCAAGGTGTGTTCTTGCATCTTGAGCGGGAGTTTATTCGCTTATCAAAGAGAGCATTATTTTTGATAAACACTTTGGCCATCAACATAAGTTTCTTTGAGTTCTAAAGTTGGGCTGACTACCAAGAAATCAGCGTCACGGCCATTTTGGATACTGCCACAGACATCAGCGATCCCGGCACTCTTAGCTGGAAGCTCACTTGCCATTTCAAATGCTTCTGAAAGGCTACATAGCCCCCAATCAACAAGGTTTTTGACTGCGGTAAATAGCTCTAAGACACTGCCAGCTAAACTGCCACCCTCTTTTAGGCGGGCCGCTCCATCTTTGACCTCGACCAAAAACTCGCCTAACATATACTTACCTTCAGGCATCCCGCCTGCTTGCATACAGTCAGTCACCAAAACGGTCTTTTCTTTTTTAGCCTTGAGCAACGCTGAGATCGCTCCCAGATGAACATGATGCCCGTCACAGATCAACTCAGTATAAGCATCACTAGCAAAAGCAGCTCCGACCATTCCAGGTGCCCGATGATTTAGGCCACTCATCCCATTATACGTGTGAACAAAGATATCAGCGCCAGCATCCACAGCTGCCATCGCTTCTTTATAGGTAGCATTACTATGCCCTAGACAAACCTTGACCCCACTTTTGACAGCTTGCTTGGTAAATTCGAGCGCTCCTGGACGTTCAGGGGCAAGGGCGATCTTTTTGATCATTCCTTTTGCACAAGCTTGCAGGCTTTTAAGCTCAACAAGATCTGCATCGCGCATATACGCTGGGTTCTGCGCTCCTTTATGTTCCGTAGTAAAGTAAGGTCCCTCAAGATATATCCCTTGGATCTTGGCCCCTGATATTTCATGAGCTTTTTCACCTAGCAACTGACAAACCTGCGCTAACTTTTGTGGTGGTGCGGTCAAAGTCGTCGGCAGATAGGAAGTTACCCCACATGAAAGTAACCCCTGTGAGATCTCAGCTAAGCCTGCTGGATCGGCATCCATCACGTCATGTCCCGCATAGCCATGGATGTGCGTATCAACTAAGCCCGGGGCAATGATCGCATCTTTTTTGTCGATGATCGTTGCAGCAGAAAGGTCGGTCTCTGGCGGTAGATAACGGCCAAATTTACCATCCTTGATCTCTAGATAGCCCCCAGTTTTTACCCCACTTTTAGTTAAAATTGTTCCCACAATAATTCGCGGATCTCTTCTAAGAATGGTTGGCGTGGGTTAGCTGGTGTACATTGATCATTGTAGACCAAATCGACCATTTCATCCAATGCTCCTTCAAATTGTTCCTTGGTAACTCCATTAGCGGATAACTTAGGTTCAACATCAAGATCTTTGAACAACTGCGCGATCCGAGCACATAATGCTTCAACTAATTCGGCATCACTATTGCCCTTAAGTCCTAAAGCACGGGCAATGTCAGCATAGTCTTTTTGGGCACGGTATACTTCATAGCGTGGGTATGGTGAACGTTTTACCTTACCAGATGTCCCGTTAAAGCGGATAACTGGTTGCATGGCGATCGAGATACATAGACCGTGTGGCAAGCCAAACTCCCCACCTGTTTTATGTGCAAGCGAGTGGTTGATACCCAAGAAGGCATTAGCAAATGCCATCCCACCTAATGTCGCAGCGTAATGCATGTTCTCACGTGCTTTTTCACCAGCAGACGTTGGGTTCTTTGGATCAAAGTTATATGAATCAACTAAGTTTTCAAAGACTAACTTGATCGCTTCTAATGCCCATGGACGAGTAAATTCAGAAGACATTACCGAGACATATGCTTCCAAAGCATGGGATAACGTATCGATCCCTGAAAGAGCCACAGTGCGTTTTGGTACAGTCATTACAAACTCTGGATCCACGATCGCAACTTGTGGTGTCAATTCGTAATCAGCTAAAGGATACTTCACATGTGTCTTATCGTCAGTGATAACTGCAAATGGTGTCACTTCTGAACCAGTACCTGATGTTGTTGGGATCGCAAATAATTTAGTTTCTGTTGCATGGTGGAATTTAACGATCCGCTTACGAATATCAACGAATTTTTGTTGTAGCAATAAGAACAATTCGCTGACTTTAGCGTAATCATCCATGAAACCAGCTGGTTGATCTAAGGAGTATTCGTAGATATAACGTGCGATCTTAGCAGCATCCAAGGATGAACCACCACCAAGCGCGATCACTGTGTCTGGCTTAAATTCTGCCATTTGACGAGCGATCTCGATCGTTTGGCCTAAAGTTGGGTCAGGTTTTACGGTTCCGTAAAGCGCCGTCTTCACTGGTGTATCACGCACGGCTAATTGATCGTAAACTTTATCCACAAAGCCAAATTGGACCATTCCTGGATCGGCTACGATGAAGGCACGCTTGATATCTTCTGTCTCATCTTGTAAATATGAGATCGCATTATTTTCATAGTAGATCTTTTCTGGCAAGCGTACCCATTGTGGACGATTACGACGTTTAGCAACTGTCTTAATATTTAAAAGATCACCTGTTGATAAGTTATGTGACAATGAATTTTTCCCCCATGATCCTGTTCCGAGTGTCATACTTGGACGCAATGCATCTGTATAAATATCACCGATCCCACCGATCGAATCTGGTTGGTTGACTAAGATACGTGCTGATTTGATCTTGTCACCAAATTCATTGATGAATGGATCTGTTTGAGAACCGATCTGGATCGCAGCATTATGTCCTGCACCTTGGTAGTCTAGCAAGGCACCAACGATCTTGACCCCATCAGTGCGATCTTTAGCTTTATAAATGGACAAGAGTGGTGATAATTTTTCAGAGGATAACTTTTCACCGATGTTTTTAGCATCTAATTCAAATAACATCACGTCTTTATCTTCTGGTAAAAAGACACCGGCTTGTTCTGCGATCCAGCGGGCACTCTTACCTGCAACTGGACCGTTTACTCCGTGATTATCATTAAAGACGAAATCCTCGATCTTAGCATAGTCTTCTTTTGGTACTAAATATGCACATTTTTCTTGCATCTTTTGTAACCAAGCATCATAAATCGGAGCTTCAACAACAGCTGAGTTTTCTGTCGCACAGATCATCCCATTATCAAAACGCTTAGACATCAAAAGGTCTTCGACAGCACGGTCTAAGTTGGCTGTGTGATCAACAAAAACAGCCCCATTACCTGCACCTACACCCATTGACGGATTACCTGAGCGCAACGCTGCATTGACCATCCCTGGGCCACCAGTTGCTAAGATAGATGCGATCTTTGGATTTTGGATCAAGCCAGTTGTATTTTCAAGTGATGGTTTTTCGACCCATTGAATGATATTTTTTGGTGCTCCAGCTGCTAATGCTGCCTCATAGATGACCTTAGCTGCGTGTACTGAACAGTTTTGTGCTTGGGGGTGGAAAGCAAAGACGATCGCATTGCGGGTCTTCAAAGCCATCAAAGCCTTGAACATTGTAGTCGAAGTTGGGTTGGTCGTTGGGACGATCCCTGCTAAGACACCTAATGGAGCTGCGATCTTAACTTGGCCTTTGATCTTATCTTCTGAAATGACACCGACTGTTTTTTCATTTTTGATCAAATTATAAATATTTTCTGTTGCAAAACGATTTTTAGTATCCTTATCTTCAACTACCCCACGTCCAGTTTCATCGACTGCTTCGTGAGCTAAAGTCAAAGCTGCTTCAGAGCCAGCTAAAGCTGCGGCAGCTACGATCTTATCAACTTGTTCTTGCGTAAAGGTCGCATATTCTTGTTCTGCCTTTAACGCTTTTTCGACCAAGCCATCGGTATAAACGCGCGCTGCTTGCATCTTTGCTTCTTTTTCTTCTGGAGTTAATACTTTTTTCTTTGGCTTTTCTTTGCTCATCTATCTGTAACCTCCCAAAATAATTAAACTAAAAGTGACTAGTAATTCACTCAATAAATCCTTCGTGAATACTTTCACTAATTATATTAAACCTTATTGATAACGATTTCAATTTATTTTACTCTTTCTTAAACAAGAAATATCCTCACCCTAAACAGCGCTTACTTTATGTAAAGATTAACTTTTTGTTCGTACAATCCCAAAAAATATCTTTTAGTCATTTCTACCAAGGTATCTATAAATTTTTTAGCTAATATCTAGCAGTTTGTGCACTTTTTATCTTAATTTATAACGATAACATGTTCGCCATGCAAAAACGGGACTCACCATGATGCAAATACACATCAAGATAAGTCCCGCGTTATTCAAACAATGCTAACGGCATTTATTTTTCCTTTTAACCGGCTACGAATGCTGGTAGACCTTTGACAGCCCGATAGATAGCCTGTTCTACCTGGATCCCGGTCAAGTTTTTAGCCACTGCAAAACCTTGGAATTGATCCTTGATCTTGGCTAAAGCATAACTCGTATTATGTTTATTTTGGTTTTGGACCATGACCACATAATCCGCTTCACTCAAGCGCCGCGAGAAATAATTTTCTGGGTCACGGCGATGATAGAAGGCATCGACCATCAGCATCTTACCATTATGTGCCTCAATGATCGCTTCATATTTATCACGATACAATTCACGCCCAACAACGATCCCGACTGTGCTACCTTCTAGATCAAATTCGATCGTCGGCTGATATTGTGGCTTAGGCCCCTTTTCCTTTTTCGGAGCTGGCATGGTGACTTTTTCTTGTCGCTCAGGATAGACCCAGGCTAGCGAGATATCTTCATTTTGCCGTTCACCATGCGGGTTAGCATACCAACGCAACCGCACGATACTACCTTCGTGGATATTATAGGCTTGAGCTGGGAGCTTGTACTCAAATAATTCACCATCGACTCGAAGCTTTTTCCCACTTACATTACGTTTAACGATCAGTTCATTATCAGCGTTGACCTCAACTACCCCACGATCAAAGGTCACTGTATTAGGATAATACGACTCAGCTGGTCGTCTGATCAATTTCGTGATCCGAGGTGACTCTGTATGGGCGTTGCTGACTAAGATCGCATCCCCATTTTTAGGATTGAATTGATTTCGGATCGTCTCTCTAAATCTTAATTCTTTATTGTTTTTATTATAGGCTTTAAAACCGATCCGACGCGTTGAAACTTTATAGACCATTACCATATCAAATAAGCGCTCAAAGATCTTGGGGTCTTTTTGCACCCAATTATCTAACGCTTGACTGTCACCTTTTTCACTCAACAACGCTTGTAATGTTTGCGAAGTTCGATCTATTTTAGCCTTTTCTTTGCTCGCTTCAGTTTGTCTATCTACCAGCGGTTCAATTTTTTGAACCGCTGGTTTAGACTCCTTTTCAACTTTCGCTACTAGTTTTGATTTTAAATCAGATTCTACTTCAGGCAAAGCCTGCGGACCTTCCTCTTGGTCTTCTTTTACTTCAGATGTTACTGATGTTTGCTTTTCTTCGGTCACTTGGGCTGAACTTCCCTTAGCTGCCATTTGTAAGATCAACTGGATCGCTTTAGCACCAAGAGTTAGTTCCTGCTCACTATTCCCCATCACATCGAGCAATTGCTGTACTTCTTTGCGATAATCATGCATCTGCAGATTCCCCTTTCTTAATTTACTAAAATTTTCGCCCACACCTCTATTCTAAACCACTGCTCGTAAAAGATATACAAGAAAAAATAAGATGTTGGCAAAAATACCAACATCTTAACAAATAGCTATTTGCTGACTGAATATGGCGTTCCATCCAAGGTTTGATTCAAACCATCGATCGTTTCATCCCCGATGTATTCAGCCGTTTTCTTTTCCAAGTCGACCTTAACATTTTTCACAACGCGACTTAAACTTTCCCGTACTTTCTTAGCGCAACCTTCACATTTCATACCTTCAACTTTTACTGTATGTTTTTCCATTACTACCATCCTCACTTAGTTTAATTTTACGCGGTTCAACCGCAAAGCATTCAAAACAACTGATACCGAACTAAAACTCATGCACAAAGCAGCGAGCATTGGGTCAAGCAACGGTCCACCAAAAAGCGTCAAGACGCCTAAAGCGACTGGAATACCGAGACAGTTGTAAAAAAAAGCCCAGAAGAGATTTTCTTTGATGTTGACCAAAGTCTTGTGACTCAACAATAACGCTTGGGCTAGTGAACTGAGATCTGAATTCATCAAAACAACATCAGCCGAATCGATCGCCACATCAGTCCCATTACCGATCGCAACTCCGACATCCGCATTGGCTAAAGCTGGCGCATCATTGATCCCATCGCCGACCATTGCGACCTTTTGTCCTTTAGCTTGTAATTCTAAGACGACCCTTGCTTTATCAGCTGGCAAGACATCACTGATCACTTCACTGATCTGGACTTGTTTAGCGATCGCACGGGCGGTCTTTTCATTATCCCCCGTCAACATCACGGTCTTTGTCCCTAACTTGTGTAGTTGTGCGATCGCATGGCGACTATCTTGCTTTAGTGGATCTTGAACAGCGATCACACCTAAAAGATCTTTTTCAGTGCCCAAAAACATCACTGTTTTGCCACCTTGCGTCAAAGCCTGGGCCTGTTTTAACAATGGTGTTTCAGTTGAAAGCTTTTGTTTGACTAAAAGTTTATCGTTGCCCAAAAAATAGGTCAAACCATCGATCTTAGCCGTCAAGCCCCGTCCAGGCAAGGTCTCAAAGTCACTGACAGGTAACGTTTCAGCAGTCGACGCCTGCAAGATCGCCTGGGCTAACGGATGCTTTGAATAAAATTCTAGGCTAGCTGCTAGCTGTAAGATCGTTGCTCGCTTTAGCCCTGGTTTAGCCAAAACATCAGTCACCGTTGGCTTGCCTTGGGTGATCGTTCCTGTCTTATCTAAGACTACTGTTGTCACTTGAGATAGCTGTTCTAAAGCTGTCCCATTTTTGAATAAGATCCCCGCTTTGGCCGCTTTGCCGGTCCCGACCATGATCGCAGTCGGGGTCGCTAACCCTAATGCACACGGACAAGCGATCACTAAGACCGAAACAAAGATCGTCAAGCTAAAGCCTAACGAATGTCCCGTCAAAAACCACGCCAGGGCACCTAAAGTTGCGATCCCCATGATCACTGGCACAAAATATCCAGCTATTCGATCAGCTAGCCGTGCGATCGGCGCTTTTGAACCCTGGGCTTTGGCGACCAAGGCTACGATCTGTGAAAGTGCCGTTTGACTTCCGATCCGCGTTGCACGACAGGTCAATTGACCAACTTGGCTGACTGTCCCAGCATTCACTAGATCACCAGGGCTTTTGGCTACCGGCAAGCTCTCACCCGTCAACATCGACTCATCGACCGTCGTCTCCCCTGCTAAGACAATGCCATCGACAGGAATACTTTGCCCTGCCTGAACTAAAAAGGTATCACCGACTTTAAGTTCTACGACAGGTACTTCTTTGGTCTGTCCCTTGGCTACGACTAACAGGGCTTTTTTGGGCACCAATGTCAAAAGTGAGGTCAAAGCAAAATTAGTCTTTTGCTTTGAGAGATCTTCAAAGTACTTGCCTAACATGACAAGAGCAATGATCATCCCTGCTGCCTCATAGTAAAGATCATGGTGTTGCTCTGTTACCACAGCCAGATAAGTATTTACCAAACTGTACAAAAGCGCTGCCCCACTTCCTACTAAGACTAACGAATCCATATTAGGATGTCGGGCAAATAATGCTTTAGCGCCTGTGATCAAGTAGTCTTCGCCAAACCACAATACTGGTAAAACTAAGGCTAGCTGGATCAGACTAGCACTTTTAGGAGCATGCATCCCATCTAAAAAGTGCGGAAATGCCAGACCCATCATTGGTCCCATCGCCACTAAAAGCAATGCGCCTGCAAAGATCAAAGCACCGATCGTTTGTCGTTTTTTATGTAATAAACGAGCTTTAGTCTGGGCCTGCTTTGCTTCAAATTCAGCTTGATCAAGTGTATTAGACAAAGTCGCTACATAACCGGCATTTTTGACCGCCTGCATGATCTTTTGCACACTGACCTGAGATCCATGTTCAACTTGCATGCTCTCTGTTGCCAAATTGACAAAAACATCAGTCACATCCGGCAGTTGTGCTACTGCTTTTTCGACCGTTTGCGCACAACTGGCACAAACCATCCCTTCGATCGCAAAATTGTCTTTTTCCATCTGTCTCACCTCTAATCGTTTACAGATGTAGTTTATCACAAAATAAACTTAAGGTGATACTAAAACGCTCATTTTACCAGCCATAATATAACGTCACGACTACTGCCAAAACAGGGTAAGAGAAAAAGCCTAATAAAGCAAAGCAAACTAAACGAAATAAATTCTTGCCCCATTCAGGAAATCTTGCCAAAAATTTAGCGGTACATAAACGATACAAGATCAACAAAAACAGTGGTAAAACTAACACGACTCCCCCAAGGTTGACCACCAGCGTAAATAAAGTAAAGGCTTGACTAGCAGCCGTTTTTGAAGCTAATAACCATAATGCTGAACCTGTATAAACAAGTAAGAACAAGATCTGCAAAGTAGCTGACACTTGACTTGCTTCACGGGCAAAACGTGTCCCTTTGCCTAGATATTTCATCACGCTCCAATATACAATGGCGATCACAAAAACATACCATCTATGGAGCAAAAATTCACCAACGATTCCCATCTTACTGCTTCCCTTCTAATTCTTTAATACATATTTTTCAAGTGCCACACCGACACCATCATGATCATTATCAGCTGTGACCGCACTGGCAAGGTCTTTTATCTGATCATTAGCATTGCCCATCGCAACTCCAAATCCAGCCGCTTCAAACATTGTCAGATCGTTATTTTCATCGCCTAAAACCATGATCTGATCTTTAGTTAGGCCTAAATACTTGCCTAATTCGAGCACGGCTGCACCTTTATGCGCTTTAGGATGCATGATCTCAAAGAACCACGGCGCACTAAGAACCGTATACTTATCCGCGATCACTTCTGGATCTAAGTCCTTGAGCTTAGCTGTGATCACTTCTGGTTCATCGACCCACATATATTTAGCTGCTGGAGAGTGTGTGGCTAATTTTTCTGGCTCACAATAATAAAGTGGCATTTTTGTATAGAACGCATCAAGTACGGTATACGGACTGATATTTTTAAAAGTCGTAATAACTTCAGAATTTGGCATGACGATCTGACCTCTGATCTGGAGTTCATGACTTACTTGATCCAAATGAGCTACTTGTTCAGGAGATAAGAGATTTTCAAAGATCGCTTTACCTGTACCTGTTATCTGTGCTTTAGCCCCATTAAAGGTGATCGCATAGTCATCTTCTCCCACCAAGGCTAATTCTTCTAAATAATCTTTGACCCCAGACAATGGTCGTCCCGTACATAAAACCACGTAAACCCCTTGTTTGCGTGCTTGTTTGATCGCTGCTTTAGTTTTTTCACCGATCTGCTTGTGATCATTGACCAACGTACCATCAATATCGATCGCTACCATCTTTATATCCAAAATGCTCACCTACCATGCGACATCAGTACATCACATGCCCTTCATTTCTAATTGTTCAAGAGCTATTATACCATTTTAACGGTTTCATTTCTCTTTTAAAAATAGTTGCATTTACAATAAAAAATCAATATACTAGAACAAAAGGAAGTGCTCAAAATGACAGAGATCTTACGTGAGCTCGGCACGATCGCCCGTGCTTTAGATTCGATCAGTAATGTTGAATTCAAAGACCTAAAACTCTCCAAGGGACAATATCTCTACTTGGTCAGGATCTACGAACAGCCCGGGATCATCTTAGAGGAGTTGGCTAATTGCCTCAAAGTCGATAAGACCACGGCTTCACGAGCGATCAAAAAACTAGTCGCCAACGGTTTGATCGAACGCCGTACTCAACTTGACAACAAAAAAAATAAGCCCCTTTTTGTAACTAAAAAAGGAGCCCAGCTCTACCCTATGCTTCGTGCCGAGCATAACTACTCAGAACAAACGGCACTAAGGCATTTGACCGCAAAACAACAAGTGCAATTGCAACAACTATTGCAACAAGTCCGCCGTAACATCGAAAAGGATTGGGAGATCGTCAAAAAAGGCCAAAAACGAAATTACTAGGAGTAAAAATCATGACTAAAACATTAAAACGCATCACTGTAGCTGAAGTTGAAACCCTGCAAAAGCTAAGCATTGAAACTTTTAGCGATACTTTTAAAGACCAAAACAGTGCTCAAGACCTAGCAGATTACTTAAAAACAGCCTATGATCTCAGTAAATTGACCGCCGAGCTAAATGACCCTAACTCACAGTTTTACTTTGCTTACTTAGATGGACAACTTGCTGGCTATTTAAAGCTCAACTTAAATGAAGCCCAAAGTGAACAAGTTGCCCCTAACGCCCTTGAGATCGAACGCATCTACATCAGATCAGCCTTCAAGCGCCATGGGTTAGGCCGTTTTTTATTCCAAGAAGCGCTCAGGCTTGCTCAAAAAGAAAATTGTAGCACGATCTGGCTTGGTGTATGGGAGAAAAATTATCCCGCCCTTGCTTTCTACGAAAAAATGGGCTTTACTCATCACGGCTCACACTCATTTTTCATGGGAGCTGACGCACAAACTGACCTGATCATGGTCAAAAATATTTAACATAGCAAAAAGTTGGTATTTGGTGAAAATACCAACTTTTTTCGTCTAAAAAAATAAATCTATATTATTATAGTACAGTTATTTGATCGGAAACTCAA
>NZ_BCVJ01000039.1 GCF_001591685.1 Ligilactobacillus murinus DSM 20452 = NBRC 14221 | reverse complement strand
TTTTTATATCATGGCCCGTTGGTCAAGTGGTTAAGACACCGCCCTTTCACGGCGGTAACATGGGTTCAAATCCCGTACGGGTCATCATTATTTCGCCGGTTTAGCTCAGTTGGTAGAGCATCGGTATCGTAAACCGAGGGTCACAGGTTCGAATCCTGCAACCGGCAGTAGGTTTTACACGGTAAGAGATCTAGGAAAATTCCTAGGTCTTTTTTTGTATAAGAAAACTTAAGTATCTGAATAACATAAGTTTTCTGAGAAAATTTCTTAAATAACTTAACTTGCTCAGGTGAATTAGTGTGAAATAAGACATTTGAGAAAAAATGTTGGAATTTAAGTTAAATAGCGTATTTCATCCATTGTTTTAACTATTTATGCAAAAAATGATGATATAATAATGTAATTATTCTTAGTTAAGGGGCATTTCCAGTAAATTTATTCTAATGTTTATTTGACGTATCATTTTTTGAAACTTATAATAGTACTGTTATACATTGCATTTTTCTTATTATTTGTTCAATGTATTGTAATTGTGTAACGAACAATTAATGTCTTTTGGCATTGTTTGGAGGAATTTAAATGACAGATAAAACACAGGAGCCCACTTTTTTAGGGCATCCACGCGGTTTATCAACGCTCTTTTTCACAGAAATGTGGGAAAGATTTAGTTACTATGGTATGCGTGCCATCTTACTTTACTATATGTATTATTCCGTCTCACAAGGCGGTCTTGGTTTTGATAAGACGACAGCAGCTTCAATTATGTCGATCTATGGTTCGCTTGTTTACTTATCAAGTGTGATCGGTGGTTTTGTCAGTGACCGTATCTGGGGAAGTCGGAAAACAGTCTTTATCGGTGGGGTCTTGATCATGTTAGGGCATATCGTTTTAGCGACTCCATTTGGCAAAATGGCGCTCTTCTTATCGATCGCTTTGATCGTGATCGGGACAGGGCTACTTAAACCAAATGTTTCTGAAATGGTCGGTGGCTTGTATACCCCTGAAGATACGAGAAGAGATTCAGGTTTTAGTATCTTTGTCTTTGGGATCAACATGGGTGCATTCATCGCACCGCTAACAGTTGGTTGGCTAGGTCAACAAGTCAACTTCCACCTTGGCTTTTCACTAGCAGCGATCGGGATGTTCTTTGGTTTGATCCAATACTCGATCGATGGTCGGAAGTATCTTTCTAAAGAAAGCTTATATCCAACTGATCCACTTGAACCAGATGAAATGAAGAGTTTGGGTAGAAAGACTGCTGTTTGGAGCGTCTTGATCGCCTTGATCATTGCCTTGATGTTGCTCTTTAATATGTTTACGATCATGAACATCATCAACTTATTGACGATCTTTGCGGTATGTATTCCGGTTTATTACTTCGTTAAGATCTTGGCAAGTAACAAGATCGATAAAGTTGAACGTTCACGTGTATTAGCCTATATCCCATTGTTCATCGCATCTGTGCTTTTCTGGTCGATCGAAGAACAAGGCTCAGTTGTTTTAGCATTATTTGCTAACGAACAAACACGGTTATCATTATTTGGCTTTAACTTCCCATCAAGCTGGTTCCAAAGTATGAACCCACTTTTCATCATGCTGTATGTTCCATTCTTTGCCAAATTATGGACTAAATTAGGGAAGAAACAACCATCATCACCAATGAAGTTCTCCTTTGGTCTGTTCTTTGCTGGGGCTTCCTTTATCTGGATGATGTTACCAGGGCTTTTATTTGGAACCGATACTAAGGTCAGTCCATTATGGTTGATCATGAGTTGGGCTTTAGTTATCATCGGGGAAATGTTGATCTCACCGATCGGCCTTTCTGTGACGACTAAATTAGCTCCTAAAGCTTTCCAAGCTCAAATGATGAGTATTTGGTTCTTAGGTGACGCGGTGGCCCAAGCCTTCAATGCACAGATCGTACGTCTCTACAATGATGGAACTGAAGTAGTATACTTTGGGACGATCGGGATCGTTACCGTAGTCTTTGGTGGATTACTTTTAGTTTTAACACCACGTATCAAAAAACTAATGGAAAACGTTAATTAACATTTGACTGTATCGCAGATCACTTCAGATCAGCGGTACAGTTTTTTTATAGCAGATTAGTTTAAAGCTTTAAAAAGGGTCAGAAAAAAATTATTTAAAAAAGTTTTCAAAAAGTGTTGCATTTTGATCCTAAACAGGGTATTATAATTAAGTCGGATGCGTTAAGTCATCTGATATGAGATATGGAATACGGAAGGGTAGCGAAGTCTGGCTAAACGCGGCGGACTGTAAATCCGCTCCTTCGGGTTCGGTGGTTCGAATCCACTCCCTTCCACCATATTGGGCTATAGCCAAGCGGTAAGGCAACGGTTTTTGGTACCGTCATGCGCTGGTTCGAATCCAGCTAGCCCAATGACTGATAGGTCACGACTTAATTAGGTCGTGACCTTTTTTTTAATTTAAAAAAGCAGGTGAGCAAATGAAATTAGGATTTATCGGTGCTGGAAATATGGCACGGGCAATTATCAATGGCTGGTTGAGTCAAGGGCAAAAAGCTGAGATCTATCTCCACAGCGCCCATAAAGCAAGCTATGAACCATATGCTAAAGAACATGGACTACACGCTTGTACTAGCAATACAGAGGTCGTTTCAAAGGCAGACATTATTTTCTTAGCAGTCAAACCGCTTGTGTTAGCTGAGGTCTTACACGAGATCAAAGAAACCGTCCAAGCCAAAAAGCCAGTCGTCGTTTCGATGGTGACGGGAGTATCTATCGCAGAGATCGCTGATTTGTTAGAGCTGACACCTAAAGAGCTAGAGGTCATTAGGATCATGCCAAATGTCAATGCAGAGATCGCAGCAGGAATGACAGCTTTGAATGCAAGTCCTGCTGCGACTGAGACTAATTTTTTACGCGTCAAAGGACTCTTTGAAATGATCGGCCAAACTGAGATCTTACCCGAAAAAGATTTTAGTACCTTTGTCGCTTTAGCGGGTAGTTCGCCAGCTTATGTTTACTTTTTCATTGATGCGATGTCACGAGCTGGAGTCAAATATGGCTTGAAAAAAGATCAAGCGACCAAGATCGCAGCCCAAGCTGTTTTAGGGAGTGCACAAAAAGTTTTAGCTGATCAAAAGACACCGATGCAACTAGTTGATGATGTTTGTTCACCTGGTGGGACGACGATCGCTGGCTTACTTGCTATGGAAGAAGCTGGCTTTATGACAGCTGTGATCAAGGGCATGGATGCGACGATCAATAAAGATCAAGGAAAATAAGCGTTTGTGCTTGTAATTTTGGTCTATACCTATTACTATTAAGATGTAATTAAAATAAGAAAGCGGGTCCAATTATGAGCAAAGTTATCAAGCATGCTGTTGTTTACACCGGAGAAGATAAGATAGATGACGCCTATATTCGATTTGATGAGCAGATCGAGGCGATCGGTCCAATGAGTGAGTATCGAGTTTCACCAGCTGATCAAGAGGTGATCGATGTTGAAGGTAAGCTCATCGTGCCAGGCTTTATCGATGTACATAGTCACGGTGGCTATAATTTTGATGCCATGGATGGTAATGCAAAAGAATTGAGTGAAATGGTCGATGATATGGTCTATGAAGGTGTCACGACTTATTTTCCAACGACAATGACCCAATCACCAGAAAATATTGCCCATGCGATGACAGCGATCAAAGAAGCGGCGGCTAAGAATCCAGTTATTCAAGGTATCCACTTAGAAGGTCCTTTTGTTTCACCAGTTTTTAAGGGAGCCCAACCAGAAGAATATATCCAAGCTCCAGATACAAAATTATTTGATCATTGGAACGAATTATCCGGTAATATGATCAAATTAGTGACCTATGCACCTGAGCATGAAACTTCGCCGGAATTTGAGCAATACTGTTTAGAACATGGGATCGTTCCTTCTGTTGGACACAGTAATGCGACTCGAGAACAGATGAAGCATTCTCGTGCCAGTCACGTAACGCATTTGTATAACGCACAACGCGAATTCAAACATCGTGAACCTGGTGTGACAGGTCACGCTTTGCTCGAAGATAATATCTATTGTGAATTGATCGCTGATGGGTTCCATGTGTGTCCTGATATGATCAAATTAGCGTATGAATTAAAAGGACCAGATAAGATCGAATTAGTAACTGATTCGATGCGAGCTAAGGGCATGCCAGAAGGAGTCTCTGAATTAGGTGGTCAAAAAGTTATCGTTAAAGACAAACAAGCTCGCCTTGAGAGTGGTAATTTGGCCGGAAGTGTTTTACAATATAAGGACGCTTTTGTAAATATTATGAAGTTTACCGGGTGTTCATTAGAAGATGCGATCAAGATGACTTCCTTAAATCAAGCCAAAGAGTTTGGTTTGACTCAAAAAGGTGTGTTAGCAGTGGGAAAAGATGCTGATTTTAACGTCTTTGATCATGAGCTTGATCTAGTCGAAACATATAGTTTTGGACGCCGATTCAAAAAATAATTCCAAATATGGAAGGTGGTAGTCATGGGTTCACCAATTTACATTCAGATCCATAACAAAATCAAACAAGAGATCGAAGCCAATCGCTGGGCGGTCGGTGATCGGATCCCATCAGAGCGCGATCTGGCGGTGCAGTTTGGTGTCAGTCGAATGACCTTGCGCCAAGCGATCCAGACTTTAGTTGAAGAAGGGATCTTAGAGCGCCATATCGGGTCAGGCACTTATGTAGCGCGCAAAAAGGTCCAAGAAAAGATGTCTGGAGTCACGAGTTTTACGGCGTTGACAGAAGCGCAAGGAAAGACGCCTTCCAGTAAGACGGTCTCTTATTTGGTGACTGCCCCTTCGCTTAGTGAAAGTGAGCATTTAAAGTTAAAGCCTGGTCAAAAAGTCTTGCGAATGGAGCGGATCAGATATGCCGATGAAGTTCCGATCTGTTTTGAAGTGGCGACTTTGCCGTATGATCTGATCAAAGATTATGCAAGAAAACAGATCACTAACTCACTTTACGGAACGTTACAAGAAAATGGACTAACGATCGGCCATGCGCAACAAACGGTCAGCTCGATGTTGGCTTCTGAAAAGATCGCCGAATATCTTGACTTAAAACGTGGTTCAGCGATCTTGCGGTTGCGTCAGATCACTAGATTAGGGGATGGACGTCCCTTTGAATATGTTCGGACCCAGTATGCTGGTGAGCGGTTTGAATTTTATTTAGAAAAATAAAAAAAGCGACATCCAAGCCAAAAATAAGGCTTGGATGTCGCTTAATTTTTTAAGCAGTAAAAAGTTGGCGCTTTTTGAGCGCTGAAACGATCAGTAAGACCAAGTAAAAAGTCAACAGCCGGTCTAAATAATCAGTTCCTAGCTGAACTAAAAAGATCGCTAAAGCTTTTTGTAGTCCCAAACCACTTAAGAGTTGGACCAACATGCTAGAACCTGAACTAGTGATACCGTTAAATAAGAAGTAAGTGATCGCGGTACTCGTCAAAGTTCCAGGTAAAGAGATCACACCAGCTGCGCTTAAGATCTGCCAATTTTTAGGGGAACGGAGATATTTGAAAAGCAGACCAACGATCGCCCCGATCAATAATTGGATCGGCGAATAATACAAGGAAAAGACATCGGTAGTCAGGCCAACAAAAAGGGCGGTACTTGCGCCAACAAGCATGCCTAAGAGTGGGCCAAGCAAAGCGGCACAAAGCATTGTTCCTAGGGTATCAAGGTAAAGTGGTAGATGTAAAAATAAGGCTAGATTACTACCAACGATATTTAAAGCGATCCCGAAAGCACAGAGCGTCAATGTTTTTGGTGTCATTTTTTTAAGCATCATTTCCCCTCCAGAATTGTGATCTGTGGTAAGACCTGGGCTAACATTTCAAGCTCTAACCCACAAGTGCGTGCTAAAAAGAGTTGCATCGCTTTTAAGGCATCGACTTTTACTAAGACGTGACTGTTAGGAGAACGGTGCCAAAAATTTTTCTCATCAACGATGCTTTGCCCAAGTGCGATCCCTGAAGTAACGATCTGAGTATTAGCATCAAAGCCAGCACAAAGCTCAGGAAAGATCGTATAGAGGACAGCTAAAGGATCATTTATGACACAACCGATGACTTTTTCATATTGCCAATGAAAATCAAAATAAAAGCGCGTGATTTTTTGAATGAATTCAGCTTCCTTAGGTGCATTTTGGTAGATCAATTCAAGTATGTTGGGGGTAAAAAGCATTTTGCGGGTAACATCAAGGCCGATCATTTCGAGCTTGACAGGTAAGTGCTCAAAACAATAAGCCGCTGCATCAGGATCACACCAATAATTGTATTCGGCTACGGGAGAACAATTGCCAAAGCTTTTAAAATTTCCCCCCATGGACACGAAACGCGTGCAATTTTGCCAAGCTTTGGGATCTTTTTGGTGGGCTAAAGCGATATTAGTCAAAGGACCAAGGGCAATGAGCGTTACATCTTGCTCTTTTCTAAGCGTTTCATTGATAAATTCACAAGCATTTGAGTGATAGTTTTTATGTATTTCAGGCAGTTTGCTTTGACCTAAACCATCATTTCCATGGGTATCTTGGGCACTGACATAGTCACGCTTTAAAGGGCGATCTGCACCACGGTAAACGGGGATCTTTAATTGATGACAATGAGCTAAAATTTTGAGTGCATTTTTAGCACCTAGATCTGAAGGGACATTACCAGCGACTGTGGTGATCCCGAGAACATCAAGTTCAGGCGATGCGAGCGCTAGCATCAAAGCTAGGCTATCATCGATACCAGGGTCACAGTCGATAATAACTTTTTTGCGAAGAGTTGCATTCATATTTCCTACCTCCTTATGAGATTCTTGGTTTTTTATCCTGGGAAGTTTACGAACCAGTCCAAGTTATCCTTGATTTTTATAAATGCATTTTCCATTATAGAAAAAAATAAGCCGTTAAACAACAGCTAACGGCTCTAAAGATCAATACTTAAGATATTTTTTGCGATAGACCAATAAGAGATATTTAGGCAAAGCCAACATGCGAAAAAAACGACTCGGTTCTTTTAATAAACGATAAGCCCATTCGAGATGGTGATCGATCCACCATTTAGGCGCGCGCTTAGTTTGACCAGATAAAACATCAAAGCTTCCCCCCACGCCCATCCAGATCGCAGAAGCAAGGTCTTGGTATTTAGCGATAAAGAACTCTTGTTTAGGAAAACCTAAAGCGACAAAAACAAAGTCAGGCTCAGCTTGTTTGATCTGCTCAGCAACTTTGGCTTCATCTTTAAAGTAGCCATCACAACTTCCAGAGATCACTAGATTTGGATAGTTGGTAGCTACTTTAGTTAAAACTTGTTGTAAGACAGCAGGTCTAGCACCTAAGAAAAAGACGCGTTTTTGATGTTTGTTGGCAAAAGAAAGTAAGGCGATCAGCGTATCATAGCCAGTCACACGCTCAGGTAAAGGCTCACCTAAGATCTTAGCCCCTTTGATGATCCCGATCCCATCAGCTGTGACATAATCGGCACTACGAATAGTTTTAGCATAGGCAAGATCATCTTTAGCTGCTAAGACGATCTCAGGGTTAGCAGTCACGATAAAACGGTTAGCTTTAGTTTGGCTATCGCGTTTTAGTTGTTCCAAAAATTCAGTTTGGGTGGCTTTGATAAAATCAAGCCCCAAAACATTTACAGTCTCAAAATTATTTTGCATGATATACCTCATTTAACTCTAAGGATCTGTTATTATTATAGCAGTTAGATTGGTGTTTTGGCTCAAAAGTGATAAAATTAAACTCATATAGTCAAATCCGCTAAAAAATTTTCGGAAAAACAATTGATTAATGAAGAGGAAAGAAATGGTTAAATTATATCCAGACGACAGTTATACATTGCATACTGATGCTTATCAGATCAATATGATGCAGACATATTGGCGCCAGGGTCTGGCAGAGCGTAAGGCAATTTTTGAAGTTTATTTTCGTAAGCTGCCGTTTCAAAATGGGTATGCGATCTTTGCAGGCTTAGAGCGTATTGTTGATTATATTCAAAATTTGCGCTTTACTGAACATGATCTCGCCTACTTAAAAGAGATCGGCGACTATCCGGATGATTTTATCGAATATCTCCGCAATTTTAAATTTAAAGCGACGATCCGTTCAGTCGTTGAAGGGGAAGTCGTCTTCAACAATGAACCTTTGCTCCAAGTGGAAGGCCCATTGGTAGATTGCCAATTAGTCGAAACAGCGATTTTGAATATCGTTAATTATCAAACTTTGATCGCAACCAAAGCAGCCCGTGTCCGTTCAGCTTGTGGGGATGATGCCTTGCTTGAATTTGGAACACGGCGCGCACAAGAATTTGATGCAGCTTTGTGGGGGACGCGGGCGGCCTATATCGGAGGCTTTGATGCGACCAGCAATGTACGGGCAGCTAAGATCTTTGGGATCCCAGCTAGTGGAACACATGCTCATGCCTTAGTGCAAGCTTACCGCAATGATTATGATGCTTTTATGGCATATGCTAAAACGCATAAAGATTGTGTCTTTTTAGTTGATACTTATGACACTTTGCGTTCAGGTGTGCCAAATGCGATCAAAGTAGCTAAAGAACTAGGCGATCAGATCAATTTCTTAGGGGTCCGGATCGATTCTGGCGATATGGCTTATATTTCAAAACGTGTTCGGGAACAACTAGATGAAGCAGGTTTTCCTAATGCTAAGATCTATGCGTCAAACGATCTAGATGAAAAGACGATCACCAACTTGAAGATGCAAGGGGCTAAGATCGACGTTTGGGGTGTGGGCACTAAGCTTATCACGGCCTATGATCAACCTGCTTTAGGTGCGGTCTACAAGATGGTAGCGATCGAGGACGAAAATGGTGTATTAGAAGATACGATCAAGATCTCAAGTAATGCCGAAAAAGTATCGACTCCAGGACGTAAGCAAGTCTGGCGGATCACTAAAAAGACCGATGGTAAATCTGAAGGTGATTACATTACGATCGGGGATGAAGATCCACGCAAGGAAAAATCACTGTATATGTTCCATCCACAATATACCTATATCAATAAAGATGTGACTGATTTTAATGCACGACCTTTATTGCGTGATATTTTCAAAGCAGGTGAGTTAGTCTATGAGCTGCCGACTTTAGAGAAGATCAAAGAATATTCCAAATTGCATTTAGATAGTCTTTGGGAAGAATACAAGCGCGATCTAAACCCGCAAGATTATCCAGTCGACCTTTCACAGAAATGTTACGACAATAAGATGAAGATCATTAAAGAGGTTCGTGAAAGTATCAATCAAAAACTTGAAAAGTAAGAAGGTCAAAGTTAATGAGAACATTACAACAAGAGATCATTACTGAATTAAAAGTCCAACCAACGATCGATCCGGAAGTTGAGATCAGACGCTCGATCGATTTTATAAAAGCTTATCTGTGCAAGCATCCATTTTTAAAGACCCTTGTATTAGGGATCTCTGGGGGCCAAGATTCAACGTTATGTGGCAAGTTATGTCAAATGGCGATCACTGAATTGCGTGAAAAGACAGGTGATGACAGTTATAAATTTATCGCTGTGCGCTTACCTTATGGGACCCAGGCCGATGAAAGTGATGCTTTGGATGCGATCGAATTTATGCAAGCTGATGAAATGATGCGAGTCAACATCAAAGAAGCTGCCGATGCAATGGTAGCGGCAGTTCAAGCTAATGATGTGACGATAAGTGACTTTAACAAGGGTAATATCAAGGCACGTCAACGCATGATCGCCCAATATGCGATCGCAGGTGCAAACAGTGGGGCGGTTGTAGGTACTGACCACGCTGCTGAAGCGATCACTGGCTTTTACACCAAATTTGGGGATGGCGGTGCTGATATCATGCCATTATGGCGGTTAAACAAACGCCAAGGTAGAGCAATGCTAGAAGTCTTAGGTGCGCCTGAACATCTTTATCAAAAGACACCGACAGCTGATCTAGAAGAAGATCGTCCAGCTTTACCAGATGAAGTAGCCTTAGGTGTGACTTATGATGACATCGATGACTATTTAGAGGGTAAAGAAGTGCGTGCTGATGCGGCTGAAAAGATCGAAAATTGGTTTGTCAAGACAAGACATAAACGCCATTTACCGATCACGGTCTACGATACATTTTGGAAATGATCTTAAATAAATATGCGCAGACAAAAAAGACTGTGATATTTAGCAGATAACAAAAAATCCATCGAGATGCAAAAAACATCTTGATGGATTTTTGTCATTTGTACGAAATTACTCGCGCTGTTTGTCATTCTTATATTCTTTGATGGCGTCTAAAAAGATCGTCCCGTATTTTTCAAGTTTACTATGCCCGACACCTTTGACTTCTAAGAATTCCATCTCATTTGACGGTAAGAGCACACACATGTCTTGTAAGGCCTGATCGGAGAAGATGACAAATGGTGGTACATGTTGAGCTTCAGCCAGCTGACGGCGCAACTGGCGGAGACGTTCAAATAAGCCACTTTCCACCCGTTGTTTGCTGTTGCGCTCAGCTTTTTCGCTGCGTGCGTAAACTCTTGCTTGGTTGCGTAAGACGGCTAGCCCTGTTTGGGTCACATGGAGTGTGGGGAATTGCCCACTGCTTGTTTTGAGATAACCACTGGCAGTCAAAAAGTCGATCAAAGTTTCGATCTCTTTAGTTTTTTTGTGCATGATACCATACGTTGAAAGCTGATCGAAATTTAATTCAAGGATTCGTTTAGCCTTAGAACCGGCTAAAACTTGGGCAACGATCTTTTTGCCAAAGCGCGATTGCATACGCACGATACACGACATGATCATCTGAGCTTCTTTAGTGATGTCTTGTTTTTCACGGGTATCAGTACAGTTTGTACATTTTTGACAATCAGGACAATCTTGACCGAAGTATTGGACTAAGAAGCGTTGTAAACATTCTTCGGTATTAGCATAGCGAGTCAAGGCTTGGAGTTTTTGGTAATCAAATTCACGGTGTTGTTCGTCGGCTTGGGAATTGTCGATAAAGAAACGTTGGACTTGCAAGTCAGCATCTTTGTAAAATAAGATCGCTTCGCTTGGTAGTCCGTCACGTCCGGCGCGACCAGCTTCTTGATAATAGGCCTCTAGACTACCGGGAACTTGGGCATGGATCACAAAGCGTACGTTACTTTTATCGATCCCCATTCCAAAAGCATTGGTAGCGACCATGATGGGGGTACGATCGTAAAGAAAATCTTCTTGGCTTTCACGCCGTTGTAATTCACTTAAGCCTGCATGGTAAATGCCCGCTTTGATCCCCATTTTATTTAACATGATGCCTAACTGTTCGACTTTTTTGCGAGTCGAGGCGTAGATGATACCAGAATCATTGGGATTTTGTTTGAGATAGCTGAGAAGATAATGTTCAAAATCAGTGCCTTTGATAAGCTTGAAGGTCAAATTATCGCGGGCAAAGCTCGTTTTGACTTCATTTTCAGCGGGGATCATAAGTAATTCTTTGATATCTTGGGCAACTTGTGGGGTAGCGGTAGCGGTCAAGGCAACTAGCGTAGGAGAGACCGGCAGTTGAGCTAATAAAGCTGGTAATTTTAAATAACTGGGACGAAAATCATGGCCCCATTGAGAGATACAGTGTGCTTCATCAACTGCGACTAAAGAAACCGGTAAGGTCTGCAGTAATTCTAAGAAAAATTGATTTTCTAAGCGCTCAGGAGCGATATAGAGCAATTTTAATTCGTGCCGGCGGGCTTTTGTTAAGACCGCTTTAGCAGTTTCAAATTCCTGGGAACTGTTGATAAAGGCAGCGGGGATCCCATTTTGTTGTAAACTATCGACTTGGTCTTTCATCAGTGAGATCAAAGGCGAGATGACTAAGGTCAAACCATCTTCTAAGAGTGCCGGGATCTGATAGCACAGGGATTTCCCGCCCCCAGTTGGTAAGAGTGCAAGAGTATTTTTATGTTCTAAGAGCAAGTCGATCACCTTTTTTTGGCCGGCTTTAAATTCGGTATAACCAAAGTAATGTTTAAGTGCTGCTTTCGGTGTCAAAAAATGCTGCCCCCTTTAAAATAGTGTCACGTATGATTTTAGTCTTTTATTGACCGAAGCGCAAACTTGTTCATTTATCAAAAAATCACTATAATCTAGTTAAATCATAGAATGTGAGGGGAAAAATGTGGAAGCAGATTACTTGCAATTAGTTGAGCAACAGTTAGCCTATCGTCCTGATCAGATCAAGCAAGTTCTAAAATTAGTTGAAGAGGGCAATACGATCCCATTTATCGCCCGTTATCGTAAAGAAGCAACGGGAAGCTTAGATGAAGTTCAATTGCGTGAGATCACCGCGACTTACCAGCAAGTTGAAAAACTTGAAAAAAGACGGGCTGATGTTACAGCTAAAATAGCTGAGCAAAAGAAATTAACACCTAAACTAGAGCAACAGTTAGCTCAAGCCAAAACATTACAACAGCTCGAAGACCTTTACCTACCGTTTAAGCAAAAACGGCAGACAAAAGCTCAGATCGCACGGCAACGAGGCTTAGAAGGTCTAGCTAAATTTTTACTGACAGATAGCCCAGAAGATGTTATTAGCCAAGCTCAAAAATATGTCGATCCCAAAAAAGGGCTCAAGACGCCAAAAGAAGCTTTGGCAGGTGCGCATGAGATCTTAGCTGAAGCTTTTGGTGAGGATGCAAGTCTACGGGCTTGGGTCAGAAAGCATGCTCAAACCAAGGGAAAGTTAGTAGCAAAAGTCAAAGATGAAAGTTTAGATGAAAAGGGGATCTATCAGGATTATTATCGCTTTGAAGAAGGGATCAAAACGATCTTAGACCATCGGATCTTAGCCCTTGACCGGGGAGAAAAGGAAAAGATCTTACAAGTCAAAGTCAAACTCGATGATGAGTATGTGCTACGCTATTTTCATGCACGGATCATCGGGCAAAAGTCAGGGCCAAGTATGCAATACGTGGAACAAGCGTATACCGATGCCTATCGCCGCTTTATCCGGCAAGCGATCGAACGCGAATTGCGTAAAGAACTAACAGCGCGGGCGGCTGCTAGTGCGATCGCAGTCTTTGGTGATAATCTTTACCACTTATTGATGCAAGCGCCTTTGAAAGGCAAGACTGTTTTAGGACTTGATCCTGCTTTTAGAACAGGGTGTAAATTAGCTATCGTTGATCCAACTGGAAAATTTTTAGCTAAAGCAGTGATCTATCCCCATGAAAAAGCTAAAGGCAAGCGCCCAGATCCTAAAAAACGAGCTCAAGCAAAGCAAATTTTGCTTGAATTACTTGAAAAATATCAAGTTGAAATGATCGCGATCGGTAATGGGACAGCGAGTCGGGAATCGGAAAGTTTTGTGGCCGAAGTTTTAAGCGAGCTAAAGCACAAGCAAGTCTATTATGTGATCGTCAACGAAGCTGGGGCCTCAGTTTATTCTGCCAGTGCCCAAGCGCGTGAAGAATTTCCTGACTTTAATGTCGAAGAGCGTTCAGCGGTAAGTATTGCTCGGCGGTTACAAGATCCGTTAGCGGAATTGATCAAGATCGATCCTAAAGCGATCGGGGTCGGTCAGTATCAACACGATCTGCCCGAAAAAGAATTAGATGATAAACTCCAAACGGTGATCGAAACTGGGGTCAATCAAGCCGGGGTCAATTTAAATACCGCTAGCGCCGCTTTATTGCAACATATTTCGGGACTAAATAAGACGACTGCCAAAAATATCGTCGCTTATCGGGATGAAAATGGGCGCTTTACCACGCGGACCCAGCTCAAAAAAGTTGCCCGATTAGGCCAAAAAGCCTACGAGCAAGCTGCTGGTTTCTTGCGGATCATTGGGGGAAAAAATGTTTTTGATAACACTGATATTCACCCGGAAAGCTATCCTTTAGCGAAAGCGATCTTAGCTAAAGTAAAGATCGACCCAGCTCAGATCGGGACTGCTTGGGCGGAAGAAAAGTTAGCACATTTTGATGCTAAAGCTTTTGCTAAAGCCAATCAAGCGGGACTAGCCACGGTCAAAGATATCGTAGCAAGCTTAAAGAAACCGGGCCGTACATTACGTGATTCCATGCCAGCACCACTACTAAAAGCCGATGTCTTACACTTAGAAGATCTTAAGGTAGGGATGAATTTACAGGGGACGGTGCGTAATGTGGTCGATTTTGGTGCTTTTGTGGATATTGGGGTCAAGCAAGATGGCTTAGTTCACGTCTCTAAGATGAGTCAAAAATTTATCAAACATCCAAGTCAAGTCGTCGCAGTCGGTGATATCGTTGATGTTTATGTGACGGATGTCGATCTTAAGCGTGGGCGCATCCAGTTGAGCATGTTAGCACCAGCTGATGACTGAGCAACAACTTCAAGCATTAGTCGAAGAGCTCTCATTGCGGTATTTCAAACGTCCTTTTATCCACCGCGCTTACTTCAATCGGCGTTTGAAAACCACTGGGGGCCGTTATTTATTAACGAGTCATGATATCGAGATCAATGAAAAGATGTTGACTAAACATGGCAAAGCTACCCTTATCGGAACGATCAAGCATGAGCTTTGTCACTACCATCTACATTTGACAGGACAAGGATACCGACACCGTGATCAGGATTTTAAACAATTATTGCATCAGGTCGGAGGTTTACGGTATGCTCCAGCCAGTAGCAAGAATTACCGCTACACCTACTGTTGTCAAAAGTGCGGGCAAAGCTACCTGCGCCAACGTCAAATCGATATCAAACGTTTTGTCTGTAGTCGTTGTCACGGAAAGTTACGGCTTTTGAAAAAAATCTAAAAAATAGTTGCAGTGGTCTGGTTTGTCTGCTATAATTAATTCTGTTGTCGCGGGTATGGCGGAATTGGCAGACGCGTCAGACTAAGGATCTGGTGAGCAATTGAGCTCGTGATGGTTCGAATCCATTTACCCGCATCGCTAAGCAGGGCTGTGAATATTCACAGTCCTGTTTTTTCATTTGTGGATAAAAGCTAAAGAGGTAGTTTATCCACAAAGCGATATGTTATCATAAAGCTAATGATAAATATTTTGGAAAGAGGGCCTACTATGACAGCCGTAAAAATTACCGCAAGTGCGGGGTATCTTCCTGAAAAGGTAGTGACTAATGATGAATTGAGTCAGTTGATGGATACGTCCGATGAATGGATCGTGTCTCATACTGGGATCAAAAAACGGCACTATGCGATCGCTGAAAATACGTCAGATCTAGCTACAAAGGTCGCCCAAAAGTTATTACAGCAAGCTAAGTTAGCTGCGACCCAAATCGATCTGATCATTGTATCAACGATCACACCCGATGCTTTAACACCAGCGACAGCTGCGATCGTCCAAAAAAATATCCAAGCTAGCAACGCCTTTGCGTATGACTTATCCGCTGCGTGTGCGGGCTTTATCTTTGCCCTGGCAACTGCTGAAAAATTTATCCGCAGCGGGATGTATCAGCGGGCAATGGTCATCAGTGCGGAAACTAATTCCAAGATGCTGGACTTTACTGATCGGACCTCAGCAGTCTTTTTTGGAGATGGTGCTGCGGGGGTGATCTTAGAAAAAAGTGCCGGCAATACAGCGTATTTAGCGGAAAAGATCGCCACCCAAGGCAACACTGAAGTTATCCACAGTGGACGGGTAGCCCCGCTGCAAAAAGTGGCTGCCGATAATTATCCACAATTGGATGCCTTCTACCAAGATGGACGGGCAGTTTACAATTTTGTAACAAATGACGTTACTGCTCATATCGCTGAATTTTTGGCAGATAATGGTATCAAAACAACTGACCTTGATCTTGTGATCACGCACCAAGCTAATTTGCGGTTGATCGAAAATATCGCGCAATATTTGGCTTTGGACCTAGACAAGTTTGCGATCAATGTCACGGAAGCGGGAAACACTTCATCAGTAGGGATCCCGTTAGCTTTGGCACAAGCTTTAGAGCAAGGGAAACGACCGAAAAAAGTCTTGTTGACCGGTTTTGGTGCCGGGTTAGCCTATGGTAGTATCTTGTTAGATCTAAGTGAATTTGGAAAATAAAATATAATTTGTCCCGTGGATGTAAGTGTTACAAACACGGTTTTTTTCGTATTTCTAAGTAACATACCTAAATAAATAAGTACAAATATGTAATTTAAGAGTAACATTTCTGTAATCTTACTAGTGTATACTGTGAAAAGTAAATAAATCGACGAGGTATCCAAAATTATGTTTTTAAAGAAAGTGATTACAAGTACAGTCGCACTTAGTATGTTGGCTGTGTCTGTTTTAAACACAACAACAGCAGTGAGTGCAGATACTGTATCTGATACTCAAAATGCGATCAATACTAATAAGAGTGAAACAGATAAATTATTAAAAGATATTGCCTCAGCAAATGCTGACAACATTAAATTACAAGAACAGATCTCAGATAACACTGAAAAGATCGAAAAATTAAAGACTGATATCGATCAATCAAATGAAAAGATCGACAAGTTAAATGGTCAGATCGAAGGTGCTAAGGTCGAAGTTGAAAAACGTACCGACGCACTTAAGGGTCAATTAGTTGCTTTACAAAAGAAATCTGGTGACACAGTTAGTGGTAACATCTACCTTGATTTCGTGATCAACTCAGAAGACTTCTCTGACTTAGTTTCACGTACTTTTGCGGTCAACAAGTTGAACCAAGCTAACAAAGAAGCTTTGAACGACGTTAAAGAAGCAAAAGATCAATACACAGCATTATTGAATGAACAAGAAAAGACAAAAGCTAACTTGCAATCAGATAAATCTGAGCTTGAAACAAAGCAAAATGATTTGAAATCAATGAAAGAAAAATCTGATCAACAACAAGCTGACTTGAACAAGAAGATCGAAGATAACAAGGCTACTTTAGTGGCTTTACAAGCTCAATATGAAGAAGCTGCAAATGCAGTTAAACTTGCTCAAGATAAAGCAAATGCAACTGCACAAGTTGCTGATGCTAAGAAAGATGACAACAACAAGTCAAATAACAACGATAACAAAGCTACTGAAAACAAAACAACACCAGAAGCTACAAGTTCTTCTAACGCTGGTAGCATCAGCCAAGGTGATGGTAGCGCACATGGTATCGTAGCAGGTAACACATATCCATGGGGGCAATGTACATGGTACGTAAAACAAGTTGCTCCTTGGGCTGGCAATAACTGGGGCAATGGTGGCCAATGGGGTTCATCTGCAGCAGCTGCTGGCTTTAGAGTAGACCATTCACCAGCTGCTGGTTCGATCATTGTCTTCTTACCAGGCCAATCCGTTGGTGGTCAATGGACAGCTGATGGTGCTTACGGACATGTTGCTTATGTTGAATCTGTTAACGGCAACTCTGTAACGATCAGCCAAGGCGGTATGGGCTTTAGCAATCCAGCTGGTCCTAACACACAAACTATCTCTGGTGCAGGTAGCTACATCTACATTCACCGTTAAGATAAGTTTTTAAAAAGCTCATTGAAGATGACAAGTTCATTTTCAATGAGCTTTTTTGTGCTCTAAAAATAGAGCACTGACAAGTAAAAGCGGTCAGCCTGTATCCTTATAGCCCTAATAAAACAAAACCCTTTCCTTGAGAGTATAAACGCTTGTAGGTGCAGTCATATCATTCAAGAGCATCCAAAAAGACACGCCCCAATTTAGAGCGTGTCTTTTTATATGTTAATAAGCGTAATTTCCAGTGTGATCGTAGGTGTCGCTATAGTCAGGATTATAAGTAGTTGTTTTATCATCAGTGGTCTGATAAGTAGAACTACCAGTTGGATCAGTGAGTGACGAATCATCGTCAAAGCTCTTAGTTGAAGCATCTAAGCCGAGTTGCTTTCGGATCGCATCTGAGACTTTTTTCTTTTCAGAAGCAGATGCGACTTGGTATGAAAGCCCATCTAGCATAGTATCTTGTCCTTGTAGCACGTTAGATTCGATCGTTTGGCCAGCATCTTTGTAGCTAGTTGCGATCGTGATCATATCGCCATAAGTTAGGTCGGTCTGCATGTTGCTTCCGATCGATTTAAGTAATTTTTGATAGTTAGAAACCGCAGAAACAGAAAGTGATTTATTAACGATGGCTTCGATGACTTGCTTTTGCCGTTTTTGCCGACCGTAATCACCTTCCGGATCATCATAACGCATTCGTGAGTAGGATAAGGCTTGTTTTCCGTTTAGCGTTACCGTTTTGCCCTTAGTTACATCAGCATCTTCGTACTTGAAGGTAAGTAACGGTTTGATCGTGATCCCACCCACGGCATCAACGATCTGTGTCAGACCACGCATATTGACTAATACGTAGTAATCGATCGGGATATCAAGTGTATCTTGGATCGTTTCGATCGCAGTTGAGACACCACCGATCGTATAGGCTGAGTTGACTTTATCGTATGAATTGACCGAGTCTGGGACTTTGACTTTAGTATCACGGGGGATGCTTGTTAGTGTAGTTGTCTTAGTTTCTGGATTTAAAGTGGCGACAATGATCGTATCGGTCCGCCCGGTGTCATCGCGCCCTAGATCACCTGTATCGGTCCCAAGCAGCAAGATCGAGATCGGACGCTTATCTTTTAGAACGGAGGAAACATCGCGACTCTTAGTTACATTTGAACCGTTGTAGGTCTTGTCTAACGTATCTTTAGCTGAATTTAGAATGTGATATATGTAAGTTCCAACTCCCAAAAAAACGATCAAGGTGAGTGCCAGTAAAGCCCAACAGACCCGTTTGCGTAATTTGGGATCACGCTTTTTGACATGCGAGGGCGAACTTTTTCTTGATCGCGGTTCATTTTCATTATTCATATATGGTGCTCCTTATTTTTGTGCTCTCTCATTGAATTATACACGTTTGGACATAAAATATAAGGTTTAGGAAGGAATTTTAATTTAAATTAAGATTTAAGTCAAATATTTCTTTTTGTAAAAAGCCCGAAAATAAAGGGATTTTGTGCTATAATCGGTAATGTTACATATTGTTTACAAAATCGTGAAAACAACACGGTAATTTACATTGATAGTTTGGAGTGAGGTGACCGTTAATAAAAATATAGAG
>NZ_BCVJ01000038.1 GCF_001591685.1 Ligilactobacillus murinus DSM 20452 = NBRC 14221 | reverse complement strand
CAAACTGCGTGTTAATATTTGTATTGATATTCTTAATTGGGATTGGTTGGTTTACTTATACCATGGGGCACGAGCCCCGTTCTTTATGGGCTGGTGTTTCATTTGTGACCTTTTTACTGACAACGGCGGTCTTTATCGTTGCGATCTTGATGAGATACAGTGAGTTTTTGTATGCTCATCAGTGGTTGGTTTACATTATTGCCTTTTTAGCGATCATAGTGACGATATGTATGGTATTGTGGCCGTTTGTGTTAGTGTCAGCCTTTCTTTATAATGGGATCAAGGTGATCTTAAATGAGGGCTTTAAATTCCATAATTTATTATCACTAGGTTTTGGGCTCTTTTGTATAGCTTACTTAGTGATCTGGCCGATGTTTGGGCATTTTACTGATAAAAATATTTGGATGTACGCCTATGGTTATTTAGGTTCGGTGACGGTCTATTTCTTACTCGTTATGGTAATGTATACTGTAACGTTGACTTTGAATCTAGTCCACCTTAAGTTGCCAAAACTTGACTATATCGTAGTCTTAGGTGCAGGATTAAATGGAACTGAAGTAACCCCGTTATTGGCAGCGCGGATCGATCGGGCGCTTGAGATCTACCGTAAGACACCAGGTTTAAAATTGATCATGTCGGGAGGAAAAGGACCAGATGAGGTGATCGCAGAAGGTGAAGCAATGCGTAACTATGCTGTAAAGCAAGGGATACCTGCAGACGATATCATCGTTGAAAATAAGTCCACGACTACGTATGAAAATATCTTATTTTCACATCGTTTGATGACACCAGAGGCTAAGTTCGGGATCGCTACTAATTCATATCACGTTTATCGTGCCTTAGTGATCGCTAAACGCCAAGGGCTTAAATGTGTTGGCTTTGGTGCCAAAACGCGCTGGTATTTTACACTCAATGCGTTTATGCGTGAATATATCGCTTATCTAAGGATCACCTACAAGTTACAACTGAGCGTCATTTTGGCTTTAGGTGTTGTATATATGGCATTTGCGTATTTAAAGATATAATTATTTCGAGTCAGTCAGAGGACTGGCTTTTTTGGTGTAAAAAAACAAGCCCAACGAATGTCAGACTTGTTATCTAGATCAAGCTAATAATTTAGTTCCGTGGACGGCAGTGACTTGTAAGGCGTCAGCTACAGCTTGGGCATTTTTAGCGGTGATCTTGCCACCAGGTAGGATCGTGATCCGCTTGTCAGCATAAGCGATGAGTTCTTTTAAATGCTCTAAATTAGCTTCGATCGGAGTATCTTTAGGACCGCCATGGGTCAAGATCCGACTAAAGCCTTGTTCGCAGGCCCAATCGATCGTTTGTTTTTGTTCGTCAAAGTTCAATTCATCAAAGGCCATATTAAAGACGAGTTCCATTCCACCAGCTGCGGCAATGAGTGTTTCCATTGCTTCGTAGTCGACTTGGCCATCAGCTGTCAAAGCCCCGATACAAACAGCATCAGCACCTAAAGCTTGGGCTTCCAAGATGTCAGCTTCCATGATCTTTAATTCGATATCATTGTAAACAAAATTTCCACCACGAGCACGGACTAAGATCACTAAGGGAATATTTTTTTCATGGGTATATTTGATGGCTTCACCCATAACACCTTTACTGATCGTAGTCCCACCGACAGCGAGATTGTCACAGATCTCGATCCGATCAGCACCATTTAAAACAGCTTGAGGCAGATCAGTATAATTTTCTAAGCAAACTTCGCGATAAAGCAAATTCTTCATTCCTTTTATTTAAAATAAACGCAGACGCCCTCGGGAAGAGGAATATCTTTTTGGCAACAAGCAAGTAATCCGGTTTCTTGGTCACGGGTATACAAAGTTGCATTATCAGTATTTTGGTTAGCGACCAAAATAAATCTTTCAGTTGGATCTAGCGCAAAATCACGGGGAAAATCACCGTGAGTCGTAAGGTGTTGGATCAATTTCAATTCTCCATCCAAAACTTCAAAGACAGCAAGTGAGTTGTGCCCGCGATTAGAAACGTAGACAAAGCGACCATCATTAGAAATTCTGATCGCAGCTGCCCCGTTATGTTCAGTCCAATCATCTGGGATCGTACTTACAGTTTGGCGTAAGTAAAAAGCACCAGTCGTAAGATCATAATCAAGCACAGAAACCGTACTTGAAAGTTCTCCGACCAAATAAGCTGTCTTTTTATCAGGAGCAAATACTAAATGACGCGGTCCGAGCCCAGCTTTGGTTTTTAAGATCGAAACCGGTGCTAACTTACCTTCAGCTGAAATATCGTAAGTTGAGACCGTATCATTACCTAGATCAACGACCGCCAAGCGCCCGTCAGGAGTTAGATCGGTATAGTGAACGTGTGAGCCATCCTGCTCTTTACGAGGGCCATAGCCAGTCTGGACGACAGAATCACAAAGAGTCAATGTTTTATCATTATTTAAACGATAAACATCGATCTGTCCCTTGTGATAATTAGCAGTGTAGACTAAAGACCGCTTTTTATCGAAAGCTACATAGCATGGATTGGGGCCAGCTACAAGGGCGTCATCTGTAAGGACATAGCTGTCATCTGCTAGTTCATAAGCAGCTATCCCGCCTAACGGACCTTCTTTTGCTACGGTCAGCAAAGTTTGATCAGTTATAGTTAAGTAAGTAGGATTTTCCACGGTGATCGCTACTTGGGGCGTGGAAACTTGAGCGGTGTCAGTGTCTAAAAAAGCGTGATAGATACCTTGGCTAGTTTTTTTGGTATAAGTTCCAAAGTAGATCTGTTCTTTCAAAAAAATCCCTCCATTCATCTTTCTTAACTATTATTTTAACATTTTTAGCAGAAAAATTGTGTAACCTGGGTCGGGAAGTCCGCAAATGGTAGAAAAACTACTTTTCTGCATAAAAGTGCGGTATAATGTAGCTGTGTTGTGTAGATAAAGCGACGCAAAATTAGGTGATGTGCTAGAGAGGGTTTGTAAAGTTATGATCAAAAGTGAAGTTATTGAAATCGGAGCTAAGGCAGTCTCTAAAGATGAGCCAATGGTGATCTTATTTGATGAAACAGCTTCTCCTCGCTTACGAGAAGTTTCTGTGATCCAACGCTTTGAAAATGATGCGGCCGAGAACTATGATCTAAAGATCGGTTCTAAGATCCAGATCGATGATCAAGTTTATCATGTAAAATATTTAGGTGAATTAGTTGAAAGTAACCTAACAACGATCGGGCATACCGTACTCAACTTTAAACCGGTACCAGAAAAAGAGCATCTCCAAGAAAATGTACTCTATTTAGAGCCACATACTATGCCAGTGATCAAACAAGGAACGCAGATCATTTACGGATAGATAAAATATCCCCTCTAAGACTGTTTAGGTCCTAGAGGGGATCTGTTTTATTCTTTAGTATTGGTCACCATTGAAGATCGAGTTTTTAACGATCACATAATCGACTTTACGAAGTGCAGCTAAGTCACGCCCACCAGCATAAGAGATGGAGGATTGTAAGTCTTCTTGCATTTCGCGAAGGGTATCGGAAATGTGCCCACGGTAAGGAACTAAGAGCTTCTTACCTTCAACATTTTTGTATTCGCCTTTTTGGTATTGAGAAGCTGAACCAAAATAAGTCTTATATTTTTTACCGTCTTGTTCAATGATCTCGCCCGGTGTTTCGGCATGTCCAGCAAACATTGAGCCGATCATACACATTGAAGCCCCAAAACGAACAGATTTAGCGATATCGCCGTTAGTTCTGATCCCACCATCAGCTACGATCGGTTTGCGAGCAGCTTTAGCGCAGAGGCGAAGAGCTGCTAACTGCCAACCGCCAGTCCCAAAGCCAGTCTTGACTTTAGTGATGCAGGCTTTACCCGGTCCGATCCCGACTTTAGTAGCGTCAGCCCCGGCGTTTTCTAACTCACGTACGCCTTCAGGAGTTCCAACGTTACCGGCGATCACAAAGGTCCCAGGGAGTTTTGCCTTGATGTATTTGATCATATCGATCACGGTATCTGAATGACCGTGGGCGATATCGATCGTGATGTACTCAGGGATCAAGTTTTCCTGTGCAAGTTGATCGATCAATTGATATTCTTGTGGTTTGACCCCGACTGAGATCGAGGCAAAAAGTCCAAGTTGGTGCATCTTTTTAACAAATGGGACACGTTCGTTTTCTTCAAACCGGTGCATGATATAGAAATAACCATTTTGCGCTAACCAAATAGCTAGGTCTTCATCGATCACGGTTTGCATATTGGCCGGAACGACAGGAATGTTGAAGGTCATTGGACCGAATTTAATGCGGGTATCGATCTCAGACCGACTTTTAACGATACATTTATTAGGAACAAGTTGAATATCTTCATAATCAAATACTGGCATGATTATAAACCCCTTTATCTATTATTCGTAAAAAAAATCATTAACTCCAAAGAGCAAAATTAAATATAACGTATTAGTCAGAGTAAGTCAAATAAAAAAATATCCGTATTAAAAAAGGTTCGGTTTTTACATTGGTTAAATTTGACTTAATAAATTAAGCAATTCGACAAGTGCATGGATCCACGTTAAAATAAAGCAGGAGTGAAAGTGAGGGAGAATTTATGGTAAAAAAAGCTAAAAAAAATAAAGAAAAAAAGACAAATGACGAGCGGATCCTAGATCAACATCATATTGAATATGAAGAAACTTCATTTGAATGGTTGACTAGGGGACAGTCTGCACTAGATGAAGCTAATGCTCAAGGTGTCGATCCCAAATCTATTTTAAAAACGATCGTCTTACAAGCAAATAAAGATCCTAAAGATTATGTGGTCGTATGTTTACCACTTGAATATGAGATCGACCTTAAGTTGGTAGCCCAAGAGCTAGGCAAAAAGCAAGTTCATTTAGCCGATAACAAAAATTTGATCAACATCACGGGTTATATCCATGGTGCTAATACGCCGATCGGGATCAATGTACGTAAGGGATTTCCGATCTATTTTGATGAACGGATCAAAGATCAACCATTGATCTCAGTTTCAGCTGGTAAAGTTGGGCGTTCGGTCCGCTTAAAACAAACTGATTTAATAGATCTAGTCAAGGGTAAATATATCAAGGTCGAAAAGTAGGGATGAGTATGAAAAAAATCGAACGGGGAGCACGATTTGTTGCGCAAAATAAAGAGTTATTTCGGTGTCCGACCTGTAAAGCGCCCTTTAGTAAAGTAGAAAAGACGACAGTTTACTGTATCAAAGAGCATCAATTTGACCTTTCTAAAAAAGGGACTTTGTATTTGATCAAACATGGTGTCAAGAGTGACTATGATGACGATGCAATGTGGCAAGCGCGCCGTACGCTATTACAAGCTGGCTTTTTTGATCCGATCATTGAAGAAATAACAAACCAGATCGGTGAACGAGCAGGTATCAAAGTGCTCGATATTGGCTGTGGGGAAGGTAGTGTTTTACAACGCTTAGAACATAAGCGAGCTGATAGCTCTGACCGATATGTAGGCTTTGATATTTCGAAACGTGCGATCAATCTGGCAACGCAACAAGAAACGGCTGGCTTTTTTTGTATTGCCGATCTAGCTGATCTTCCATTTAGTGAACAAAGTTTTGATTACTTGATCGATATTTTTTCACCATCTGCCTATAGTGAATTTGCACGGGTCCAGAAAAAATCGGGCAAACTTTTGAAAGTCATTCCAAATGCTAACTATCTAGGTGAATTACGGCGGTTATTGTATGCTGAAAATGATGAAAAACACGAATATAGTAATCAAAAAGTGCTGGATCTTTTCTATAAGCACTATCCTAAAGCAACTAGTACACGAATAAAGTATGGTTTTTCGTTAGATGATGCTTTGTTTGCTGCGCTTATGAAAATGACGCCTTTACAGTGGGGGGCTTCGGCCGAAAGTTTGCAAAAAGCTGCGAGTCAGCCGTTAAAGCAGATCACAGTGGATGTGACCTTACTCAGTGGTGAAAAATAATTTTGAAAAAAGATTGAAAACTACCTAAATAAGTGCTATGATAGTCGATAAGAAATCGGTTATGAGTAATTAATGCACTGTCGTTAGTTGCTATGTGATTGTACTTCATTAACGTAATTGTTCGCCGTGCCCACACCGAACAATTACGCTTTTTTTATGTAAATAAGATCTTAAAATGAAAGAAGAAAAAAGATGGCTAACCATATTGTTTTATTTGAACCTTTGATGCCAGCAAATACTGGCAATATCGCTCGAACTTGTGCAGGAACGAATACTGAATTACATTTGATCGAACCTTTGGGATTTTCGACTGATGATAAATATTTAAAACGAGCTGGTCTAGATTATTGGGATAAAGTAAAGATCACTTATCATGCTAATTTGCCAGCGTTTTTGGAAACTTTAGGTGCTGATGCTAAATTACATGTCGTTTCAAAATTTGCCAATTTAGCATATACTGAAGTCGACTATACCGAACCTAAGACTGAGCATTATTTTCTTTTTGGAAAGGAAACGACTGGCTTGCCAGAAAATTTTATGCGCCAAAATGAAGAAAAGTGTATTCGGATCCCACAAAACGATGAACACATTCGGGCGCTGAACTTATCGAATACAGCAGCGATCGTAGTTTATGAAGCTCTAAGACAACAAGGTTTTCCAAAGCTTGATAAGACACATACGTATGAAAACGATAAATTAAAATAGTCAAAAAGAGACTTGTCATAAAGGCAAGTCTCTTTTTGACTATTCAGTTACATAAACTTCTTTAAAATCATCTGTGATCCCAGCTGAATTTTGAACCATATCGTGTACTGTTGGACGAAGCATTTCAGGAACATTATCTTGAAGTAATGGAACAACTGGCTGATCTTCGTTAAGTAACTTAGCCGCTTTGATCATGTCTTCGAAGCGTTTAGTTTCATTTAAGGCGTCAGTTGTTTTAGCGGCAGTAACAAGCTTATTGTATTCAGCACTATCATAATTACCCATGTTAGTGAAATTTGCTTTTGTTTCAACATCTAAGAAATTGATCGGGTCAGCAAAATCAGCTAACCAACCAGTGAGTTGGGCATCGAAATCACCTTTTGAGGCTTGAGCGATGATCACTTTTCCGGGGATATTACGTGTTACGACCTTAACTTGAGGTAAAGTCTGTTCGATCTGACTTTGGATGAACTCAGTCTCTTTTTTAGACGTTTCATCATCGCGTCCTAGTAAGGTAAATTCAAAATGATCTTCACCTAATTCTTTGAGACCTTCTTTGAGTAACTTTTGGGCTAATTTTTTATTATATGTCACTCCAACTTTAGTAGCAGCTAACTCAGAAAAATCTTTACCTTTAAACTTGGCTAGGTCTTTGGGAACAAAATTGGTCAATGGAACAGCGCCGCCCCCAGCAACGTTTTGGGCTAAGTGCTTGCGGTCGATCGCATAAGATAAAGCTTGACGGACCTTTTTGTTTTTGAACTCTTTTTTCTCTAAGTTATATTCCATATATGTTGTGCGAGCTTCTTGTAAAACTTTATAACCTGGTGTTTTGGCTAATTCCTTTGCTTGTTCAGCAGAAAGCGTTGTGAAGTCAACTTTATTTGCTTGATAAAGGTTATAAGCTGTTGTAGCGCTTTTATTTACTTTAAAGTTGATAGTTTCCATCTTAACGTGTTTTTTGTCCCAGTAATTCTTATTTTTAACAAATTTCCAGTTTAGATTAGACCCCGTCCAACCTTCTAATAAGAAAGGACCGTTAAAAACGGTGGTTTTAGCTGAAGCTCCATACTTAGCTCCATATTTTTCAACGGCTTTTTGATCTTGCGGGAAGAAACGAATATCGCCCATCAAAAGTTTAAAGTAAGGTATCTGTTGTTCAAGTTGAACAACAAGTTCATAGTCACCGTTTGCTTTGACGCCTAAGGTATCTGGTGCCATCTTACCTGCGATGATCGCATCAGCATTTTTGATCCCACTGTAAAGATATGATCCTGGAGCTGCATTTTTAGGATCAACAGCTCGATGCCAAGCATAGACAAAGTCATGAGCGGTGACGGGATCACCATTTGACCATTTAGCATTTTTGCGTAAGGTCATCGTATAGGTCAGCCCATCTTTTGAAACTTTAGTCTTTGTAGCTAACCCTGGTTCAGCATGATTATTTTTGATTCGGAAAAGCCCCTCCATAGCGTTGTTGATCATATTAGCGCTCCCGTTTTCTGGAACAAGGGCTGAATCAAGTGTGGCGATCTCACTTTTTAATGACCAATTTAAAACTTGCTTAGCTGCAGGTTTGTTAGTCGCTTGTTTAGAGTTGGAGTTGCCACAAGCACTTAGTGTCAGTGTGGCAACAAGTAAAGTACTACTGGTCACGAGTAGTTTTTTTAATGACATAGGTTATTCCCCCTTAAAATAATTGTTCTGTAAGCTACCCCTAAATTAAAAAAGTAATTTTTTAATTTCTGTTATTATATTTTATAAAAATTATAATTTCAAGATAATTATTTAGTTTTTTTAAAAATAAATAATTCCTGTTAAATATTAATATAAAAGGTTTTAATCTTTTTATTGATGATCGATATCAAAAGTTTTTGCTTATTATATTTTAAAGAATAGCAACTTGAGGTAAATGTGTTATAATTTAGTGAGCATTGAGTGGAATTTAGGGTGATTCCAAAAGAAATCGAGGGGTAAATTTGGCGCACAGAAGAAATACTAGAAGTAAACCAAAAAACAATAAGAAAAAGCGAACTAAAAATAGCAAAGATCTCAAGTTGACTTGGAGAGCATACGGGGCTTTGGCATTGATCTTTGCAGTAGCGATCATGCTAGATCTAGGCTTTTTAGGGACATTATTTGCTAACATGTTACGCTTAGTAGTCGGAAATACTTATCAATTAGGAGCAGTACTTTTGGGGATCTTAGGAAGTTACTGGTTATTGTTTGATCGTGTTTTCAAATTAAGAACCAACTATCTTGTAGGGGCGATCTTGTTATATTTAGGGGTCGTTTTGTGGATCAGCGCTTCTACTTTTCAAAATTTGGCGATCCACACTGATTTTATTGAAGCCTTTTTTGAACGAGCGGGGCATGATCTTGTTTCAGGGACTTTGAACGAGGATCTAGCAGGAGGGATCATAGGGGTCATTTTGTATAGCTTGACGTATTTTTTGTTAGGTCAGATCGGCTCTTATCTGTTAGCTTGCTTACTAGTAGGGGCTGGGGTCTTGTTTATCTGTCAGATCTCCTTTAGTGCAGTATTAGAAAATATCGGACGGATATTTAAAACTTTAGTCTTTGGGACATTAAATTTACTAAAAAAGGCTAGAACTGAACTAAAAAGTTTCAAACAGACGACTTCTAAGGAATTGTTTACCGAAGTTGAACCTAGTTCTGATAGAAAAGCCCCTGCATCACAAGAGCCGATCCCAGAACCAACACCAGTAGTAGCTGAGCCTACAGTGAGCATACCACCCGAGAAAAAAACAATTCCTAAACCCAAAAAAGTACTATCAGTTAAAGGTGATGGTACGTATGAATTACCGAGTCTAGATCTATTGAGCGAAGTTTTGGTTCCCGATCGCACGGGTGAAAAAAAGAAGATCAAACAAAATCAAGTAGTCTTGACAGAAACGCTCAAAAGTTTTGGGGTTCAGGCTGAACTAAAAAATATTATCTTAGGTCCAGCGGTAACTAAATATGAATTACATCCCGCCATCGGGGTCAAAGTGTCTAAGTTTGTCAGTTTAGCAGATGATCTTGCTTTAGCCTTGGCTGCTAAAGATATTCGGATCGAAGCGCCGATCCCGGGGAAAGCTTTAGTCGGGATCGAAGTGCCCAATCAAAAAGTAGCGACTGTTTCGTTTAAAGAATTGATGGCTGAATTTCGTGAGGCTGATTTTTCACCACTTGAAGTACCTTTGGGACGTGATATCTCAAATGGGTTGGTCACAGCTGATCTAGCTAAGATGCCACACTTGTTGATCGCAGGATCGACTGGGAGTGGAAAGTCGGTCGCGATCAATGTTATTTTGACGAGTTTATTGATGAATTGTTTGCCTGAGCAAGTCAAGCTGGTCTTGATCGATCCAAAGAAAGTAGAGCTTGGAATGTATCATGATCTGCCACATTTATTGACGCCAGTTGTAACAGAACCGCGTAAAGCAGCGGTGACTTTGGAAAAAGTCGTTGCAAAAATGCAACAGCGTTATGAGATCTTTGCTCAAACGGGGCAAAGAAATTTAACGGGCTATAATAAAATGGCTGCTAAAGATCCTGCTAATTATGAACAGATGCCATATATCGTTGTTGTAGTCGATGAATTAGCCGATCTGATGATGACGACTGGTAACGAGGTCGAAGCTGCGATCACACGGATCGCGCAAATGGGACGGGCTGCTGGGATCCATTTGATCTTAGCTACCCAACGGCCTTCTGTGGATGTCATCACGGGGATCATCAAGGCTAATGTGCCTTCGCGGATGGCGTTTGCGGTCTCAAGCGGGACTGATTCACGGACGATCATCGATCAAGTTGGTGCTGAAAAATTATTAGGTCGTGGTGATATGCTCTATTTACCAATGGGCCAAAATAAACCATCGCGAGTCCAAGGGGCATATATCTATGATGAAGACGTTCAAAATGTTGTTGATTTCATCAAAGCTCAAGCCGAAGTGACGTATGATCAAGCGTTAGAAGTTTCTGAAAGTGAGCTTAAAACTCCAGATGATAATGGGACTGATGAGCTTTTTGATGAAGTCGTAGCTTTTATCACGCAGGAACAAAAATGTAGTACCTCATTGATCCAGCGCCATTTTAGGATCGGTTATAATCGAGCTGCCAATCTGGTAGAAGAGCTTGAAAATCGAGGCATGATCGGCCCCCAAGCTGGTTCTAAACCACGCCAAGTTTATTTAAAATCAAAAAAAGTCGATGATTGATCGCATTTTTGCTCGTCTGATCTAGACGGGCTTTTTTGGTAGAAATAAAATTTATTTTTTAAGCGAAAACCTTGTGATTGAAACTTGTCAATGCAGGTCTTTTACCTTATCATAGTTAGAGAGTATATAAACTATTTGACTAAACAACTAGAAATATATCAGTAACATATCGAAGGGGGAACTGTTAGTGCAAAAAGAAATCAATACGGGGGTCATGTTGAATGTGATCCCTACACAACAGTTCAAGACAACACGAGTCGTGATCTCATTTTTAAAAGAGTTGACAGATCGCAAAGAACTCGTTATGCGAACGCTATTAGCTAATATTTTAGAAACGAGTAGTCAAGCTTATCCGACACAAAAAGCAGTTGCCTTAGAGCTTTCCAAGATGTATGGAGCAAGTTTTGGTACAACAGTCAGCCGGCGCGGGCAAGTACATATTCTAAATTTTGTTTTGAATTGTGTAAATGATAACTATCTTTTGCATCCCGAAGATTTGTTAGGTCAAGTTTTCTCATTTTTAAAAGAATTGATCTTTGCCCCATTAGCCAATGATGGAGCCTTTGATGAAGCAACTTTTGAGCGTCAAAAGCTTAATTTGACTGCTTATATCGAAGCAGTCAAAGATAATAAACAGTCCTATGCGGCGTTAGAATTGCAAAAGGTCTATTTTGAGGATGCGATCCAACAAGCTGCTAACTATGGGACAGTGGAGGATCTAGCTTCAGTTACGGCAGCTGAACTTTACGCTTATTATTTGGAAATGCTTCAAAATGATCAGATCCAGATCTTCGTGTCAGGTGATGTCTTAGAAGCTGAAGTTGAGGAAAATGTGCTTGCATTACCTTTTGGCAAAAGAACGACTGCGATCACCAAGCTTTGTTATGAGCAACCAATACGGACCCAAGTGGTCGAAGTCGTCGAAAAACAGACTTTAAATCAAAGCAAGCTAGACTTAGCTTATCGATTGCCGACCACTTATCGCGATGCTGACCACTATGCTGCTGTAGTCTTTAATGCCTTATTGGGGGGCTCACCACAGTCCAAATTATTTGCTAATGTACGCGAAAAAGAAAGTCTTGCTTATTATGCAAGTAGTAATTTTGATCCCTTCCGGCAGTTGCTCTTGATCCAGACGGGTATCAAGACAAGGGACAAAGAAAAAGCCTACAGCTTGATCAGACAACAAGTTACTGATCTAGCTGCAGGAAAATTCAGTGAAACTGAATTAGAAAATATCAAACTAAATTTGATCAACGGTTATGAAAGCCGTTTAGATAATCAAATGACGGCGATTACACGTAGTCAGCTAGATATATTGAGCCAAGTGTCGGAAACACCAGCGACCTGGATCGAAAAGATCAACCAAGTTTCACATCAAGACGTGGTAGAGGTGGCAAATTTAGCTGAGCTTCAAGCTGTATTTTTCTTAGATGGGGGGCATATTTAGTGGAGATCAATAGTTATCCGCAATTTGGCGAGACGCTTTATACGGCTACTTTGGATAATGGGCTAAAAGTCAATTTTTTGCCACGAACAGATTTTCATAAGACCTATGGGATCTTGACGACTGATTATGGCTCAGTTGATAACGAATTTGTTCCTCTAGGTGAGACTGAAATTCGTCGTTTTCCTGATGGGATCGCCCACTTTTTGGAACATAAATTATTCGAAAAAGAAGATCACGATGCCTTTGAACTATTTGGTAAATATGGGGCTGATGCGAATGCCTTTACCAGTTTTACGCGTACGAGTTATCTATTTCAAACGACACAAAATGTTGCTAAGTGTGTGACGACGTTATTGGATTTTGTGCAAACGCCGTATTTTTCGGAAAAGACAGTTGAAAAAGAAAAAGGTATCATTGGTCAAGAGATCAAAATGTATGATGATGACTCCAATTGGCGCTTATATTTTGGGATCATTGAGAACATGTATCCTAAAAATTCATTAAGTATAGATATCGCTGGGACAGTTGATTCGATCAATAAGATCACTGCCAAAGATCTTTATGACTGTTACAAGACTTTTTATCAGCCAAGTAACATGGATCTCTTCTTAGTCGGGAATTTTGAAGTTGAAGCTATGCTCGAGTTGATCAAAGAAAATCAAGCAGTTAAGGAATTCCCAAGTCCTGAGCCGATCAAGCGAGCTGAAGAATTTTTTGATCTAGAAGGTAGAGATATTATTCCTTATCGGATGACGGAATTGGAGGTCCAGCGTCCTAAAACGATCATAGGGATCAAGGGACTGGATAAAGTACCGGCAGGTCGAGCAGGTCTGCGATATAAGCTAGCAGTCGAATTATTATTGTACTTACTTTACAGCGAAACTTCAGATAAATACCTAGAACTTTATGATGAAGGTATCTTAGACGACAGTTTTGGTTATGATTTTTCTTTAGAACGAGGTTTTCATTTTGCTACGATCTCGGGTGATACCAATAAACCACAAGAACTATCCAATGCCGTGATCGAGATCGCTGAGCACGCGTTAGAGTTTTTAGAAGATAAAGAAGCTGCTTTTGAATTAGCTAAACGTGAGCTGATCGGACGTAATATCCAAGCGATGAATTCATTAGAGAGTATCGCCAATCGTTATGAAGCTGAGCTGTTTGAAAATGCGACCTTGTTTGATGTTGGAGCGCTTTTAGAACAATTGACTTTAGCTGATATCAAAGCTGTGGCCAAGCAATTCTTACGGTCAGAAGCGATCAGTGTTTACCAAATTCTCCCGAAAGAAGATGAAGATAAATGAAATGGGCTTTGCTCTGTGGAGCTTCAGGTGATCTAGGTCACCAAATAGCTAAAGACTTAGCTGCTGATGGCTGGTCGTTATATTTACATTACTATCGCAACAAAACGCGTGTAGATGATCTAGTAGTAGAACTAGCAAAGAATTATCCCAAGCAGGATTTTTTAACGATCCAAGCTGACCTTACAGCACCAGACACGATGTTGCAAGTAGCTTCCCAGATCTTTGGCAGTCTAGATGCATTGATCTTTGCACAAGGAACGACAGAGTATGGTCTATTTAGCCAACAAGAACCACAGGCTTTTGATCAGTTGTTGGCGATGCAACTACAAAGTCCGTTGCGTTTGATCGCATTGCTCGAAGCTAAATTAGCCCGCAGTCAAGCAGCGCGGATCGTGTTTATCGGCTCGGTCTATGGTGGAGCTGGTAGTGCTTTAGAAGTCGGTTATAGTACGGTAAAAGGAGCGCAAAGTGCTTTTTGCAAAGCTTATAGTAAAGAAGTAGCTTCTTTGGGGATCACGGTCAATACGCTCGCACCTGGAGCAATAGATACGCAGATGAATCAGATGTTTTCTGGTAGTGAACGGCAAGCAGTAAAAGAAGAGATCCCCAGTGGTCGCTTTGCTCAGCCAAGTGAGATAAGTTATTTCGTAAAAATGTTGTTAGCCCCTAAAGCTAGTTATTTAACGGGTCAGACACTTTATGTGACCGGTGGTTGGCTCGTGTAGACGATAGAATCTAAAAAAGAGACGGAGAAATTAGATAAAATGACAGATATTGGAACAATTTTAAAAGAAGCGCGTAAAGAAAAAGGTTTGACACTAGACGACTTGCAACAAACGACCAAGATCCAAAAACGTTATTTGATCGCGATCGAAGACGGTGATTTTGCAGCGCTACCAGGTAAATTCTATGTGCGAGCTTTTATCAAGCAATATGCAGAAACTGTTGGGATCGATCCAGAAGAGTTGCTAGCTAAGCTAGATGAAGATAAGGCTCCCAAACCAGAAGAAACAGAAGCAACGACGCGTACTGAAGCGGTCAAGCGCGAAGAAGAAAAAACTATGTCACCGATTCTTGCAGGGTTGATCCGTTATTTACCTACGATCATTATCGTATCTATCGTAGTTGCGATCTTAGGAACGATCTATATCTTTGCTTGGGGAGATCGTGAACGTAATAGCAGTACACAGATCGCCGATAACAGCCAAAAAGTCTCAGTTTCTTCTGAAAGTTCTGCTAAGAGCAGTAGTTCTAAGGAAAAAGCTTCAAGTAGTGAAAGTAGTAGCAGCACATCTAAAAAAGAAAGCTCAAGTACAAAAGCTAAGAAGGAATCTAAAAAGACAACTAAACAAAAGATCACTAATACTTCAGCTACGGGTTCAGCTTTCGTATATGATCTAGAAAATGCTCCGGCTACAAACAAGATCGAAATGACAGTTTCTGATGGCGCAACAGCTTGGAATGCTGTTTCAGCCAATGGAGTTCAAGTCTGGCAAGGGACGCTCAATGCTGCTAATACGTCGCAAACAGTTGAGATCCCTGAAAATACAACAACGATCACTTTGAATTTAGGAAACTCAAAGGCTACCTCGATCAAGATCAACGGTAAGAAATTTGATTTCTTAAAAGAAAACGAGACTTTGACCGTACGTACGATCACCCTAAATGTTGCCCAAACAACAGCACAATAAAAGTAGTATGGCAGAAAATGGTGGATGCCAGAGCATAAGTAAATCTAAGAAAGGAAACTGTGCGCTTTTCAAAGTGTGAAACTTTTCCGCCAACACAGTAGAAAATTATGAATTTACCGAATAAATTGACAGTTTTACGAATCATCTTGATCCCGATCTTCATGTTGGTCTTACTATTACCGCTTGATTGGGGCGAGGTAGTTTTAGCTGGTACTGTTATTCCGACCACACAATTGCTCGGAGCGCTGATCTTTGCGGTTGCTTCGATCACGGACTTTGCGGATGGTCAGATCGCGCGTAAACAAAAATTAGTTACCAATTTTGGCAAATTTGCTGATCCTTTAGCTGATAAGATGTTAGTGATGACCGCATTTATCATCTTAGTACAAATGGGCAAGGTACCTGCGTGGGTCGCGGCGATCATTGTTTGCCGCGAATTGGCTGTAACAGGTTTACGCTTGATCATCGTTGAAAATGATGGTAAAGTCATGGCAGCTGAACTCCCAGGTAAGATCAAAACAATGACCCAAATGTTTGCGATCTTGTTCTTGTATTTGAATAATGTTTTCTTTATCAATGCAAATATCATGATCGGTGAGATCTTATTGTACATCTGCTTATTCTTTACAGTATATTCAGGTTTGGATTATTTTTGGAAGAGTAGAAGTATTTTTGCCGATTCTTTTAATGATTAAAAACGATAGACTACTTCAACTGGTGAAGTGGTCTATTTATTTGCATAGAGATCCAAAGGTTTTGCGTATCTTTAAAGTGAGGCTAAAATATGTCAAACATTAGTTCGCAAAATGCTTGCTTTTTTTGAAAAAAATAAGTATGATATATGGTACAGAGTAATTGAACGTAGATTAGGAAACGTTCTTTGTGAGTAGATGACAAAGAGGAGGAGTAAATTTGGCTGACGAAAGACAAGTTGCTTTAGACAAAGCGCTCAAGAAGATCGAAAAAGATTTCGGTAAAGGTGCCATCATGAAGATGGGTGAAAAGGCTGATACCCAGATCTCAACTGTTCCAAGTGGGTCATTGGCCCTTGATGAAGCTTTGGGAGTAGGTGGTTTCCCAAGGGGACGTATCGTGGAGATCTATGGGCCTGAAAGTTCTGGTAAGACCACCGTTGCCTTGCAAGCGGTAGCTGAAGTTCAAAAACAAGGCGGTCTAGCAGCCTATATCGATGCGGAAAATGCGCTTGATCCTGCCTATGCGACAGCTTTGGGCGTAAATATCGACGACTTGTTGCTCTCTCAACCCGGTACTGGTGAAGAAGGTCTACAGATTGCAGATGCCTTGGTCTCTTCTGGTGCGGTAGATATCGTGGTCATTGACTCCGTAGCTGCTTTAGTTCCTAAAGCTGAGATCGAAGGTGAGATGGGCGACTCACATGTTGGTTTACAAGCGCGTTTGATGTCTCAAGCTTTGCGTAAACTTTCAGGTACGATCAACAAGACTAAGACGATCGCTTTGTTTATCAATCAGATCCGTGAAAAAGTTGGGGTGATGTTTGGTAATCCGGAAACGACCCCTGGTGGACGGGCCCTTAAGTTTTACTCAACGATCCGCTTGGAAGTTCGGCGTGCTGAACAGATCAAGGATGGTTCCGATGTCTTAGGTAACCGGACTCGGATCAAAGTTGTGAAAAACAAGGTCGCACCACCATTTAGAACGGCAGAAGTTGATATCATGTATGGCGAAGGGATCTCGAAGATGGGTGAATTGATCGACTTAGCAGTTGAAAAAGATATCATCGAAAAGAGTGGTTCATGGTTCTCATACGGTGGTAATCATATTGGTCAAGGTCGTGAAAAGACAAAGGCTTACTTGAGTGAACATCCGGAAGTGGCCGATGAGATCACCCAAAAAGTTCGTGATACACCAACGCTCACACAAAAAGAGAAAAAAGCACTTGAAAAAGAAAAAAAAGCTAAGGAAAAAGAAGCGGCTAAAGCTGATAAAAAGACAGCTAATAAGCCGGTCAGTTTAGACTTAGGCAAAGATGAAAAATAAACTTTAAAGAGTAGCCGGTTGCTAGGACTACTCTTTTTTTGCGACATCATTTAGATAAAAGGTCAAACGGACTGATAATGATTGACATTTACCAACATTAAACATTAAAATACTATTGTGTGTAAATTAGACCTAAGCCGTCGATTTACCACGATAAAATAGATCGCGGAGGTGCAAACTTGAACTATACTGTTATTAGTGCCATCCTCGCAATCGCTGTTTTGACTTTAGTGCTAGGTTTTGCTTTAGGAATCTTTTATCGAAAGCGTAGTTATGAACAATCGCTAGATGCCGCAACTCAAACGGCCAAAGGTATTATTGCTAGTGCCAAAAAAGAGGCTTTACTGGAAGCAAAAGATGAAAGTCATCGCTACCGTAAAGAAGTCGAAGGCGAATTGAAAGAGAGACGCTTTGAAGTTCAGAAACAAGAAAATCGTTTGTTGAAAAGAGAGGAGAACCTTGATCGCAAGGATTCAGTCTTAGACAAACGCGAACAAGTGCTTACACAAAAAGAAGATCAATTGAGTGCTGAGCAACAAAGATTAGATGCAAAGAGCAAAGAAGTCGCTTCACTTGAACAAAAACAAAAAGATAAGCTGGAAGAAATCGCCGCTTTGACAAAAGACCAAGCTAAGGAGCTTATTCTTAAAGAGACACGTAACAGTTTGAGTTATGAGTTAGCTGTGATGATCAAGGAAAGCGAAGCACAAGCTCAAGCCACAGCTGACAAAAAAGCCAAGAGTTTGATCGCGCAGGCTATCCAACGTAGTGCAGCTGATATGGTCTCTGAAACCACCGTCTCAGTCGTTAACTTACCAAATGATGAGATGAAGGGCCGCATTATCGGGCGTGAAGGGCGTAATATTCGCACACTTGAAACTTTGACAGGGATCGATCTGATCATTGATGATACTCCTGAAGCTGTCGTTTTGAGTGGCTTTGATCCTGTAAGACGTGAGATCGCCAAAATGGCTTTAGAAAAATTGATCCAAGATGGTCGGATCCATCCGGCACGCATTGAGGAAATGGTCGAAAAGGCTACTAAGGAAATGGATAGCCGGATCCGCCAGACTGGTGAAGAAGCTATCTTTGATCTTGGGATCCATTCAATGCACCCAGATTTGATCAAGACGGTCGGCCGTTTGAATTATCGGACAAGTTACGGTCAAAATGTGTTGGATCATTCGATCGAAGTTGCTAAGATCACAGGGGTCCTTGCAGCTGAGTTAGGTGAAGATGTTACAATAGCGAAACGCGCAGGTTTACTACACGATATCGGAAAAGCGGTCGATCATGAAGTTGATGGCTCTCACGTTGAGATCGGGGTAGAATTGGCGAAGAAATATAAAGAAAACGATGTCGTTGTCAATACGATCGAATCTCATCACGGGGATGTAGCACCAAAATCAACGATCGCAGTTTTAGTTGCAGCGGCTGATGCAGTTTCAGCTGCACGTCCAGGGGCTCGGAGCGAGTCGCTAGAAAACTACATTCACCGCCTTGAAAAATTGGAGAATATCTCTAATGAATTTGAAGGTGTGAAGAAGAGTTATGCGATCCAAGCTGGGCGTGAAGTTCGGATCATCGTTAAACCAAATGAGGTCAACGACTTAGAGGCAACTGTTTTAGCACGTGATATTCGAAATAAGATCGAAGAAGAACTTGAATATCCAGGGCATATCAAAGTTACCGTTATTCGTGAAACACGAGCGGTCGAATATGCTAAGTAATAGTTTTAGCAATTGTATCAAAAAAA
>NZ_BCVJ01000037.1 GCF_001591685.1 Ligilactobacillus murinus DSM 20452 = NBRC 14221 | reverse complement strand
AGCACATTCAGCTACATTTTTTTCAAAAATAAAATGCCTGCACTAAACTTTAGTACAGACATTTTCATCTTTAAAGTAGATTTGATAAAACACCATTGATAAAACGCCGTGATTTATCATCACTAAATTCCTTTGCTAATTGCAAAGCTTCATCTAAAGCTACTTTAGCTGGAACATCATCAACATAAAGCATTTCATAGATCGCTAAGCGCAAGACCAAGAGATCTGTCTTGTTCAAGCGTGCAAGCGTCCAGTTTGAGCTTAAATATTGATCGATCTTTGCGTCTAATTCAGATTGGTGTGTAAGTACGCCTTCTACCAATTCAGGCAAGTAGGCTGGTACTGTAGTTGTCGCCTCATCTTCCAACAAAGCTTCGTAAATGTCTTGTGGTAAGGCATCTGGGTTGCTATTCAACGCAAAAAGTGCTTGAAAAGCCAGTTTACGCGTATCATGTCTACTAATACTCACTATTCTTCACCATTCTCTTCCCCAAATAGATTGTTTGGGTCAATTGTTTGTTCTTGTTTTTCAGGAATTACCCCTTGAACGTGCACATCAACGCCTAAAATTTCAATTCCCGTCATAAAGAGAACTTGTTGGCGAACCTTTTCTTGGATCTGGGCTGCAACTTTAGGAACTGAGACGCCATAGTTCAAAAAGACATAGACATCAACTTTCAATTGATCTTCATCTTTGTTGACTTTGACACCTTTCCCTCGAATTTGACGGCCTAAGAGTTCTGAAAAGCTGTTGGCGATCGACCCACGCATCGAATATACACCATCGACTTGACTTGCCGCGATCCCAATGATCACTTCGATCACTTCTGGTGCTAACCGAACTTCACCTAAGCTGGGTTCTTTACTTGTTAAAACAATATTATTATCTTCAGACATATCTAAAACCTGCTATATAAAATATGGAAAAATATAGGGACTCCCCTATATCTCAAGAAAGATTATATATTTCCTTTCTTAAATTTTTTTACTTCCAATATCCAACCAAGAAATCCTTTTTTAAAAATTTACCTGTCTTCAAGTTTTTATGCCAGGACAATCCCGATCCCATATTATCTTTCTTACGGTCACTGTCACAAAAAATAGCTAAAATTGCTAAATGGTTGATTTTTGGCGAAAATAACGTTCAATCGACCAGATTAAGCACGTGAGATATATGTGCCGTCAGTTGTGTTGATCGTTAATACATCACCTTCATTAACGAAGAATGGAACTTGAACCACAACACCTGTTTCCATTGTAGCTGGTTTAGAACCACCAGAAGCTGTATCACCTTTGATACCTGGTTCAGTTTCAGCAACTGTTAGATCGACCGTATTTGGCAATTCGACCCCTAATGTTTCAGAACCGTACATGATAACACTAACGACCATGTTTTCTTTCAAGTACTTCAATTCTTCTGTCAAGCTTTCACCTGGTAATTCTAATTGTTCATAAGTATCTGTATCCATGAAGACATAGTTATTACCATCAGCGTATAAGTATTGCATCTTCTTGCGATCGATCTGTGCTTGTTCTACTTTTTCACCAGCACGGAATGTTTTTTCTTGAACAGCACCATTACGTAAGTTTTTTAATTTAGAACGGACAAAAGCTGAACCCTTGCCTGGCTTCACATGTTGAAATTCGACCACACGCCATAATTCACCATCGACTGTGATCGTTAAGCCATTTTTAAAATCATTTACTGAAATCATATTAGTCCTCCTAAAATAATTACATAAGTCCCACTATCTCATTAATAGCACACTTATCCAAATATAATTCATACACTTTATAATATCAAAAGAACAGCTGTAAATGCAAGTTAATCCCCGCTATCTCGCTTAAATCTCATAATATTCTTGGTAAAAATCGGTCAAATTCTCATAGCCTGTTTCAGTGACCAAAACATCATCTTCCAAACGTACTCCCCCTAGATCAGGCAAATAGATCCCAGGCTCGATGGTGATCACTTGCCCTGGCTGTAAAACTTCTGTGCTTGTTTTACCGATATAAGGTCCTTCATGAACATTTAACCCGATCCCATGTCCCATGCCATGTTCAAAATATTTATCGTATCCTTTTTGGGTGATATATTCACGTCCGATCTGATCAAGTTCTTTTCCGGTGATCCCAGGTCTGACTGCTTCGATGGTCAATTGCTTAGCTTCAGAAACGATATTATATATCTCTTTTAGTCTAGGATCGACCTTACCTAGTGCAAAGGTTCTGGTCACATCTGAAGTATAGTGATCTAAAAAATAACCATAATCAAGCGTCACTAAGTCCCCTGAGGCTAATTTTTTGTTACTTGCGACACCATGTGGTAAAGCCGAACGAGTTCCTGAAGCTACGATAGTTTCAAAGGAGGCTTGACTAGCTCCGTTTTTTCGCATGTAATGATCCAATTCCAAGGCTAGGTCTCGTTCTTCAAGGCCTGGTCTAGCGGCCTTTAAAACATGTTCAAACCCAGCTTTAGCTAAGCGACAACTCGCTTTTATCTTTTCGATCTCAACAGCAGATTTTTGTGAGCGCAATGTTTCGATCAAGCCACTCAATGCGACTAGATCACACGGAGCATATTCATCTAACTGATCATAAACTTGATAGCTCAAACTTTCCTCAAAAGCTAAAGCAACAACATGCTCACGTTCGCATAACTCTAAGGCTTGTCTAAAATAATCCCGTGTGATCACAGCTTTTAACCACGGATTAGTTTGAGCTATTTGCGTCTCAAAACGTGCGTCAGTGATCAAATAGCGCTCTTGTTCTGTTACTAGTAGAACTCCCGCATCCCCTGTAAAACCACTTAAGTAATAGATATTATCTGGTGAAGTTACCAAATAAGCATCTACACTAGCTTCTTGCATTTTTTGACGTAAACGTCGACAACGTTTGTCGAATTCATTCATCATTGTTACCTTCCTTGATTCATATTTATCTCATGATAACACACCTATGTACGCTAGAAAATCTAAATGATCTCCTTGATCTTATCAGCGATATAGTTTCCCTTGACCACCACAATGATCCGATTAGCTCGATAACTTTCGAGGCTTCGAAAATGAACTCGAACGATCATAAAACACTTGTCTGTTCCATCAACGATCGCTGTTGCTCCCTTAAAGTTTTGTTTTGTACTAAGAACTAACATTGTTTGATCTTGTTCTTCAAAGTAGATCTTTTCTAATAAGTTTGGCAAACTACCGCCCCCATTTACTTTTTATCCGTATTATATTCCTTAGTAAGTAAAAATTCCATCAACCACAACTTATATATTAAAAACATTCTTCCTTGTTATAGTTATTATGTTATACTGAATTTTATGTAAATTAGAAAACGAGGTCACGGATAATGAAAGAAATTACATCGGTCTCCAATCCTCAAGTCAAGGCTTGGAAAAAACTTGCCACTAAAAAGGGGCGTCAACAAAGCCAAACTTATCTACTCGATGGTTGGCATTTAGTCAAAGAAGCATTGAATTCTGGTAAGCTGGTCCAAAAGATCTTAGTCACACCGAGTTTCAAACATTTAGCTGACTTAGAGATCTTGCCTGAGATTCAATATTTTTCGATCAGCGAGTCGATCGCCAAACAACTCAGCGAAACTAAATCACCACAAGGCATCTTTGCTGAAGTAGCATTTGAGAAAACAAAACTCGATCCGACTACCGCTTCTGGAGCATGGCTATTACTTGATGGTGTCCAAGATCCAGGAAATATTGGAACTATGGTCCGGACCGCTGATGCAGCTGGTTTTTCAGGTGTCGTTTTTGGCTCTAAGACAGCTGATATGTATCAACCTAAAGTCGTCCGCTCAATGCAAGGTAGCCAATTTCATCTTCAATTAGTTACAGCGGACCTGACTACTTGGGTCCAAGCCTTCAAAGCTAAAAATTATCCTGTTTTTGGAAGCGAACTAAACAAAGACGCTCGTTCATATCAAGAAGTTGGTCAACACCAAAATTTTGCTCTGATCATGGGCAATGAAGGTAACGGTATGAGTGCAGAACTATTACAACAAACTTCCCTCAATCTCTATATCCCGATCAAGGGCCATGCCGAATCACTAAATGTAGCTGTTGCTGCTGGGATCTTGATGTTTCAACTCATCGACTAGCTAAAAGAGTGGGAGAACCATATAAATAAAGAAGGACCTATCACGATTTAGATATCGTAGTAGGTCCTTTCCTTTATTCATTAAAGATCACAATTTGACATCAGTAGCTATATTTTGAAGATCAACTAAAGACTTATGTCCCAGCAACTTTTATTTGATAGCATTCAAGTTTTGAACGATCTGTTCTGCCTGAACATCAGCCTTGATCAACTTATCAGGGTCAAATAAGATCCCTGCCATCTTAGCGTTGTGTCCCGCTACGATATCTAACGTCCGATCACCGACCATTACAGAAGCATTAGGATCTAGCCCATGTTTAGCGACCAAAAAGTTCAACGCCTCAGGATCAGGCTTACGTTTAAAACCATCATCTGCTGTCGAATGATCCGTAAAATATTGCAAAAATCCATCACGTTCAAGCAAGCCCAATGAACTTTTATCTCGATGGGTCAATAAAAAGTTTTGCCCACCGTTAGCAATGACTCGCTCTAACAACTCACGTGCCCCCGAAAACGGCTTAGCTTGTACTTGATATTTTTCTTCTAAATTCCGATAATCAGCATGCAATTTGGTCTCATCTAACTGTGATGTCGTATATCGCCGATAAGCTTCACGAACAGAAGCCTCACGCATCACTTGATAAACTTCATTTGGCGATAATTCTACTCCTTGAAGTGCAAAAGCTTCAACAAAGGCTTTGACCATGCCAGGATACGTATCATAAAGCGTTCCATCGAAATCAAAAAAATAATTTTGATACATATTATGACCTCACTATCTATTCTCTGTATCAAAGATGATCGTTACGGGACCATCATTTATCAAACTCACTTGCATATCGGCCCCAAATTCCCCAGTCTGAACTTCGATCCCTAAAGCTTGTAGCTTTTGGTTAAATTCAGCATAATTAGCCGCTGCCTTAGCTGGTTCTTGGGCTTTAGTAAAACTTGGGCGATTCCCCTTCTTAGTGTCGGCATAAAGCGTAAATTGTGAGATCGATAAAATTTCTCCTGCGATCTGTTGAACATTCAGATTCAGCTTGCCTTCTTCGTCGCTAAAGATCCGACAGTTGGCGATTTTTTTAACTAAATAATCGATCTGTTCACTACCATCACCCGTCTGAAAACCAACCAATAGCATCAAGCCTTGATCGATCTGACCAACTGTTTGCTCTGCGATCGCCACACTAGCCTTTTTTACTCGTTGTAATACTACACGCACTTTTCTTTACCTCGCTTAATGGATCGTTCGTTTTACTACATAAACATCAGGAACTCGTTTGATATTGTCGATAACTCGTTGCAAATGCACCTTATCACGGATCCCTACCGTCACATCGATCGTCGCCATCTTATTATGGTCGATCCGGCCATTGATCGAATTGAGCTGTTTTGTCGTATTGTTGATCGCCTGTAAAACATCATTCAACAGACCAGAACGATTATACCCTTGGATCTCAAGATCAGTATTATAGTGTGTCCGATCATCGGAAACGACATTCCAACTTACATCGATCAAACGCGTGCCACTTTGTTCAGCATTTTTCACATTAGGACAATCAGTCCGGTGGACCGAGACCCCACGTCCCTTAGTGATATAGCCAACGATCTCATCACCAGGGATCGGGTTACAACAATGGCTCAAGCGGACCAATAGATTATCGATCCCTTCGATCAAGACACTTTCATCATGCTTATTCTTGCTGTTAGCATTATTATTTTTGATCCCCTTATGATCTTCGAGGAGATCTTTTTCTTGCTGTTTTTTACGTTGTAATTCTTTTTGCTCACGAATATCTTGTGTCAAAATATTAATGATCCCAGCTGGTTGTAATTCACCAAAACCAAGCGCTGCATACATATCATCGCTCGTGGAGATATGACGCTTAGCCAAGACCCGCTCAATATTTTTAGTATTTAAAACATCGTGTACATTATATCCTTCTTCGATCAGTGCTTCTTCCAAGATATCTTTACCACGATCGATATTTTGGATCCGATCTTGTTGTTTAAAGAAACGTTTGACTTTATTACGTGCCTTATTGGTATGCACCAGGTCTAACCAATCCCGACTAGGGCCAGCAGAATTTTGTGAAGTCAAAATATCAACGATATCACCATTTTTGACCTGATAATCTAGCGGAACGATCTTGCCATTGACTTTAGCTCCTGTCGTATGGTTTCCGATCTCAGTATGGATCGAATAAGCCATATCCAGTGGTCCAGCCCCCTTAGGTAATTCAAAGACATCCCCTTTAGGCGTAAAGACATAGACGCGGTCACTAAAAAGATCGCCCTTGACACTCTCCATGAAATCACTAGCATCACTGGATTCATTTTGTAATTCAATGATCTCTTTGAACAAGTTGAGTTTTTCACCCGTCGTCGTTTCTTTGACGCCATCTGTCTTACCTTCCTTATAGGCCCAGTGAGCAGCGATACCATATTCAGCCACCCGGTGCATCTCTTCAGTTCTGATCTGCACTTCAAATGGGGTCCCACTTGGTCCGATCAAAGTCGTATGCAACGATTGGTACATGTTTGCTTTAGGCATCGCAATATAATCTTTGAATCGTCCCGGCATTGGGGTCCACTTAGTATGGATCGCACCTAATACAGCATAGCAATCCTTGATCGATTTAACGATCACACGGATCGCAAGTAAGTCATAGATCTGACTGAATTGTTTGTGCTGATCGCGCATCTTACGATAGATCGAGTAAATATGCTTTGGTCGCCCATAGATCTCACAATCTTTGAGCTTAAGATCCACGATCGCTCCTTTGATCTCATCGATCGCTTCATTGATATATTGTAAACGCTCGTCACGTCTTGAATTCATCAAATGTACGATGCGATAGTATTGTTGGGGATTTAAGTACCTTAATGAAGTATCCTCTAATTCCCATTTGATCGTGCTGATACCTAAACGATCAGCTAACGGTGCATAGATCTCAAGTGTTTCATTTGCAATACGACGTTGTTTGTCTGGACGCAAATGTTTCAACGTACGCATATTATGCAAGCGGTCAGCTAACTTCACGATAATGACCCGTAAGTCTTTTGACATCGCCAAGAGTAATTTACGGTGATTTTCAGCTAACTGTTCTCGGTGTGACTTGTAGCGGATCTTGCTCAATTTTGTGACCCCGTCTACGATCACTTCGATATCTTTACCAAAGAGCTCACCAATATCAGCCAAAATAACGGGCGTATCCTCGACTACATCATGTAAAAACCCCGCACTTACCGTTTCAGGATCCATTTTTAATTCAGCTAAGATCGCAGCCACTTGGATCGGGTGGACGATATATGGTTCCCCTGACTTACGAAATTGCTCACGGTGAACGTAGGTAGCAAAATCACAGGCTTTTTGTACGATCGCCACATGTTCTGCATTCATGTATTCACTACATTTGTTGATCACATCTTCTGCACTCCAAATTACGTTCTTTTCCATCTCATCACCGTCGCCACTAAAGACAGTAGCGCTTCCTTTCTCACCAATCTACCAAATTCATTTGAATGCACGATAGGCACTTTTCACTACTGCAAAAAGTGCCTACTGCTGTTGTAAAATTTTATTTGCGTACAGCACCATAGGCAAAGCCTGTCAACATCAGATAAACTACGGCACAATAGATCGCATGGCTATCAAAAAAGAAATCACAACCGATCAAGTAAATAACTGGGAAAAATAGCACTAACCAAAACTTATCAGCATGTTTACCTGCATAAAATCCAATTGCGATCGCATAAACTACATTGATACCAAATAAGATCACACCCGTTTTCGTGATCTCGTCAACATTTAAAACAGTAAAGATGATCGGGATCACGAAACTAAACAGTGTGGCAAAAGCCCAGTACGAAATTACTTTCTGGGGTGATACTTTACTTAATTGCATTCTCATTACCTGTTTCTAAAATTAATTAATTTCATTTTACCGTAAAATCACATTTTAGTATAGAAGAAACTCTGCTACAGGCTATTTTACCAATTCTAATGCATAAGAAAGCGTCGCTAAAAGATATAGTGGCGCTGTTTCAGCCCGCATGATCCGTGGTCCTAATCCCGCTTGAATAAAGCCTGCTTGAGTCAAAAGTTCGATCTCATTTGTTGATAACCCACCTTCTGGGCCAAAAACTGCCGTCAAATGTGGTGCTTTTCGTGCAGTGAGCTGTTCAATAATTTTGACCAAATTAGCTTTTTCCCCTTGTTTAGCTGCCTCTTCATAGGCCACGATACCTAGCTCATCTGAAGCTAGCTTCAATTCTTTCAAGCTGTTGCAGTAGCTGATCGTCGGGATCGTTGTACGATGTGACTGTTCAGCTGCTGCTAAAGCGATCTTTTCCAACCGCATGATCTTTTTAGCTTGCTTTTTATCATCCCATTTGGCGACCGAAAAATCGCCCTTAAAAAAGATAAATTTATCAGCCCCTAATTCCGTTCCCTTTTGAACGATCAATTCCGCTTTATCACCCTTAGAAAGTCCACAAGCGATCGTTGTTACAACTGGCAATTCAGTTTGATGACTAAAAGTTTCAACGACCTTAGCTCGAGCCTGGTGTTTATCGACTGCGGTCACTTCCATGAGCTGAACTTGCTTATCTGGGGTCACCAACTCAAATTTATCCCCCACACGCATCCGCATTACTGTGATCGCATGCTTATAGATGTCTTTTGGTAAAATAAATTGCTCATTGGCTAACATTTCATTATAAAAATAACGTTGCATTTTTTAAACCTCATCTGTAGTTGGCATATGGGCGATGATCGAATACCAATCTTTTATATTTAAAACTTGATCGATCACAAAACCCTTTGCTTCAAGTTCACTAACGATCAAGTCTTTTTTGTCAACGATGATCCCTGAAGTGATAAAGATCCCGCCTGGCTTTAAGCATTCATAAGCTTGAGGGATCAATGGCACGATGATCTCGGCCAAGATATTAGCTGTGATCAACTCAACTTTGGTCTTGATCCCAGCCAACAGATCATTAGCTCCCACTGTGATCGCATCTTGCATGCCATTTAACGCCAAATTTTCTTCGGCCGCTTTGACCGCTTCAGCATCAACATCATAAGCAGCGATCTGTTCGACCCCAAAATACTTAGCCGCAATACTCAAGACACCTGAGCCAGTTCCCACATCTATCATAGTTTCGCCACCACGTACAACTGTCTCTAATGCTTGTAAGGCCAATTTAGTCGTTGGATGCGTTCCCGTTCCAAAAGCACGACCAGGATCAAGTTTGATAACTTTTTCATCAGTTGACCCTGGAGTATAACTTTCCCAACTTGGTACGATCGTCAAATAGCGCGTTAAGCGAACTGGATGATAGTATTTCTTCCAAACATCCGCCCAAGAATCATCATCTAGTTCGGCTAATTTGACAGTGCCCTTACCTGGATCTAAGCCAAATTCTCGCAATTGTGCGATCTTTTGTTCTAATTCTGGGAGTAGCTCTACTAAACCAGCCTGAGCTTGAAAATATGTCGCTAACTCAACTTGACTAAGATCTGAATCGTCGATCTCAACGCCACCAGCACCATTTTCCATCAAAAGATTGATCACAGCTTCACTCGCCTCATTTGTTGTCGTTACAGTTAATTTGATCCAATCCAAAATAAATTCATCCTTTGCTTAAAATTTAGGGTACGGCAGATTTTCAATAGCCGTATTCTCAGTCGCATCGTGCACAAATCTTTCAAAGTCACTCATTGACCACGTCAGTTCGAATAATTCCTTGTCGCCGTCATTTAAAAAGTCAAGTAGGTCCGAACGTCCATTGTCTAACACGATCTGTAAATAACTAAAAAATGCTTTACCTCGTGCTAAGGTCCAACCTTTTTTACCAGCATAGCTCAAACACGCTAAATACGCCTCTGGTTCGACTTGTGCTACATTTTTCTCATCATAAAATAAAATGCTATCACTAAATGAGATGATCGGCTCATCAGAACTTACCCCTTCAGCATCAGTGATGACTTGACTAGTAGAGTTTTCAGCATAAAAGGTCAATTCCATCTCAAATGTCTTGGCGCGCTTATTCCAAAAAAGTTCGATCTTACCATCAAAATCCAAACTATCTATATTGCTTTCTAAAAAAGTCAAAAGATCTGTTTTTGCCATCCAATCAATCCTGTCTGTGTATAGTTATACTAATATAGTAACCTCTAGGCAGGATAGAAAACAAGTTTAATTCGATAATCTTTTGTTTTTAGCTTATTTAACGTATATTTTATCGTTTTTAGTAATATTTTATTAATTTTTCACACTCAATTAAGCACAAAAGCCATAATTTCTGATAAACTAAGAGTGTGAATTACTAACTTTAGGAGATGATCTACTTGGCAAAATACAAAATGATTCTTGATCTTGATACTGGGATCGACGATGCATTAGCCATCGCTTATGCTTTAGCTTCAGAAGAATGCGATCTGATCGGGATCGTGGGTTCATATGGTAACATTTTAGTCGAAGATGGGGTCCAAAACAGTTTAGACTTGCTTGAACTGTTAGGGCGCCCCGACATTCCAGTTTTTACTGGACTTCCACACGCTTCAACTAAGGATAGCTTTGAAGTTATGCCGATCAGCGCCCAGATCCACGGCAAAAACGGGATCGGCGAAGTCAAACTAAAAAAAGCTGATCGCAAACCAGAAACGATGTCTGGGGTCGATTTCTTCATCGAAGCTGCTCACAAATATGGCAAAGACCTCGTGATCGTTCCAACGGGTCCTTTAACAAACTTAGCTGCCGCCTTGGAAAAAGATCCCCAGATCGCTAAACTTGTAGGTAAAGTTACCTTAATGGGGGGAGCTTTGACTGTTCCTGGAAATGTCAATCCCGTAACTGAAGCTAACATCAATCAAGATCCTGAAGCAGCTGATAAAGTCTTTCGCAGTGAATTTCCATTGACAATGATCGGCTTAGACGTTACGACTCGAACACTCTTGACTACAAAAGAAACTCAAAAGTGGCGTGACTTAAAGACTTTAGCCGGTGAAAAATACGCTGACCTAACAGATTATTATATCGACGCTTACAAAGTTACAAGTCCTCACTTAGGTGGCTGTGCTTTACATGATCCATTAGCTGTAGCAGCAGCGATCGATCCTTCATTAGTGACAACACTTGATCTAAATATGAAAGTTGATACTGAAGGTCCTTATGCTGGACGCACGATCGGTGATGAGACTCGGATCAACGAACCAGCTTTATTGACTAAAGCAGCTGTCAACGTTGATAAAGGTCGCTTTGTTGATCTATTTATGGAACGTTTGACAACGCTATTTAGCAAAAATTAGGAAGATGAGGCTTAAGCAATGAATATTCTTGGGATCTCCCTTTATATCTTTTGGCTTTTGCTGGTCATCTTAAAATTTAGTTCTTTACCGCATAACCGCCGTTTTTCTTACCAACAAGCTTTTTTTGGCACTTTGTACTGGTATAAAAATTTTAGAAATTTATTGTTGCTTTGCGCTTTGATGGTCTTATTTATTTTTGCGCCACTAAAATTGATCTATTTTCTATTTTTTATCACCGCCTGCCTGATCTTTCTTATGACAGCACGTAATTTTTGGTTTCGGATCGGCAATGCTTGGACTAGTATCTATCTTTGTTTAGCTTGTATCTTTATTGGGATCGGCACTGGACTATTTGTTTTCAGAACTTAAATATTCTCTCCCTTGGTCACAGCCAAGGGAGTTTTTTTGTACCTTTCATTTATAATTCGAGCACAACAGCAAAAGCATCAAAGTTTAGGTTAGAAAAATCCAAGTGAAGTGTTTTATCGCGTTTCGTTGCACTTGATTTAACGATTCGTCATACAAAAAAAGACCTGCTTTTTAGCAGATCTTTTTTTGGATCAATTTATTTAACTTCGATGATCTTAACTTGCATTTCACCGCCAGGAGTTTCAACACTTACAGTCTCGCCCACTTTATGTCCAACTAAACTTTGGGCAATTGGAGATTCATTTGAGATCTTCCCTGCAAATGGATCAGCCTCTGCAGCACCTACGATCTGATAAGTTTCTGGTTCATCATCATCTTCTTGGAAGACCACCGTTTTGCCGATCGCAACTTCATCAGCAGCGATCGAGCCATTATCAATGATCTCGGCATGGTTCAACATGTTTTCTACTTCTTTGATCCGACCTTCAAGCATTGATTGTTCATTCTTTGCTGCTTCGTATTCGGAGTTTTCGGATAGATCACCAAAGGAACGAGCGATCTTGATCCGTTCGATGATCTCTGCTCGTTTGGTTGTCCGAAGTTCTTCTAATTCAACTTCAAGTTTTTCTTTACCTTCCAATGTCATTGGAAATGTTTTTTCTTCAGCCATTTTTACACCTCATTAATATCATTAACTGCGTGGTCCATTATACCACAACTAGTCTTCGTTTTTACGAATGATGTCACGAACCTTTGTGACCAAAAGATCGATCGCAACTTGATTTTCGCCACCTTCAGGCACAATAATGTCAGCATAACGCTTTGAAGGTTCAATAAATTGATGATACATTGGCTTAACTGTTTCAAGATATTGATCGATCACTGATTGCAATGTCCGTCCGCGTTCTTCGATATCACGTTGGATACGACGAATGATCCGAATATCGTCATCAGTATCCACGAAGATCTTGATATCCATCAGATCACGCAAGCGTGCGTCGTTTAACGTCAAAATACCTTCTACAATGATAACTTCTCGTGGTTCTTGAACTACAACTTCTTTACTCCGTGTATGAGCGGCATAATCATAAACTGGGATCTCGATCGTCTTCCAGTTGAGTAGATCTTCAAGTTGTTCGATCAAAAGATCTGTATCAAAGGCATTGGGATGATCATAGTTGACTTTAGTCCGTTCTTCAAACGGAACATCATCTTGACTCTTGTAATATGAATCTTCTTGGAGCATCATCAAGGAATGACCATGCAGTTGATCAAAGATCGCACGGGAAACAGACGTCTTCCCACTACCTGATCCCCCAGTTACACCGATAATAATTGGACGCGGACGCTTCTTTGCTTCTGACATTAATAAATACCTACCTTAAATTAATTATTGATTATCTTTTTCGAGTTTTTTGGTCAATGCTTGATGTTCTTCATAAGTCTTGGAGAAATAGACCTTACCTGTCTTCATATTTGCGATGAAATAAAGATATCCTTTATCCTTATCGACTGGATCTAAGACAGCTTTTACCGATGCAATACTTGGGTTATTGAACGGTCCAGGTCCCATACCTTCATTTTGATATAGATTGTATGGAGAATCGACTTCAAGATCTTTATATGTCACATTTTGCTTGTGTTTACCTAAAGCATAAAGAACCGAAATATCCGATTGGATCTTCATATTCTTTTCTAAGCGGTTTTCAAACACACCCGCGATCTTATAACGATCCTTTGGGGTCACACCTTCGCGTTCAACTAGAGAAGCTAAAGTCAAAACTTGTTGGACTGTGTAGTGACGTTCGGAGATCTTGCTGTAATATGGTGACAACATTTCATTGGTCTTAGCTACCATTTGTTCGACCAACTGCTTTAATGTCGTATCATCTTGAACCGAATAAGTAGCTGGATATAAGTAACCTTCTAAGCGATAACGAACATCTTTGGCTTCAAGTGCTGATGTTAACAACTCTGGATACTTGTTCTTTAACTCATTTAAGAAATTTTCGTCGTTGACTAATGCCAAAAAGTCCTTCTTGCTGAACTTAGTCGTATTTTGGATCTCAGTTCCGATCTCATCGATCGTCACCCCTTCTTTTATAAGAACTTTTCCGGAGTCAAGCGGTTCACTGGCACCACCTTTTTGTAAAGCCTTTGAGATCTGTTCAAGCGTCATCGATGGTTTTAGCTCATAGTACCCTGCCTTAAAATCACCTAGTTTATTGGTCTTAACATAGTAATCAAAGACAAAGCCACTCTTGATGACCTTTTTTTCCTCTAAAATGGCACCGATCTGCTTGTTGTTACTTCCAACAGGGATCTTGACCTCGATACGTTGATTCGAGTTTTTGTCAAGTGGTTGCAAAGCCGTCTTAACGTAATGATAGCCAAATGCTCCGACTAATACGATCAAAACTGCAATCACTAAAATAACACCGGTGATGATTTTTTTAGCAACCGATTTCTTTGCTTTTTCTTTACCCAAAGTAATCACCCTTACTACACTAATGTGAACAAATATATTATTTATATTTGTGAAAGAATTATAGTTTTTCCTTTCCTGCGTTTTAAACCCCTAGCTAAATTGCTATGTATAAAGATCATACACTGGATCTATCAATTTTTATGAGATCCTTAGCCCCACATTGTGCTCTTTCTGACTACGATCTCCTTGACCATGGCTTATTTTATCCAAGCCACTCCTGTGTAAACTCTATCTCTACCATTATATAAGCGTGGTTGTCTAATTGCAATATTGTATCATGGTTAATTTCTAAAAAAAGAAGCCCCTATGAGCTCCTTTAATTTTATTTCTAGCGAATGTCGGCCTTAAATTCCTCGACTAGCTTAGCCTGTACTTTTTCAAAAGCTTTTGTAACTGCTTCATCTTGTAAAGTTGCATTTGGATCAGAGTAGACCAAAGTATAAGCCAATGATTTAAAGCCATCCATAATATGTTCACCTTGATATACATCGAACAGCTTGATGTCTTTTAAGAAAGCACCACCATTTTTGCGAATGCAATCTTCGATCTGTTGATTTGTCACAGCAGTCGAAACTGCCAAAGCGATATCACGCGTGATCGATGGATATTTTGAGACTGGTGTATAAAGTTTAGCCTCTTTTGGTAACTCGATAACTTTTTGTAGATCAAGCTCAAAAACATAAACTCGCTGTTTTAATTTATATTCTTTAGCCGTATTAGGATGAACTTCACCGATAAAGCCTAAGTAAGTTTCCCCTGCATAGATCGCAGCGGTCCGACCAGGATGCATATCTGGCATAGCAGTTGCTTGATAAGTTTCGTTAGTCACACCTAATTCATGTAACAAGTTCGCTACGATCCCCTTAAGATAGAAGAAATCAACTTCTTGTTTTGTAGTATTCCAGTTAGCCTCATTGACTAAGCCTGTTACCGCCCCAGCAATATGTTCAACTTCACGTGGACGTGTTTGATCTTCATCTCTAAAGAAGACACGTCCTTGTTCATATAACGCAACATCGTTAACTTTACGTGCTGCATTATAAGCTAGATCGTCTAAAAGCCCTGAGACCAAGTTCATTCGAACCGTTGTATGTTCACTGCTCATTGGAAAATCTAAATTAGTCGGTAAAGCTTCTTCTAAGGCAAAACGTTTAGCTTTTTCTTCAGTCGTCAACCCGTATGAAATAGCTTGATCTAAGCCAGTTGCTTCTAATGTCTGCCGTGCTTGCCGAATCAATTTTTGAGCCGGTGTATAACTCCCTGGTGTCGTTTGGCCTGCTGGGAGCGTTGTTGGCAAATTGTCATAGCCATAGATCCGAGCTACTTCTTCAACTAAGTCAGCTTCGATCGCAATATCCCAGCGTCTTGTTGGTACATATACCGTCAAGTCATCAGCCACGACTGTCGTTTCAAAACCTAAGCGATCAAAAATAGCTTGGATCTGTTCTACTGTCAATTCTGTGCCTAAAACTTTATTGATATGTGAAGCTGAGGTCTTGATCTTTGTCGGAGTAGTTTCTGGTTCATTGACACTAGCTACACCTTTGACCACTTGACCTTCGCCTAGTTCAGCGATCATTGCAGCAGCAGCATCTAAAGCTTCACGGACAGCTGATACGTCAACGCCACGTTCAAAGCGCATTGAAGCTTCTGAGTGTAAATTTTCCCGCCGTGAAGTCTTTCTGATCCGATGACCATCGAAAACAGCTGCTTCTAAAGCAACAGTGGTCGTTTCATCACTGATCTCAGTATCTAAGCCCCCCATCGTGCCTGCTAAAGCGACTGGTACATCATTAGCTGCGATCACGATGTCATTTAGTTGTAATTTACGTTCTTCACCATCAAGGGTAACTAGCACTTCGCCTTCTTTAGCCAAGCGCACAACGACTTGCTTAGATCCCAATTTATCCAAATCAAAAGCATGCAACGGTTGACCATAATCAAGCAAGATATAGTTTGTTACGTCAACGATATTGTTCAACGGACGAATACCCGCATTCCAAAGACGGGTTTGCAACCACATTGGACTTTCTTTGACCTTGACATCTTTTATGACCCGCATCATATATGGTTTAGCTAATTCTTCTGGTGCACTGACGGTAACGTGATCAGCGATCTCATCTGTGGCTGATTCGACAACGTTTGGAACTGGTAAAGTCACTTCACGATCATAGATAGCTGCGATCTCATGAGCAGCACCACGCGTGCTTAAAAGATCACCACGGTTTGGAGTGATATCAAGATCGATCACCGTTTCGTCCATCCCTAAATATCCAAAAACAGGTTCACCTGGTTTAGCATCTTCAGGTAAAACATAGATCCCATCAGCAAATTCTTTCGGGACTACACTTTCAGGAAAACCTAATTCTTGTAAAGCACAGATCATCCCTTCAGAAACTTCGCCCCGCATCTTACCGCGTTTGATCTTCACATTACCAGCGATCCGTGAATTTGGCAAAGCCACAATGACCTTTTGCCCCGCCTTGATGTTAGGCGCACCACACACGATCTGTGACGGCTCTTCTTCCCCAATATCTACTTGGCAAATATGCAAGTGGTCGGAATTTGGATGATCTTTAACATCCAAAGTGTAACCTACAACGATCTTCTTTAGTCCATCTTCAAGTTTACCTGTACTAGCAACTTCGACCGCCGTTCTTTCGATTTTTTCAGCCAATGCTAACGGTTCAAGGTCAGCGACAGGCACATATTCATTTAACCATTTTGTTGAAACTTTCATGAATCAGTTATCCTTTCTGTGCGAATTGTTGTAAGAATCGAACATCATTTAGATAAAATTCGCGAATATCATCGACACCGTATTTGAGCATAGCAAAGCGATCAGGTCCAAGACCAAAGGCAAAACCACCATAAACTTCTGGATCGACACCAGCCATCTTCAAAACATTAGGATGGACCATACCAGCGCCTAAAACTTCGATCCAACCTGTTTGCTTGCAAACTGAACAGCCCTTACCACCACATTTGAAACAAGACACATCGACTTCGACAGATGGTTCTGTAAATGGGAAGTAACTTGGACGCAAACGGATCTCACGTTGTTGACCAAAGACCGTCTTAGCGATCAGCTCTAACGTACCTTTTAGATCACCCATTGTAATATTTTTGTCGATGACCAGGCCTTCTACTTGGTGGAATTGATGCGAGTGAGTTGCATCATCTGTATCGCGACGGTAGACTTTACCTGGCGAGATCATCTTTAACGGACCCTTGCTAAAATCATGTACTTCCATCGTCCGTGCTTGAACGGGCGAGGTTTGAGTCCGCATTAATAATTGTTTAGTAATATAAAATGTGTCTTGCATATCACGGGCAGGGTGATCTTGAGGCAAGTTCAACATTTCAAAGTTGTAATGATCTTCTTCGATCTCAGGTCCATCAACAACTTGAAAGCCCATCCCTAAAAAGAGTTTTTCGATCTCATCGATAACTTGGACTAAAACATGAGGTGTCCCAGTTTTGACTGGGGTAGCTGGTAAAGTAACGTCGATCGTTTCACTTTCTAGACGTTTGGCCAACTTTAGTTCTTCTAATTCAGCATGCTTTGCAGCGATCGCTTGAGTCAATTCATCTCTGATCGTGTTAGCAAAACTTCCGACCTTAGGACGTTCCTCTGCACTTAAGTCACGCATTCCTCGTAAAACTTCAGTAATTGAGCCCTTTTTACCCAATAATTCTACTCTGACGTCATTGATATGTTTAGTATCTTCAGCACGCCTAATTTCTTCTAAGCCATTTTGTTTGATCTCTTCAAGTTTTTCTCTTAGATTCACACTAATCTTTCCTTTCATTCGGCTGATCCAACGTAAAAAAGCCCCATCCCTAAAAAGGGACGAGGCTTCGCGGTACCACCCTTGTTCTGTTAAGTAAATAACAGCACTCTTTCATGATAAAACGGTCATGAACCGATCTGTTATTCATCCTAGGGAATCCCAACAGCAACTCAGGAAGTGAAATTCAGCTTTAGATCAAGCAAGCCTTCTCAGCTCCCGGCTCTTTTCTGTCTTGATCGATCAGCTTACTAATTTCCGTCTACGTTTTTAAATATTCTACAATTCAGTTTAAGCTCGCATGCATAAATAGTCAAGTAGTTATTTGCAATCTTCTTCAGAATACCACTTTTCTGACCAAACATGGATCTCTTGCATGATCGTTTTTAAAGCTGCGCCCCGGTCGGTCAACTGATAGACCGCACGTGAGCTATTACTAGTCATCACACGTTCTACCAATCCTTCCTTTTCCAACTCTTTTAGACGTTCCACTAAAACACGATCACTGCATTTCTCAACTTTTTGTGCTATTTCTTTAAAACGCTGTGGACCTTCATTCAATAAAACTTCGATGATCAAACCATTCCATTTTTTCCCTAAAATCCCAAAAGTCTTTTGGAACTTCGGACAGACTTTGAATACTGATTGTGTACTCAAAACACATACTCCTCTCTAAATTACACAAATAGACCCGCACTATCGAGTGATACGGGCCTATTATCTGTGCTTTCAATAGTGCTTAACACTATTTTACACTATTCACTTACTTTCGCAAAGCCTAGAGCGTGTTTTAGTGAACTCATTAATTTCAAAGAAAGATGTTTACTGTATTCCTCAGTCGCCGAATATTTATCAACTAATGACACAATATAACCTTCAGGATACTTTGGAGGGCAGGTCGTTGCGCCCCACATGTGTTTGATAATGATATCTTTTTCGCGTGGGGTCAGTACGGTCAGCTTTTCTGCATTACGCACAGCAATTCGTGGATGGATCCACGCATGCGTGCCACGATCAAATTTAGTCACACGCCAATCATAGTAAAACAAATCATGCAACAAGCCCGCACGAGCCGTGGCTTTTGCATCTAAGTGGAATTTTTTAGCAAGTAAATAGCTTTCATAGGAAACAGCAATACAATGTTCTAAGCGTGTTGAAAAATGGTGTTGCGTATAATCAGCCAATCGTTGGACTTCTGGCTTTTCTAGCAACTCACCTACATAGCTCATATATTCTTCATCATTACGCCATACGTCTTTTTTCATAAATGCTGCATAACTCCTTTAACCAATGTTTTACTAACCAACCCTATTTCTCACTTTTCATCTTACTATTTTATTTTACAAAAGCAATCTTTAAACTGTTGATTTAAGTAATTTAAAGATAAATTTAAAAATTCAGCATTTATTTGCCCAACAAACGAACATATGTGCTATAATACGCAAAAAGAACATACATTCGCAAAAGAGGGACTATATTATGAATAAACAGGAATTTGAGACTTATTTAAATGAGCACTGCTCGGCTTTGAGTAAATTTCAAGCACGAGCTTTAGACTACCAAGCCAATAAAAATCAGAATCGTACGAAATCTGCTCGCTGGAATGATGCCAAAGTCCAGCGAGCAGCAGATGCAATGTACGATACTTTTCTTGATGGGATCTATACCAAATTGCGCAACGCGATCAAAAATAAATATGACCACCAAGCTTGGCTCGATTACATCGAAAAATACGAACTCTTAGAACAATTAGAAGAAAGTGTACTTGAGATCGAATTTGAGTAAAAAAACTCAGATCCAGCGTGTTAGTATAAACTTATTCAATGATATGTGGAATGCACTTTAAACAGCGTAATATTTCATGGATTCGTTTGATCATAGTCAATGATCATTGTGAGTAACGAGTTGATCTTGTTACGGGTCTGATCTCCCCAACCAGTTTTACCCTTTGACTTTTTGTCAGAGGGTAATTTTTTTGCCATTTTCGAGCACAAACGCATAATAAAAAGCACTCAACGACGAGTGCTTAAAATTAACTTAATTGTTCAATATTCAAGCTACGAAATAAACTTGATCAACTTTAAACATCAGTTGCTACCATTTTGCTACCATTTAAAATTGTCTAGTCAAAAATTAGCCCCATCTAATTTTTGG
>NZ_BCVJ01000036.1 GCF_001591685.1 Ligilactobacillus murinus DSM 20452 = NBRC 14221 | reverse complement strand
TTCTACATTTTTATTAACAGTTACCTCACTCCTCATTGCTACTTCTCAACTATAGCAGACCTCTCCTAATAACTCTAGCCTTCTTGATAGAGTGCTTTTACAGCTTCGATATCTTTTGGTTGGATCGAATAATATGATCCGGCCGATTGCATCACTGAGACATTTTCATCATCATGCGCCAAACCGATCGCATGCCCTAATTCATGTTCTGCCGTATTAGTTATCCGTAATTGGGAATAACCATACTGCGCATTCAGTAAATAATAGGAATTGAGATAAACATCTGCACTAGTCAGACGATTCGTCAATTGATTTATCATGGTATGCGTCACCCCAGCTGCACTGGTATTGGCATCATTTTGTTGTTTTAAAATGATCTGGGCTCGTTTTTTATCATCAGTCAAATCAAAGTTAAAAGCCCCAGTTTGGTTCCAATTTTCGATTGCCCTTAAATAGGCGGTTCGGAAGCGTTCATCACTTGCTTCAAGATAAACAGTCGCTGTGTTTTTACTCCAACGGGCGCCATTTGACGCCTGCGCATTGGTATCTTCAGAATAACTTTGCGCCGTTGGATCACCTTGGGATATGCTTTCAGTTTTGACATTCGGTAGCTTTCCTTGAACTGGAATGATCTTAGTTACCAAAGTCTGTATCTCACGCACAACTGGGAGCGCGTAAGGACTAGTCATAAACCACAACAAGCCTAAACTTAAGCTAGCAGTGATAAAAAGGGTCAAAAATAGATTCCAAATGAAACGTAAAAATCTGATTTTGCGTCACCTCGCAATTATTTTTTGCTCCCTGTACTTACTAATTGTACACAACTTTTAACTTAAAACTTTTAAAGAATTCTTTAAATTTACCTAGGCCCGTTTTAAAGCTTGCTTTAGATCTTGGAGCAGATCTTCTTTTGCTTCGATCCCCACTGATAGGCGGATCAATTCATCGCTGATCCCATCTTTTAGCCGGATCTCACGCGGGATCGCACCATGTGTCATGATCGCAGGTACTTCGATCAAACTTTCTACTGAACCTAAGCTCTCTGCTAGCGTGATCAACTGCAAGGATTCGATAAAGGCTTTTACATCAGCTCCAGCTACCAATTCAAATGAGATCATCCCCCCAAAATCACGCATTTGTCTTTTGGCAAGTTCATACTCTGGCGCACTTGGATCACCAGGATAATAGATCTTAGCAACTTTTTTGTGCTTTTGCAAAAATTCAAAGATAGCTCTAGTGTTTTCGTTATGCGCGCGCATCCGGACCGCTAATGTCTTGATCCCCCGCGATAATAACCAACTATCTTGTGGCCCTAAAATAGCCCCGATCGCATTTTGTAAGTAAGCTAATTTGTCCCCGAGGTCTTGACTCTTAGTGACTGCTAAGCCTGCCACAAGGTCACTATGACCTCCGAGATATTTTGAAGCACTATGGACCACGATATCAGCGCCTAGATCTAATGGCCGTTGTAAATATGGAGTCGCAAAGGTATTATCCACGATCACCAATAACTCGTTAGCATGGGCCAAGTCAGCTAATAAACTCAGATCAGAGACATGTAACAAAGGATTAGTCGGTGTTTCTAAATAGAGCGCCTTAGTATTTGGCTGGATCGCTTGTTTGACTGCCTTTAAATCACGGGTATCGACGGCTGTAAATTCCAAGCCAAGACGATTTAAGACTGTATTCAACAACCGAAAAGTTCCGCCATATACATCATTTCCTACGACGACATGATCTCCCTTAGAAAATAAATTAAAAACAGCATGGATCGCTGCCGATCCCGAAGCAAAAGCTAAACCACGCGTACCATTTTCTAACTCTGCGATCAGCTGTTCCAGTGCATGGCGCGTTGGATTACCAGTTCGAGAATATTCATAAGCTGGTGTTCCTCCCAGTTCTGTTTGCTTATAGGTCGAGACTTGATAGATCGGTACACTCACCGCACCTGTTGTCTTATCACTACTGATACCACCATGGATCAACTTTGAATCAAATTTCATTTAAATCTCCTCCTCGAATCGATAAATGTGTTTACTTAAATAACGTTCTGAACTATCGGGAAAAATCGTGACGATATTACTGTTTTGAGGGAGCTCTTTTGCTAATTTCAGACTAGCCGCCAAAGCAGCGCCACTCGAACTTCCAACGAATAAACCATTTGTCAGCGCCAGTTGCTTGACTTGTTCAAAAGCCTCTCGATCACTTATCGTATAAACCATATCTGGCTTAGTTTTAGCAAAAAATGGCGGAATAAATTCAACTCCGATTCCTTCAGTCAAATGACTGTGAGAAGCGCCACCATTTAAGATCGAGCCTTCTGGTTCAACTACTGCTGCTGTTAACCCAGGAAATTTTTGCTTTAACACTTGCGTAATTCCAGCAAACGTCCCCCCACTGCCGGCACCGGCTACAAAAGCAGCCAAACTCAACTTGTTTTTTGTAAATTCGGTAACGATCTCTGGAGCCAAACTAGTTGCATAAGCAGCTGGATTAGCTAGATTTTCAAATTGTAGCGGTAAGTAGCTATCCGGGATCTGAGTAGCTAATTTCTTGGCTTTAGCGATCGCACCTTTGATCCCTGATCCACTTGGCGTATGTACTATTTTTGCACCTAGCGCACGCATCAAGATCTGCTTTTCTTGGCTAAATTTTTCGGGCACGACTAAAATCGTTTTTAGGCCCCGTTTTTGAGCTGCTAAAGCTAGACCGATCCCCGTATTGCCCGCGGTGGGTTCAATGATGGTCGTTTCTGCTGTCAACAAGCCTTTTTTCTGGGCATCATCCATGAGATACTCCCCTAATCGATCTTTGATACTGCCACCTGGATTAAACATCTCTAACTTGGCATAGATCGATACATGGTTTGGCGTTTCGACTGCAAGTTTCATCAACGGTGTTTGGCCGATCAGCTGTGATACATCCTGATATATCATATTCTTCCCTTCTTTCTGCGATCTGAGTAGAAAAAAGGGCGCAAACTTTAAAAAGTCTGCGCCCTCTTACGTTGAAGAAGTCCCCCTAGTTACGTTAAAAAACTCAACTCAAATGGACCTTCTTCGCTAGCTGGCGCGAAGAAGGACAACATGTATGAGCCATATTGTTGATAACTAAAGTCTCCATCGTAATTCCTCTTTTCAAATCGTTATCAATACAATAACACTTACTTTTCGTAAATGCAATCCCTCTTGCAAAAAAAATTTTCTTTGCTAAAATTAAGCTAAATATTTTAACAAGGAGGAAATAAGTTTGACTATTCGCTTAGCCACTACCGCTGATCTCCCCGCGATCAATGCGATCTATACTTTTGCCCGTACTCAAATGGCAAAAGACAACAATCCTACCCAATGGGGAAAAAGTCATCCGCCCTTGGATCTCTTAAAAGCTGATATTACCGCTAAACACCTCTATGTCATTGAAGAAGCCGGAAACATCGGGGGTGTCTTTGCTTTTATCTTAGGTGAAGATCCAACATATCAGCAGATCGATGGTGCTTGGCTCAATGACCAGCCTTATGGTACGATCCATCGCATTGCTGGGAACGGTAAAATCAAAGGCACCTTTAGTAAGGCTCTAGCTTTTTGTGAACAGCTCGAACCAAACATTCGAATCGACACCCATCAAAATAATAAACGTATGCAACATCTACTCGAAAAAAATGGTTTTACTTATTGTGGGATCATCTTGACTGATGACAACACACCACGTCTCGCCTATCAAAAAAGTGCTCGTAAAGTGAAATAGCCCCCAAGTTGGACAAAAGAAGCTAACTTAGGGGGGCTATTCCACTTTAAAGGCGCTTTTTTACTATCTAAATATCATCTAAAGCATAGCCTGATGCACTTAGATGTCCCTTTTCATCTCGCTCAAGATAGATACCTTGGATCTCTGGTTCAAAACCCGGGAATTTTTCCATGGCCCCAAGCAGTACCTTGAAGTATTCAACATCTAAGGCTTGCCATCTTTCACCCGGTGCCACGATAAAGACACCAGGCGGGTACGGTAAGGCGCCTTCAAGCGCGACTTTACCTTCGATCTTATCTAGTGGGACCAACTTGCCTTGCCCACGCATAAAGGCAAGATCAGCTGTGCGTGGTAAACAACTATAGGCTTGAAGCTTGGGCTTGACAAATAATGCTTGTTGTAGATGATAGATCTGTTGTTCCTTAAAATATTCATGCATTTCCTGGCATAACTGTCTTAAAGTATAGCCAGCATACCGCTCTTTATTTTGCCGATAAAAACGGGGGAGGGCTTTTTTTAACGGGGCATCTGTCAAATAGAGCTGCTCAAATTCTAATAGAGCTGTCAGCAATGTCTGTAAACTAAGCTCATCTTCACCAGGGGTCAAGAAAAAAAGTGTTGAATAGAGATCAGCTTTGCCTGGGATGATCCTTTTTTCTATTAAAAATTCGCCGACTAAGGGGCTCACGATCCCAGTTTCAGTGTATTTTCCTGTCTTTAGATCGACTCCAGGAGAAGTGATCGTTAATTTCAAAGGACTGATGATCGCTTCACCTAAAGCAACCTTGTTAAATCCATGCCACGTATCTTTAGGATCAAGTTGCCATAAGCTTAGGTCAGTCGCTAGCTTTTCAGTCGGGATATTTCCCCAGGAAATACCGTTTATTTTGGTGGGAACAAACGGTTTAAACAGCTTACTTTGACGCAATAGCTTCTTTCTAAATTCGATCCCTTTGACCAGTGTTTCTTCCCACCACGCACGGTTAGCTTGACTAGCTGCCATCGCTGCATTGACCGCTAAAGACGCATAGATCGGATAAGAGTAACTCGTGGTAACATATTTGAGATAGGCATTATTGAAGTGCTTATGATCGATATAACGTTTTTGCCCCTTCAGATGTGCATCTTTTTTCAAGATCTGAGAAGTTTGGGCTACTCCAGCTTGCTGTTTATGCACCGATTGGGTCACTAAGATCCCAGGATCATCTGAGCCATATTCTAGACTCAATGGCGATAATTGGCGCATCAGCTCGACAAATCGTTCATAGCCTCCCCAAGCACAATCAAATAAAATATAATCACACAATGGCCCGATTTTTTTAATGAGATAGTGGGCATCATAAAAGACTCCATCATATGTTTCTAGCTGTAAGACCGCTAGTCTAAAAGGTCGTTTAGCTTTAGCTTTTTTTGGATCGACCATTGCGATCTGTTGGCGGATATTTTTTTCATCTAGATCCTTTCCTACTAAAGGTCCGATCAAGCCTAAAGGATCTCGATCAGTCTTTAAATAGACCGGTTTAGCACCTGTCATCACAAGGGCACTGTTGTAGAGTGATTTATGGTTATTACGATCAAAGAGTACTAGATCGCCCTCGGTCAAAGCTGCGGTCGCACAGATCGTATTTGAGCTGGTAGTCCCATTTGTACAAAAATATACTTTATCGGCGTTAAAAGCTTTAGCAGCTTGCTTTTCAGCTGTCAACGGGGTTCCCCCATGGGTCAAGGTATCGCCCAGCTCAGGGATCGTATCACTAACGTCGGCGTATAAAAAATTATCGCCAAAAAAGTTTTTAAAGACTTCCCCTGCTGGATGACGTGTGTAAAAATTTCCATTATGGTGTCCTGGCGTTGTAAAGCTGACTGCCCTTTCATCGGCAAAATTGATCAGATCTAACAAAAATGCGGGTACATTTTCTTTTTCATAAGCCGTGGCTAACTCAAGTATCCGTTTCATATCAATGGCAATATTTTCTGCCGTGACCTCAATTAGCGGGAGTTTTAAGCCAGAACGCTGACAGATCGATTCCGCGAGCGCACGTTGCTTAAGATCACCAGCTTCGATCACTAGCGCTGCTAATTTAGCTCCTGAAAGCTCAGGGGTCAGTTCTACCGTTGGCCATTTCTTAGCTATGTCTGCCTGCAGTTTAGCCGGGGTAGCTATTTTTAGATATTTCTTCATTTTTTCACCTACTCACTTTTTCAAAATAATTCTATATTTTTTCATAAGAAAAAACAAATTTATGGTAGTAATTTCATAACGAATTCTTTAAAATGAAAAAAGTAATTACTTTCATAAAGGAGGAATTCGTGTGCATTCAAACAAGCATCCTGGTGTTAATGCAAAATAAACTCAGATTTTGCATTAATAAAGGAGATAAAATTGAATACTTTAAACCAAAACTCACTCGACCAAAAGAAATATACCCCTTGGCTCGTCTTGACTTTACTTGATTTTGTTACGATCATCAGTTTTGAAAATATCTTTTATCCTTTTCAAAATCAAGGGCTATCGGTAGTTGTCTCTTGGATCTTCATGTTATTTGTCTATGTCATTCCCTACGAATTGATCGTCAGCCAATTAGGTTTGACCTTCGACCAACAAGCAGGTGGACTTGCTTCGTGGATCAGACGTGGAACTGGTAGTGATCTCTTTGGCTACGCTACTTCTTGGATGTATTGGGTCCAAACTATCCCATACTTAGTTGATGTCTCTAACTCGATCATCGTATCCTTCAGTTGGATCATCTTGGGCGACGCTACTTTGAGCAGTCACATGTCCACATTTACTTTTGGCTTACTGACATTTGTTATCATTTTAGCTTTCATTCTTTTGGAAAATATTTTCAAAAACGCCTTAGAGATCCTATCCTTGATCGGTGGGGGCGCAATGTTTATCATGTCGATGCTCTTTGTTTTAATGACAGGTTATGCTTTAACACATGGAGCACATATTGCAACACAACCTTTTGATTGGTCAGCCTTCAAACCTAATTTCAGTCTACATTATTTTTCAACGACTGGTTTATTGATCTTTGCTATGTCAGGGGCTGAACTTGCAGCACCTTACATCAGTCGTATGAAAGATCCTAAACGTGATTTTCCACGTTCCATGTGGTTGCTTGCCTTGATGACTGGAGCATTAACGATTTTTGGGACGCTAGCTTTGGCCGTTTTCTTTGATGCCAATAACATTCCTAACGACTTCAAGATGAACGGACCTTATTACGCTTTTAAACTTTTAAGTCAACAACTTGGCTGGGGCAATAGTTTGATGTATGTCTTTGCCGTTGTCCAATCATTTTTCATGTTGGCTCAACTCGCTGTCTTGATCGACGCTGCCAGCCGCGTCTTTGCTGGCGATGTCAACCAAAAATATATGCCAACTTGGCTCACAAAGACCAACAAAAACGGGCGTCCCGTCCATAGTTATACTCTAACAGCTGGGATCGCCTTAGTACTTTTACTTTTGAGTGGGACTTTACCTGATATCAACTCCATTTATAACTGGTTGCTTAACTTAAACGGGATCGTCTCCCCGTATAAGACCTGTTTAGTCTTTGTTGCGTTCATCGCAGTTAGATGGCAACAGGATAAATTTAGTTCAGACTATATCTTCATCAAAAACCGTACCGGCGCTTTGCTCGTTGGTTTCTGGTGTTTCTTATTCACATTTGTCTGTGCGACAATGGGATTCATTCCACAAAATGCACATTTTGGAACAAAACAATTCACTCATGAATTGATGATGAATTTCTTCTTTGTCTTTTTGATCTTTGGAATGGGCGTTATCTTACCATTCTTACGTAAATTAGAGATCAAACGTAAACAAAAATAAACATAGCGGGCTAGAGATCAGCTGTAGATCTTTAGCCCGCTATATTTATTTTTCATATAGTTCTTTTTTAGCTTCAACGACCCAACGTGCATTTGTATCAAATACATGAGCTTCTAAGATCAGATCAGCTTGTTTTGTTTCTAAAATATACTCACACAGCTTTGAATCAAGTAACATCCCCGTAACTGCGATCGGTAAAGCGACGGCTTTTTTCATTGCCGTTGCATAAGGAACTTGCCAACCTTCATAAATGTGGTCTGGCTTTTTATCAAATAGGCCACCAGTCGTGATACTCAAACAATCGATCCCATCACGTTCTAGCCACCGACCAATAGTTTGCCATTCAGTCAACTTGTTTTGCTCATCTTCTTTAGCGTAATCATCTAACGACAAGCGGACCCACAATGGCCCTGCATAAAAGTCTCTGATCTGAGTGATGATCTCTTGTACGAAGCGATAACGCCCTGCAAGCTCACCACCATACTCATCATCACGTCGATTGAGAAGTGGCGAAAAGAATTCATCGATCAAAAAGCCCTCAGCTCCCTGAAGCTCGATCAGATCAACTCCAGCTTTCTTAGCCCGCTTAGCTGCCATTACAAAAGCGCTTTGGATGTGTTTGATCTCAGACTTACTCAAAGCACTTGGCTCATTGTACTCATCACTGTAGGCCTCAACCAGACTCGGTGCGACTGGTACTAGTTCGGCTTTAGCTTTACGTCCCGCATGTCCGAGTTCGATCCCAACTTTTGTACCTAGACTATGTAAAAAATCGACCAGACGTTTTAATTCTTTTGCCTGTTCATCGTTCCACAAACCTAAATCATGCTCAGTCGTGCGCCCCCCAGGTTCAACAGCGGTCATCTCAAGGATAACTAACCCAACTTGCTCGACCGCACGTGCTCCATAATGAGCAAAATGCAATGGATTTAAGACTCCATCCCCTTTTTGGACACTATACGTCCGCATGGGCGACATCACTATTCGATTCTTTAGATCTAATGACGCTACTTTAGCTGCTGAAAACAGCATCGACATAAGCTTTACACCCTCTTTTGTGAATTATTATCCACCTAAGTTTAACGATAAAAGCTAAATTTGTAAAGATTTTACTCAGCTAAAATTTCTACCATAGAGATAGTAGGTCTCAACCGTCTCTTCGTTGCCTTCATCCCAGTAAAAACGCTTCTCAACTAATTTTTCCAATCCATTATGTTCATAGAATCCATAATCTGAGGAATCATCGGTATATAAATAAAATGATCTGACACTATTTTTTTGTAAATACTCACAAAAATTGTTATATAACTTTTTCCCTAAACCTAGGCCACGATATTTTCCATTGACCAATAACAAATTGAGACTCCCCTCAAATTCACGGTTACTTTGAAGGAGTAGTTCTTGATCTAATGCCATCGTTTGAATATATTTTTCAAAGATCGAATCAGGTTCGGTCTGCTTTAAGATCGCCTCTAAAGCCGCTGTCTTTTTTCGCAAACAAAAACGTTGGATCTTCGTATAGTCTAAAACATCGCCGGCACAGATCCCTGCAGTTTTCCCATCGACTGTTACCACAACGATATGATCTGATTTTTGCAAAAGATCACTCAAAAAATATTCTGCCATCGGCCAAACTAGGTCTTTAGGGACCCAAGAGCGATAGTCCCAAGTTGTGATCACCATTTTCAAGATCTCATCATAATCACTTGCTTGCATCAGCCTTAAATCAATTTCCATTTTTCACACTCACTTTATTGAAATACACCTAAATTTTAGCGTATTTGAGCCCAAAACAAAAGAGAGACGCAAATAACGCCTCTCTTTTCTAGCTTCTTTTGATCAGATATCTGATATAGTTAGTTGAATTGAGTGCTGTGGCCCCAAATGCGATCAAGGCGATCAGCAATAGATCAGGATTTAGACTGCTCAAGCAAAAGCTCCACGTTCATAGCTCAAATTCCCCTGACTGACTAAAGTATCAGCTGTTAGATCTAATAGCTCTTTTTTAGCAACTAGGTCGGTAGTTTTTTTGATATATTCTTTAAAATGTGGGGTCTTACGATGTTTGGCATAAGCTTGTTTATCTTGATAGAATTCTAAAAATATCCATTCATCTGGCTTATTTTGGATCGTGGCCGCATACATCGCTAAAACTCCTGGTTCAAGCACGATCGCTTGGTGCATCTCACTAAAGACCGCCGCTTTAAAGGCCGCGACACTTGCTTTTTCTAATTGTAACTTTGCCAATTTTACCGTTATCTTATCCGGAGTACCTTTACCTAAAAAATCAAATTTTTCTAACAATAATTCTGGTATCAGATCGACCACTTTACGATTGACGATCGCATTTTTAGCAAAAGTCGCGTACTTTTGAAATTGCGGTGAAGCTTGATGCCGTTTTTGTGCCGCAGTGTCTTGGTAGAGCTCAAAAATCAGATTCTCTAGCCCCTTTTCATCGCTATGAGTCGCATGCATCGCTAGGGTCTGTGGCTCAGTTTTGATCGATAAACTTAAATTTCTCTGTCCTAAAGCCACAAACTCCGCTTTTTTTTCTGGTTTGATCTCAAGTTCATATAATCTAAATAAAGGCGGATATTCCAATTTGGTCACTTCACATCACCTGCCATTAATTTTTCAAAGTTTAAATACATGATCTGCTCGCGCTCTTTAGACGTCAAATTTGCCTGTTGTAAAGCAGCTGTGATCTCTTTTGTTGGCCCCACTGGCGCGATCCCTAATGGAGCATCCGTTCCAAATAAAACATGGTCACTTCCATAGTATGCCACTGCCAATTCTAAAGCCTTATGATTTCCTAACAGTGCAGTGTCTACATAAAACTTCTTAAAGTCTTTTGCCTGCTCAGCTGGTAAAATATGCTCGATCCGCTCTGCAATATACGGGACCATTCCCCCAGCATGGTGCACAATGATCTTTAATTGCGGATACTTGATAAAAATATCGCTTTGGAGTAATTGTAACATGGCTTGCGTCAACTCATATTCCCAACTAAACACGATATTATTATCTGGCTTACGCTCGTCAAAGACTGGATGTAGCCAGATCGGGATCGCTAAAGCAGCCGCTTTTTCAAACACCGGATAAAATGCTGGATCTGCGATGCTTTTTCCTAATGCCCGGGTAAATAATTGGATCCCTAATAATTTGGGCTCTTTTTTTACCTGCTCTAAGATCTCAGCTGTGGCCTCTAAATTGTTCAAAGGGACCATCGCAACTGCCCCAACAAACATTGCTGGATAGCGTTTAACTAGCTCGATCAATTCTTCATTTCCACTTTGGCACAACTTTGCCGCCAAAGTGGGATCCGTATAGTCTTCAGGATTCAAATTCACATTTGAAATAACTTGCTTTACTCGCCCATCAAAATGCGCTTGGCGGATAGTAAGATCACTTAAGGCTGGCATTTTGATAAAAGGATATTTTTGGGGCAATTCTGGCGCTAACTGTAATAATTGCTGATAAAATTTAGGAGGCAAGACATGGGCAAAAACATCAATTGCCGACTTTGACACTCCGATCACTCCTTTTGATTAATATTCTAAATTTTTTCTGTAAAAATCACGGCTAATTCTTAATTTTACTATTCGAGCCTTTCTGCTTTATTATAACAAAATCTTTAACAAAACGGCACTTATATATCACACAAGTTATTTTCAATTTTAAGTTCTAGCAACCTTAATTTCCCTAAATCACTTAAAAAATATACTTTAAATCTTGAGTTAATAGGTTTATAATACATGTAATCTTTTTTTAAGAAAAAACAGAAATGAGGTGCTACTATGGCAAAAAATGATGAATTACTTCACCAAGAAGCCCGCAGTTTAGCTTCACAATCACGGATCAAATACTTTGATCTCGTGATCGCACAAGGAAACGGCGCCCTCCTGACTGATGCTGATGGCAAAGAATATATCGATCTCTTAGCCTCTGCCTCATCGACCAATACTGGGCACTGTCATCCGACCGTGGTCCAAGCGATCACCCAACAGGCTCAAAAGTTGATCCAATACACACCAGCCTATTTTGCTAATCCGATCGCTGCTAAATTGAGTGCACGCTTGACCAAGCTCGCACCGATGACAGGTCCTGTCAAATTAGCCTGGGGAAATTCGGGCTCAGATGCCAATGATGCGATCATTAAATTTGCGCGCGCCTACACTGGGCGACAATACATCGTGACTTTTACTGGAGCTTACCACGGTTCGACCTATGGCTCGCTTACTGCTTCAGGTGTCAGTTTGAATATGACCCGAAAAATCGGACCTCTACTTCCTGGGATCATCAAAGTCCCATACCCTGACCCCTGGCAAAAAGCTCCGCATGAAACAACAGAGCAATTTGTAAACCGTATGTTTGAAGCCTTTAAGCTCCCCTTTGAGACCTATCTTCCTCCCGATGAAGTAGCTTGCATCTTGATCGAACCGATCCAAGGTGATGGTGGGATCATCAAAGCCCCCACAAAATATCTCCAAAAAGTCTATGAATTTGCCCATGAACACAAGATCTTATTTGCCGTCGATGAAGTCAACCAGGGAATGGGCCGAACTGGCAAATGGTGGTCGATCCAACAATTTGGACTTGAACCCGATCTTATGAGTGTCGGTAAATCACTAGCATCTGGTCTTCCACTAAGTGCCGTGATCGGCCGAGCTGAGATCATGGAATCATTAAAAGCCCCAGCTCATGTCTTTACTACCGCAGGAAATCCACTCACTGCCGCAGCTGCTCTAGCCACTATTGAAGTCATCGAAAAAGAAGACCTTTTACATCGCTCGACAAAATTAGGGCGAGTAGCACAGACCTTTTTCCAACAAGCTCAAGCAAAATATGATTTTATCGGTGATGTCAGGATGTATGGTCTCAATGGTGGGATCGATATCGTTGATCCTAAGACTAAAAAGCCGTCCACTGCAATTGCGACCAAGATCATCCATCGCGCCTTTGAACTGGGTGTGATCATGATCAGTTTACGAGGCAATATCTTACGCTTCCAACCCCCGCTTGTGATCACCACAGCACAATTAAACCGCGCCTTTACGCTCTTAGACCAAGTCTTTAGCGAAGAAGCAGCGCAAAAATTACGCCTTCCTAAAAATGCCTCAGAACTAGGGTGGTAAAAATTAATATCCAAAAGTTGCCTTAGTGGTTTAAAATGATAAATGTAATTTTAATCGAAAGGACCACAATTATCATGAAATATCGCTTACAGGCATGTTTATTTGTTTTTATCGCTTTTATGCTCGGATGTAATGAGTATATCATCGTCGGGGTCTTGCCAGACATTTCGAGTGAATTTGGTACGGGACTGTCTCAACTTGGGCTATTAGTTACCATTTTTGCACTTGTCTATGCGTTGAGCACCCCGCTTGTAACATCATTTGGCAATCATTTTTTACGACATCGTGTTTTACTAGCACTGATCTTGATCTTCTTTATCGGTAATACTTGGACTGCTTTAGCCACTGATTTTACTTCGCTTTTATTATCGCGGATCTTGACAGCTAGTGTAGCTGGAGCGATCATTTCGATCGTTTTGGTCATGGCAAACTACATTGCCCCCCGCCACAAACGTGCTAGCCTAGTTTCGTGGGTCTTTGCTGGCTTTAGCTTAGCCTCGATCATCGGGATCCCCCTTGGAACTTTGATCAGCACGACCTTTTCTTGGCACGATAGCTTTTGGATGATCAGTGCGATCACATTTATCGTCTTATGTCTACTGTTTGGGCTAGTTCCTAAAGATACACCACAGTTCAAAGGAACACTCAAACATCAATTTGCGCTCCTCAAAGAAAAGCAAGTACTCCTAGGTGTCACCTTTGTCGTAGCTGTATGTGCTGCTGACTATACGATCTATACCTATATCCGCCCGCTTTTCACTAATGAGATGCACTTCAATAACACTTGGCTCAACTGGTTATTGTTTGGCATGGGGATCTTCTTTATCATTGGAAATAAGTTTGGGGGCTATTTAGCCGATAATGGTGGATTAAAACCACTACGTTACGTCTATATCACGATGACACTGTTGATGTTACTTTTAGGCTCTGCCATTAAGCTTCCTTGGCTAGGAGCAGCGACTATTGCTTTACTTTGCGTTTGCTTTGCCAGCTATGGTGCTTCAACTCAGCTCATGTTTTTAGACATTGCTGAGAAAAAATATCCGCAATCCCTTGATCTAGCATCATCACTTAATTCGATCTTTGCTAACCTAGGGATTTCACTAGGTTCACTTACAGCAGCGCAAACAGTTGAATTTACTTCATTAGCAAATGTAGGTTATATCGGAGCTTTGTATGGGCTCTTAGCTACTGGCTTGACTTTTATCCTTTATCGCGATCTGCTAAAGACAAATTAAAGCAGTAGGCCAAAAAGCAACTGCAATATAAGTAAAAGGCATCTTCAAATTCCAAATATTGGAATTCTGAAGATGCCTTTATTAATATCTCTGATACAAAAAGCTCTTATGTCACACTTTTTAGGTGATCTTTTCTACTTATTTTTTTGCTCGTCCTTGAAATAAGCTGCGATCTGTTTGATCTGCTCAGTAGTCGTTGTACAACAGCCTCCGATAATATCGGCACCAGCTGTATGCCACTTAGCGACCAACTGGGTAAAAGGCAAGGCGTTATCTGATTTTTGCCAAGTCTTAGTTGTTGGATCATAGACCGATCCTAGGTTAGGATAAACAATGATTTTTTTAGTTGTCACCTGTCTGATCGTCTTGATCGCCTTTTCGACTAAGTCAGGAGCGACACAATTGACTCCCACTGCAAAAACTTGTGGGTAACTAGCAACTTTTTTGACTGCCTCTTGCAACTTTGTCCCATCACTTAAGGTCTTTTCATCTTGTAAAGTAAAGGAAACATAGACTGGCAATGTACTTTGCTTTTGTTTCAACCACTCCAAAATAGCTAACGGTTCAGAAAGCTTGGGCTGCGTTTCTAATGCAAGACAATCGGGATCTTGTTTTAAGATCGTTTGTAAACGCGAAACATGAAAATCCAGATACTGCGCTGTATTCAGCAAATAATCGCCCTTATATTCGCTTCCATCAGCCAAATAAGCCCCGTACGGTCCGATCGTAGCGGCAACCACCGCATGTTTCCCCGTTTTAAGCGCGTAATCATCGCGAGCTTTTTTAGCTACTAAAATACCGATCGCTATCAAGGTCTCAGCTTGTTTACGTGAATAACCCAAGCGTTCAAAAGCATAGACATTAGCTTGATAAGTATTAGTCAAGATCATTTGAGCACCAGCCTTTAAATAGGCACTATGGACTTCATAGATTGCTTCGATATCATCGATCAAAGCTTTAGCCGTCCAAAGTTTATTATTAGTAGCGACTCCCCGTTTCTCTAATTCGGTCGACATAGCCCCATCTAAAACATGTAAGTTATTAAAAATTTTTTCTGTCATTAAAAAGCTCCCTTCTAAAATTAAATTCTGTTATAATTGTACTCAACATTTTATCACTTTTATCTTCAAATGTAAGCCTATTATTTAGGGGGACGATCTTTATGGAATATAAAACACACTTGAACCGTAAAATGCAAGCACGACATATCCAAATGATATCACTAGGCGGTGTTATTGGAACTGGTCTTTTTTTGAGCTCAGGTTACACCATCCATGAAGCAGGTCCGATCGGGACGATCATTGCTTATCTGATCGGAGCACTTTTAGTCTTTTCAGTTATGCTTTGCTTGGGGGAATTAAGTGTTGCGATGCCCTATACCGGTGCTTTTCATGTCTATGCCAAACGCTACTTAGAGCCTGCAACTGGCTTTTTAGTCGCGATCACTTTTTTGTACCAATATTAGGGTAAGCCAACACACTATTTGAAGTCGGACCGATCTTTACTTTTAGCAACATCTCATGCCATCGTTGCATTGCTTTAGCTTGAGCGACCAATTGATCCTACTAAAGGTCATCTTATTTCCTTTAAATTTATTTTCAAACTAGCATTATCGGCATTTTAACACTATTTTTACTCAAACGTACTTTTTGTACTTACAACAAAAATAAGCTGGTGTTACCACCAACTTATTTACCAGCTAGATCGAACGTGGCAAGACAATAAAGATCGCAGTGATCAAAACTGCCCACATCATCGCTGACGGAAAAACCGTCAAAGTCAAGATCAAGCCCAAAATCTTAAGCACTACATCGATCATTCCCCGACCATCTAAAATACTAAAACCATCTTCCACTGACACCCCTTTATTTAGACGTTTTAACTCCACATACATCCAAATATTGCAGGCCGTCACTAATAAGACTACGATTCCATACATCGTTTGGGCAACTGGGCTATTAAAATTGTCAGCTACTAAACTCGTCGTATATGGGAAAAATGAGGAGAAGAATAGTAGGATCAAAGCATTCCAAACCAACTCATTGTTGATCTTTTCAATATTATGCCAAGCTCGGTGCATATTGACCCACATCGTTCCTAACCAGAAAAAAGAGACAGTATAGGCAAAGAAACTCTCACGTAACTCCCAAACAGCAGCCCAAGTCATCGTTTCGGGCTTGTTCAACTCTAAAACTAAGATCGTCATAATGATCGCTAATACTGCATCAGTAAAAGCAGTCAGACGTTCTTTTGACATCTCCATAATTTTATATTGCCTCCTAGATATTTTTTATTATTTTAAACTCTCTTAAATGATTTGGCAATATTTTTTATAAGATCTGCTCAAGTTCTAGTAGTGCCTGTTTGCGATCAAGGCCACCAGCATAGCCATGCAAACTGCCATCACTTGCCAAGACGCGGTGACACGGGATAAAAATACTTAAGGGATTATGTGCTACAGCCCCACCAACAGCTCTTGGGTGTGAAGCTAATTTGTTTGCTAGCTCTTGGTAGGTCACCGTAGTTCCATAAGGAATCGCTCGTAGTTGGTTTAATACCCGTTGCCTAAACGGCGTAACTTTGGGGGCTAAAGTAAGCTCTGTGGTCGGGAGCTGACCATTAAAATACTCTGTTAGCCATGCGCTAGCTTGTTTTAATGCTGGTGTCTCGATAGTTGCGATTTTTTCGAGTGAAAGCTCAGGCGCAAAATATTTTTGATCAGTAAACCAAGATCCCACAAGTTCAGTTTCGGTCCCAACTAACAGCAATTCTCCTAGTGGCGTAGAAAAGCTCTGCTTAAAATACATACCTTCACCTGCTTGCTTTTTCTTTAATATAGACCGTGACTGTGGCATAAATCTATATGCCCCTGTAACTCATACTCTTATCTAGTGCTAGTCACTTAGATCCTCACCATTAGTTGCGATCACTTTTTTATACCAATAAAAGGAATCTTTACGGTAACGCTTTAAAGTTTTGAGATCAAATTCGTCTCGATCGACATAGATGAAACCATAGCGTTTCTTGATCCCTTCATGCGTTGAGATCAAGTCGATCGCCGACCATGGATTATAGCCTAACATCTCAACTCCATCTGAGATCGCTTCTTTGATCTGAGCAATGTGTTCGCGCAAGTAAACGATCCGATATGGGTCATGGACTTTTCCATCGGCAGTTAATTCATCATAAGCCCCGATCCCATTTTCCGTGACCAATAATGGAAGTTGGTAGCGATCATATAAAGCACGCATGGTCGCTCTAAAGCCAACTGGATCGATCTCCCAACCAAACTCGGTCTTTTTCAAATTTTGATTTTGTACACTGCGGTAATATCCTGGTTCAGACATTGCGGATTGTTGATCAGCAAATTTATCAGCGATCTGTTCACTACCATCACTTGCTTCGACGGTAAACGACGTATAGTAATTGAAAGCGATAAAATCAGGTTTGGCTGCTTTTAAAACTTCAGCATCCCCAGGTGCAAAAGTTGGGGTCGCATCTTTAGCTTCTAAATACGCCCAAACCAAGTTATTGTAGCGCCCATAAACAGCCATATCTAAATACAACCAATTACGGATCGCATTGGCATTTTGTTCAGCGATGATATCTTCTGGGCGGTTACTGTTAGGGTAAGCCAATGCGATATTTGGAGCCGGACCGATCTTTGCTTTTGGCAACATCTCATGACATAGTTGCATCGCTTTTGCTTGAGCGACCAATTGATGGTGATTTTGTTGATAGATCTCTTTAGTCAAGTTCGTTGTTGCTTCTGGCACACGCAAGGTACCGATCAGTGTTCCTACGAGAGTCATCATATTTTGCTCATTGATCGTCAGCCAATATTTGACCCGATCACCGTAATTTTCAAAGAGAACTCGGGCAAATTCCTTAAACCATTCAGAAGAGCTAGCATTGCTCCAAGAGCCTTTTTCTTCCAAAGCTGCCGGCATGTCGAAATGAAACATCGTGATGATCGGTTCGATACCATATTTCAAACATTCATTGATCAAATTATTATAAAATTCGATTCCCTTAGGATTAACTTTTCCGATCCCGTCTGGTAAGACCCGTGACCATGAGATCGAGAAACGATATGCTTTAAAACCCATCTCAGCCATCAAGGCAATATCTTCTTTATAACGATGATAATGATCGACTGAGACCGTTAGATCAGCGGTCCCTGGTGGTAATTTTTTAGTATCTTGAAAAGATGGTCCTTTGCCATCTTCTAAACTAGCACCCTCAACTTGGTAGGCCGAAGTTGAAGCACCCCACAAGAAATCGTTAGGGAACGGTTTCAATGTTTGGTGGATCATTTGCATAAGCCCCTTTCTTAGGTTATGTATTAATTGTTCGGGTACACTTATATATTAAATTGTTCCCAAACATTTTGTCAAGCGTTTTCATTGTGCTATACTAAAAGCAAAGTAGGTGAGACTATGTTAAAACATCAAGCGATCGCTGCTAAACTAAAAAATTATATCGAAGAACACGACCTGCCACATGGCGCAAAGCTTCCCAATCTAACAACTTTGATGGAGCTTTATGGGACGAGTAAAAATACGATGATGCAAGCGCTCAAAAATCTTGAAAATTCTCATGTCGTTTATCAAGTTCAAGGCAGTGGGATCTTTGTTAGACGGCGCCAACGTGAAGCGTATACTCCACTGTTCCAAAATACGGCTGGTTTTTTTGGTAATTTCCATGAACATATCAAACATCAAGTCTTAGCATTTGAGAAAATCTTAGCACCACCTGACGTCGCACAAAATCTCAAAGTGACTTCTAAAGACTCGGTCTATCGGATCTTGCGTCTGCAAATATTGGATGGCGCTCCGTTTTGTCTGGAGGAATCTTTTTATGTTGTAGCGCTAGTAGGTGAGCTTCCCAAAAGCGTCGCCAGTACTTCGATCTTTAGTTACCTTCGCCAACAAGGACTAAAGATCGGCTTTTCTGATAAATACTTTGATAGCGTATTGTTAGATGAAAAACAAGCTAAAGCACTTGAGCTACCACCTAACAGTCCAGCTTTAAGACTCGAAGATATCTATTATCTAAACGATGGACAGATCTTTGATTATTCACGGACCTATTGCCAAGCTAAATTCTTTGCCCAATCAAATTGACCAGCACATTGTGGCTACCACAAATGTGCTGGTTCTTTTGGTTGATCATAATTACATAGACAACAACATTTCTACAGATTAGCTATTTTTTCTGCAGATTAAAATTCTAAACAAATCCCATATTATCAAGATTCCATTGAAGTATTTCTGCAGATTAGCCATTTTTTCTGCAGATTAATTTATCTCTTTCGTGATTCTTAAATCGGCTGCCCTTTGTTTGATCGTAGCAACTTTTTGTTCCAAAGTTCTATTTAGTCGATATCGTGTGCTTCTTCCTGCCCCTTCCTCTAAAACATAATCTGCGGTAATTAATTTTTCTAAAGACTTTGTTGCATAATGTCTTGAAAGACCTGTTTCAGCCTGAAGTTCTTTTTTTGAAAGAGAACCATCTATCTTTGATAAAGCTTTTAGAACTTGCTTTTCATTTTCATCGATTCCTTCAATACTTTCTGCAAAATCTACAGTCCAAATTCTTAATTTTGTCTTCTGTATAAATGAGCTTATTAGTCCTATCCTTACTCATAATGAGTAAATATCAGTTAATGTCTATAAAAAATAGCCTAAAAAATACTCCCCACATTTCTGCGGGAAGTGTTGTGAAAATATCCATATTAGCTTACCCATTTACTTGAACTAGCCTAATTACCTGTGCATCATTTTATTTCTTTCCATGATAGTGTCTAAAAAATAGCGAAACGGAACACCATAAACAGAATACGACAAAAAACAAAAGCTGATACATTACCATAAAATGCAGTAAACTAACATCATGATCACTACTAAACCAGGACACAAATGGAAATACTACAAAGTATATTAATATATCATATTTACTCTCTCCAGCTGGCCACCATTTCCATAATTTTCTCATAGTAGATCACTCCTATCTTGTCACTTGAAGTTCCTTCTACGCCTCTATGGTAACACTCATATAAAATGCAGCACTTAAATATTCAAATCTCGCACATTTCTATTCATATTCGGTCATACAACGATCTGCAAACATATCTTGGAAAAAATATAAGAAGCTCTGTAAAAACAGCTTGAGCCATTCTCACAAAGCTTCTCTAAAAAATGTTTACTCTTTACTAAGAATAGCCACATTCCTTGTACTAGCATAATTATCCGTGCATCTTTCTAGTGATCCCCATAACATTGTCTAAAAAATAGAGCAAAGGAGCAGCAAATGTTAGACAAAGCGCAACAAAAAGCAACATCTTAGGCGTTGTCACAAAGTGTAGGAAACTAACCTCACGGCCACTGACAAGCCAAATACCAAATGGAACACCTTCGGCCTCTAATAAGGGAAAGATCACATAGCGTTTCTTACCTTTAATGCCTGCTATATAAAATGTAGAA